>NZ_JBVHVO010000002.1:706617-752150 GCF_055564815.1 Kitasatospora sp. NPDC028961 | reverse complement strand
CCCCCCCCCCCCCCCCCCCCCCCCCCCCCCCCCCCCCCCCCCCCCCCCCCCCCCCCCCCCCCCCCCCCCCCCCCCCCCCCCCCCCCCCCCCCCGGTCCCGCGCTCAGCCGTTCGGCAGGATCACCGCGCGGCCGTTGATCAGCCCGGCGTGCAGGCGCTCGTACGCCAGCGGGGCCTCGTCGATGCCGTAGGTCTCGACGTGCACCTCGACCGCGCCGGCCCGGGCGAGGTCCAGCACCTCGATCAGCTCGGGTCGGGTGCCCCAGTACGGGGAGGCCACCGACACCTCGTACGGGAGGGTGCCGAAGCCGACCGGCAGGGAGCCGCCGCCGAGGCCGACGATCGTCACGTCGCCCTCCACCGCCGCCATCGCGCCGGCCGAGGCCACCGTCGGCGGGGCGCCGACGAAGTCGAGCACCACCTGGGCGCCGACGCCGCCGGTGAGGGCGCGGACGGCCGCCGGTGCCGCGGCGTCCGAGAGCACCGTCTCGTGCGCGCCCACGGCCCGGGCCAGGGCCAGCTTCTCCTCGGTCACGTCCAGGGCGACCACCCGGGCCGCCGTCATCGCGCGCAGCAGCTGGATCGCGACATGGCCGAGGCCGCCGGTGCCGATCACCACGGCGGTGCTGCCCGGCACCAGCTTGCCCAGCGAACGCTTGATCGCGTGATAGGGCGTCAGACCGGCGTCGGTCAGCGGGACGGCCCGCACCGGGTCGAGACCGCCGAGCGGGACCAGGTGCCGCGGGTCGTCGACGATCATGTACTCCGCCATCGCGCCCGGGGCGCCCAGGCCCGGTGGGCGGATGCCGAGTTCGGCGGCGCGCAGGCAGTAGTTCTCCTTGCCCTCCGCGCATTTGGCGCAGCTGCCGCAGCCCCAGGGCCCGTACACGGCGACCGGGTCGCCCTCGGTGAAGCCGGTCACTCCGGCGCCGAGCGCCGCGACGGTGCCGACGCCCTCGTGGCCGAGGGTCAGCGGCAGCGGGAAGGACAGCTGCTCGGCGGGCAGGCTCATCACGGCGATGTCGGAGTGGCACACGCCCGCAGCGGTGACCTTCAGCAGGACCTGCCCGGGGCCGGGCTCCGGATCGGGGACGGTGACCACCTCGGGGGCGGCGCCGGCCGTGCGGTACTGGACTGCCTTCATCGTCGTGACTCTCCTTCGGTGCGGGCGCGTTCGGGACGGGCTTCCGGTGCGCGCGGTGTGCGGTGTCCCCCCGGAATCGGCCGGGTCAGCGGGCCGCGTAGGCGCCGTCGACCAGGTGGTAGCTGCCGTGGACGAAGGAGGCCCGGTCGGACAGCAGGAAGGCGGTCAGCTCGGCGACCTCCTCCGCGCGGCCGAGCCGGCCGGCCGGGTGCAGCGCGACCAGCGCGTCGCGGGCGGCGGCGTCGGCGTCGCGCAGCAGCGGCGTGTCGATGAAGCCCGGGCCGACGGCGTTGATCCGCACGCCCTGGGCGGCGTACTCCAGGGCGGCCGTCTTGGTGAGGCCGACCACGCCGTGCTTCGCGGCGGCGTAGGCGGGCGAGCCGGCGAAGCCGTTGGTGCCGAGGATCGAGGCCATGTTGACGACCGCGCCGCCGCCGGCCGCGAGGATGGCGGGGATCTCGTAGCGCAGCGAGTAGAAGACGCCGTCCAGGTTGGTGGCCAGCACCCGCCGCCAGTCCTCGGGCTCGTAGGCGCCGGTGGGGGCGGCCGCCCCGGCGATGCCGGCGTTGTTGACGGCCAGGTGGAGGGCGCCGAGCCCGTCGACGGTGGCCCGGACGGCGGCGCGCACCGACTCCGGGTCGGTGACGTCCACTTCGACGGCCAGGGCGCGGGCTCCGGCGGCCGTCAGCTCGGCGGCGGCCTCGCGGGCGCCCGCGGCGTCGAAGTCGGCGATCGCGACGGCGGCGCCGCCGGCCGCCAGTCGCCGGGCCACCGCGAGGCCGATGCCGGAGGCGCCTCCGGTGACCAGCGCGGTCCGGCCGGTGAACTCCTGGGTGTAGTCGATGCCGGTCATGGCGGTCGTTCCTTTCGTACCGGTGCACGCCGGGTGGGCGCGCTCGTTCACACCGCCGTGCCGTCGGGTGGCGGCTCGGCGGTGAGCAGCTCGAAGGCCTGCTCCAGCAGGTCGGGCAGGTCGGGGGCGGCCGCGCCGGTCGCGGGGTGCCGGACCCAGGCGCGGGAGGCGGCCTGGAGGGCCGCGACCCCGAGGCCGATGGCGACGGCCGGGCGCAGGTCGTGCTCGGCGTCCAGGCCGAGCCGGGCGGCGGCGATCCGGATGGACGCCTCCTCCTCGTCGACGCAGATCCGCCGGTAGGCGGCGGTCAGCGCGGGTTCCGCGGCGATCAGGCCGAACAGCTCGCGGACGCCGGGGCGCCGGTGCCAGGCCGGGTCGAGGTCGTCCCGCAGCCAGACCCGCAGGGCCGCGCGGTACGCGGTCAGCGGGGTCTCGGCGGCGGGGCGCTCGGCCAGGGCCGCGTTGATCCGGGCGAAGTCGGCCCGCAGGCAGTCCAGTACGGCGTCCTCCCGGGAGGGGAAGTACCGGCTGAAGGTGCGCCGGGAGACGTCGGCCAGGTCGGTGACGTCCTCCACGGAGACGGCGGCCAGGCCCCGCTCCAGGACCAGCCGCAGGGCCGCGGCGGCCAGCGACTCCCGGGTTCGGCGTGCCTTGCGTTCGCGCCGGCCCTCGGGGGCCGCTCCCGCTGCCTCTTCGATGCTCACGTCGTCCACCGTACACCCGGAAATGTCCCACTGGGACATGAGTCTCGGCGGGACATCCGGCGGGTCAGCTCGGTTCGGGATGGAACCGGTGCAGGCCCTTGCGGTCGTAGTAGGTGGTCATCGCGAAGCCGAAGACCAGGGCCGCGACCGTGCCGATCGCGATCATCACCCAGGCCCGCGCCAGCCCGGCGTCGGCCTGCGCGTCGAAGTAGAGGATGGCCCGGACGCCGTCGCTGAGCTGGCGCATCGGCTCGAACACCGCCAGCCCCCGGTAGAAGGTCGGCAGCGCCTGGAGCGGGATGGTCGCCCCGGAGGACGGCAGCGACAGGGCGATGAAGACGAACATGCTGATCAGCTGCCCGATCCCGCCGAACGCGGCGATCAGGGCCTGCGCGCCGAGCCCGACCGCCGCGCTGGCGCAGACCGAGAAGACCCAGAGCAGCGGCAGGTGCGAGGCGTCCATCCCGAGCACCACCACGGTCGCCAGCATCACCAGACTGGAGGTCAGCACCGAGAGGCAGACGGACATCACGCAGGTGACGGTCAGCGTCTGGGTGCGGCTGATCGGCACCAGCGGGTGCTGCATCCGCAGCGGCCCCAGCTCGCTGGCCGCGTAGCCGAGCGCCACGTCCACACCGTTGCTGATCACGTTGGCGCCGAGGAAGCCGGCCAGCACGAGGAGCAGCGTGTAGTAGAACGCCGTCAGGCCCAGCCCGCTGTGCGGGCCGATGGGGTGGCCGACCTTGACCTCGACGGCCGCTGGGTCGGCCAGCTGGAGCAGCGTCGCGTTGATCGCCGCGCCGCCGCCGGCCGCCGGCTGGGCCTGCGCCTGCGCCTGCGCCTGCGCCGTGAGGGTCTTGCCGAGCTGCGTCGAGGCCTGTTGCGCGGCAGCCTGGGTGATCGAGGAGGCCAGCGAGGACGCGAGACTGCCCACCCCGGGGTTGGTCAGCACCGTCAGCGTGGGCCGCGGCGGCATCGGCTGCGCGGGCGCGCCCAGCGCGGCCACGGCGGCGGTGAAGCCGGCCGGGACCTCCAGCGCGCCCGCGAGCTTGCCCGAGGCCAGCTGGTCGTCGGCGGCGGCCTGGTCGAGCAGCCGCCAGGAGACCTGCCCCTGCGGGTCCGGCGCGGCCGCGATGCCGGCCGTGATCTGCGCGCCGAGGTTCTGCGGCTGGCCCGCCACGACGGCCCCCTGGTCGGCGTTGACCAGGCCGATCGGCAACCGGTGCAGGTCCGCCCGGGGGTTGATGATGCCGCCCAGGTAGAGCAGCGACAGCAGGAAGGCCACCGTGCCGACGATGACGGTCGGGACCATCCAGACCTTGGGGTTGCGGAGCACCTGCCAGGCCCGTACCCGTACCACCGCCACCCCGCCCTCGGGCCGCTTCGAAGTCATGGCTCTCCCGTGCGCGTCGTCCGGTCGTCCCGCCCCCGCCAGAAGGTAGCGGCCGACCTCCGTCCGACCGGCGCGCCTCGCCCGAACAGCCCGCAGGCCGACCCGGTCGGCAGCGTCCGGGCCGGGTCGGAGGCGGGACCTCCGGTCCCGCCCTGGCGCACTGACTAAGCGCTTGCTTAGACTCTCCCTCGTCGCGCGAGGTCCGCCGTACCGCGGTCCAGCTCAGTCCAGCCACCGGGAGCCGCCATGTTGTCCGCAGAGAACCGTCAGATCCGCCTCGCCCGCCGGCCGGTGGGCGAGATCGGCCCCGAGGACTGGGAACACGTCACCGAGGCCGCCGCGGCGCCGGGCGAGGGCCGGTTCGCCGGCCGAACCCGCTACCTCTCGCTGGACCCGGCGATGCGCGGCTGGCTGGACGACCGCCCCTCCTACCTGCCGCCGGTCGGGATCGGCGAGGTGATGCGGGCCGGGTCGGTCGTCGAGGTCACCGAGTCCAACCACCCCGGCTTCGCCATCGGCGACCTGGTCGCGGGCCTCTTCGGCGTCCAGGAGCACGTGGTCTCCGACGGGAAGGGCGCCGTGCGGATCGACCCCGCGCTCGCCTCGCCGTCGACCTTCCTCGGCGCGCTCGGCAGCCCGGGCATGACGGCGTACTTCGGCCTGCTGGACGTCGGCGCGCTGAAGGAGGGCGAGACGGTGGTGGTCTCCGGCGCCGCGGGCGCCGTGGGCAGCATGGTCGGCCAGATCGCCAAGGCGAAGGGCTGCCGGGTCGTCGGCATCGCCGGCGGCGCCGAGAAGTGCGCCGTGCTGACGGACGAGCTCGGCTTCGACGCGGCGGTCGACTACCGCGCCGGGAACGTCCGGAAGGCGCTGCGCACCCTGGTGCCGGACGGCATCGACGTGTACTTCGACAACGTCGGCGGGGAGATCCTGGACGCCGCCCTGGCCTGCCTGGCGATGCGCGCCCGGGTGGTCGTCTGCGGCGCGATCAGCCAGTACAACGCCACCGACGTCCGGGGGCCGTCGAACTACCTGTCGCTGCTGGTGCGCCGGGCCCGGATGGAGGGCTTCGTGGTGTTCGACTACGCGCCGCGCTACAAGGAGGCCGCGCGGGAACTCGGCGGCTGGATCGCCGAGGGGCGGATCAAGGTGCTGGAGCACGTGGTCCGGGGCACGGTGGACGACTTCCCGCAGACCCTGCAGATGCTCTTCCGGGGCGAGAACACCGGCAAGCTGGTGCTCGAACTCGTCTGACCGGCCTGGGCGGCGCAGCGGCGGTGAGGGCCCGCGCGGCTGCTCGGCGGCGGCGAGGGCCTCGGACCGCGACGCGGCGGGCGGCGACGCGGCGGGCGGCGACGCGGCGGGCGGCGACGCGGCGGGCGGCGACGCGGCGGGCGGCGACGCGGCGGGCGGCGACGCGGCGGGCGCTCAGACGGTGAGCGGGCCGTCGGACGGCGAGACCGGTGCGGGCAGTTCGGTGCGCCCGCGCAGGTGGCGGTCGACGGCGGCCGCCACCGCCCGGCCCTCGGCGATCGCCCAGACGATCAGCGACTGGCCGCGCCCGGCGTCGCCCGCCACGAACACGCCGTCCGCCCCGCCGGCGAACTCCTCGTCGCGGACGAGGGTGCCCCGCGGGCCGACGGCGAGGCCGAGTTGGCCGACCAGCCCGCCGTCCCGGCCGGGCCCGGAGAAGCCGGCGCCGGGGAAGCCCGGGCCGGCGAAGCCGAGGGCCAGTAGGGCGAGGTCCGCCGGGAGGGTGCGTTCGGTCCCGGGCCGGGGGCTGCGGTCGCCCCGCCGCGCCTCGGCGAAGCGGACGGCCGCCAGCCGGCCGTCCGGGCCCGCCTCGAACCCCACCGTGGCCGCCGCGAACACCCGGGGCTCGGCGGCCGGGCCGCCGGCCTCCTCGTGCGAGGTGGTCACCCGGTAGACCCTAGGGTGCACGGGCCAGGGCTGGCCGGAGGCTCGGCGTCCGGGCGGGCGGGGGTTGATGTCGAACTGGGTGACCGTCGCGGCCCGCTGGCGCAGCGCGGTGCCCAGGCAGTCGGCGGCGGTGTCGCCGCCGCCGACGATCACTACGTGGCGGCCCTCGGCGGAGACCGGCGAGACGGGGTAGTCGCCCTCGTCGACCCGGTTGGCGAGGGTCAGGTAGCTGATGGCCTGGTGCACGCCGGCCAGCTCGCAGCCGGGTACCGGGAGGTCGCGGCAGCGGGTCGCGCCGACCGCGACCACCAGCGCGTCGCTGCGGGCGCGCAGTTCGTCGGCGGGCAGGTCGTGGCCGACCGCGACGCCGGTGCGGAAGACCGTGCCCTCGGCCCGCATCTGGTCGATCCGCCGGTCCAGCCGGTGCTTCTCCAGCCGGAACGCCGGGATGCCGTAGCGCAGCAGGCCGCCGATCCGGTCGGCGCGTTCGTAGACGGTCGTGGTGTGGCCGGCCCGGGTCAGCTGCTGGGCGGCGGCCAGCCCGGCGGGGCCCGAGCCGACCACGGCCACCCGCAGACCGGTCAGCCGCTCAGGCGGCTGCGGCAGGTCGTAGCCGCTCTCCAGGGCCCGGTCGGCGACCGCCAGCTCGATGTTCTTGATCGTCACGGCCTCCGCGTCGATCGCCAGTACGCAGGCGCTCTCGCACGGGGCGGGGCAGAGCCGGCCGGTGAACTCGGGGAAGTTGTTGGTGGCCAGCAGACGCGCGGCGGCGGCGTGCCAGTCGTCGTGGGCGACCAGGGTGTTCCAGTCCGGGACGAGGTTGCCGAGCGGGCAGGCGTGGTGGCAGAAGGGCAGGCCGCAGTCCATGCAGCGGGCGGCCTGGTCACCGGCGACCGGCAGCGTCGCGCCCTCCCGGTAGACCTCGCGCCAGTCTCCCAGCCGCTCCTGCGGGTCCCGGCGCTCACGGGGGTGCCGGGGCGTGGTGAAGAAGGCCATGCGGTCGGCCAGGGGATCAGCCATCGCGGTCTCCGGCGGGGCGTGCCATCGCGGGGCGGTGGCACCGCCGTCCCGCGCCCCGACGGGCGCGCGACCGCACTGCGCACCACCGTGTGGCCACCGTACGCCCGCGAACCGCCCGGCGACAGCGGCCGGCCGTCGCCAGGGCGCCTCGGTCGGCCATGCCCGGGCGCCGGGTGGCCGGAAGTGAATGTTCCGGTCCGAATTGACGGCGTACCGTCGTATGGTCTTAGCGCCGTGAGCGGTCGAACCCCTTGATCCCGCCGACGGCTCCGCCCTAGGATCCAAATGAAATGTCACATGGCAATGGAGCCGTCGTGGGGGATCACACCGTTCCGAGCCGGGGTACCGCCACGAGCGCCCTGCCCAGGCCGTTCTACCGGCTCGCCGTCGGAGACGCCGTCTCCAGCTACGGCAGCCAGCTCAACATGGTCGCGCTCAGCCTCTTCGCCTACGAGGCCGCGGGCAACGCCCTCGGCACCGCCGGGTACCTGACGCTGCGTCTGCTCGGCGGCTTCGGCGCCGGCGTGCTCGCCGGACGCGTCGTCGCCCGCCTCGACCGCCGGCTGCTGATGGTCGGCTGCGCCTTCACCCAGGCCACCGGCCTGGTGGCGCTCGCGATCGTCCCCGACCACCTGCGGATCCCGGTGCTCTACCCGCTGGCCCTGCTCTTCGGCGCGGCCGGCACGCTCAGCGCCGTCGCGCTGCGCAGCAGCGTGCCCGAGATGGTCGGCCCGGAGCACCGGGCCCGCGCCAACGGGGTGCTGGTGACCGGGCGTTCGACGGCGATGGTGCTCGGGTTCGCCTCGGCCGGCGTGCTGGTGGCCTGGGCCGGGTTCCAGGCCGCGCTGCTCACCGACGCCGCCAGCTTCGTCGTGTTCGGCACGGTCGTGCTGCGACTGCCGCTGCGCACCCGGGCCGAGCGCGACGGAGCGACGGCGCGCCCGGCGGCCGAGCCGGGCGGGCGGTTCGCCGGGCTGGTGCTACTGCGCACCCTGCCGGTGATCGGCGCGATGGTCGCCATCCGGCTGGTCGACGCCTTCGGCTCGGCCGCGCACAACATCGGCCTGCCGGTGTTCGCGACCCGGACGTCCCCGGACAACCCGGCCGCCGTGCTGGGCCTGTTCTGGGCCACCTGGGCGGTCGGCAGCCTGGGCGCCCACCAGCTGGTCTCCCGACTGCTCGTCAAACGCGGCCGGGAGCCGGGCGAGCGGGCCTTCGCGGTCGGCACCGCGCTGATGTCCACCTGCTTCATCCTGGCCTTCACCGGGCTGCCGACCCCGCTCTTCCTCGTCGTCGCGCTCGGCGCCGGGCTCGCCGACGGCTTCACCGAGATCTCCTACACCACCCGGATCCAGGCCGTCGACGACGACCGGCGCGGCCAGGCGTTCGGGCTGGTGGCGAGCGCCGAGAGCCTCGGCATGGGCGTCGGGATGCTGCTCAGCGCCGGGCTGATGGAGCGGTTCAGCCCGCTCACGGTGGTCGGCTTCTCGCACGCCGTGCCGATCGCGCTGGCCGCCGGGTTCCTGCTGATGGTGGGGGTCGGCGCCCGTCGACGGCGCGCGCCCGCCGGGCGGCCCGTCCCCGCCGACCACTAGCCGCGTACCGGCCCTCCCCCACCGGGCGGCCGAGCCCCGGGCGACCGCCCGCCGTACCCGCCCGACCGCCGTACCGGCCGCCCCGGCCGCCGCCCGCCGTCACCCCGCCGTACCGCGCCCCGCCCGCCGTTTCGCAGAGCCCAGGAAGGTACGACCCGCATGAGCGTCCCCGGCCCCGACCGCCCCAGAGCCGACGTGGTGGAGGGCCGGCTGCTGCGCCACGCCGGCCTGGCCGACTGCGCCCTCGTCCCCGGCGGTTCCCCGGGCGGCGCCGAGCCGATCGTCTACCTGGTGCCGGCCGACGACCGGGACCACGCCGGACTGCGCCGCTGGGCCGCCGCCCACCTGCTGGAGGACGCCCCCGACGCGGAGATCCGCCTGGTCGACGGCATCCCCCGGACCGCCGACGGGGCGGCCGACGCCGCCGCCCTGGCCGCCGCCCGCGACCCGCGCGAGCACCCCCGCCCCGCCCGTCGGCACCTGAGCGAACTCACCGGCCGCTGGCGCCCGTTCGGCGCCGCCGCGCCGGCCGCACCGGAGCCGTCGGCGGAGCCCGAGCCCGCGGCCGGCGAGCCCGCCGTCGCCGTCGGACCCGCCCTGACGGCGCTGCCCGACGGCCCCGCCGACCTGCCCGACGCGCTGCTGCGCGCCGCCCGGCTGCACCCCGAACGCGGCCTGCACCTGGTGCGCGCCGACGGCGGCGCCACCACCCTGCGCTACCCCGAGCTGCTGGACCGGGCGCTGCGCGTGCTGGGCACCCTCACCGCCGCTGGCCTCGGCCCGGGCGACCGCGCGATCCTCCAAGTCCCCGACCTGGAGCACTACTTCCCCGCGCTCTGGGCCTGCCTGCTGGGCGGCGTCCTGCCCGTCACGGTGGCCCGCCCGCCGGGCTACGACCGCCCGGGCCCCGTCCTGGAGAAGCTGGTCAACGCCTGGGAGACGCTGGAGCACCCGCCGGTGCTGGCCGCCGGTGAGGCCGTCGCCGGGCTCGCGGGCATCGGCCGGCTCGACCCGCGGGCCGCCGGTCTGCGGGTGATCCCGGTCGACCGCTCCGCCGCGCAGCCGCCCGCCGCGCCGCACGGCGCCGGCGGCGATGTCGCGATCCTCCAGCTGTCCTCCGGCTCCACCGGGCGCTCCAAGGCGATCCGGATCAGCCACCGCGGCATCCTGGAGTACGTGGCGGGCGCCTGCGAGCAGGGCTTCGCGCCCGGCGACCCGACCGTCAACTGGCTGCCGCTCGACCATGTCGCGGGCCTGCTGATGTTCCACCTGCGGGACGTCGTGGCGGTCTGCGACCAGACCCACATCCCCACCGAACTCGTCCTCGCCGACCCGCTGTTGTGGCTGGACACGCTGGAGCGCCGGGGCGCCGCACACTCCTGGTCGCCGAACTTCGGCTACCGCCTGGTCGCCGAGGCGCTGCGGGCCGCCCCCGAGCGGCGCTGGGACCTCTCGGCCGTCAAGTCCCTGATCAACGCGGGCGAGCAGTGCACCGAGGGCGTCGCCGAGGAGTTCCTGGCCCGGCTGGCCCCCTCCGGGCTGCGGCCCGACCACCTCCTGCTCGCCTGGGGCATGGCCGAGACCTGCACCGTCATCACCTACAAGCGCTACGGCGAACCCGGCGCCGTCCAGGTCCTGGCCACCGACTCGCTGACCGGAGCGCTGCGGCCGCTGCCGGAGGGCTCGGACGAGGCGGCCACCCGTTTCCTCTCGATGGGCCGCCCGGCCGCCGGCGCGCGGTTGCGGGTCGCCGACGACCGGGGCGCCGTCCTGCCCGAGCTGCGGATCGGACGGCTCCAGGTCTCCTCCGGCCGGGTCACTCCCGGCTACCTGAACAACCCGCGGGCGAACCGCGAATCCGCCACCGCCGACGGCTGGTTCGACACCGGGGACCTCGCCTACCTGCGCGACGGGGAGGTGATCCTCACCGGTCGGCGCAAGGAGATCATCATCATCAACGGCGTCCACCACTTCTGCCACGACCTGGAGGACGTGGTGTCCGCCGTCGACGGGGTGCTCTCCGGTCACGTCGCCGCGTGCGGGGTGCCCGACGAGCGCAGCGGCAGCGAGCAGTTGGCGGTCTTCTTCGTGGCCGCCCCGGAGGCGGGCGAGCCGCACCGGACGGCGGGCGCCGTACGGGCCGCGCTGGCCGAGCGGTTCGGGCTGTCGGCCGCGCTGGTGCTCCCCGTCCCGGCCGCCGACTTCCCCCGCACCACCAGCGGCAAGATCCAGCGCACCGCGATCCGCGCCCGGCTGCTGGACGGCGGCCTGGACGCGCTGATCACCCGCCTCGACCTCGCCGAGGGCAACGCCCGCACCGTGCCGGACGTCGTCCGCCGTGCGGCCTGGGAGCCCCGGCCCGCGCCGGACGCCGCGCCGGTGCCACCGCCGGGGACCGTCCTGCTGCTCGGGCCGGTCGGACCGGGCACCCTGTCGGACGCGCTCGCCGCCGTGCTGCCGGACACCGTCCAGGCGTCCCAGGCCGAGTCCTTCGCCCGGCTGGGCGACGGCTACGCGCTCGACCAGCGGCGGGCCGGGAGCTGGCCGCGGCTGCTGGACGAGCTGGAGGCGGCCGGCCGCCGCCCGCACCGGGTGCTGCACCTGTGGGCGCAGGTTGCCGAGCCGGACGAGGTGCTGTGCGGCGAGGCCCTGCTCGGGCTGACCCGGGCGCTGGCCCACCGGTACGGCGGCGGTCCGGACGGGGTCGAACTCGTCACTGTCAGCGCCGGGTTGCACGCGCTCGCCGACGGCGAGCTGCCGCGGCCGGTCGCCGCGCCGACCGCGGCCCTGACCGCCGGGGCCCGGGCCGAGCGGTTGCTCGCCGGGACCCGCCACCTCGACCTGCCCGCCGACGCCCCGGCGGACCCGCGGGCCGTGCTGGCCTTCCTCGCCGACCCGCGGCGCGAGCCCGAGGCCGCCTGGCGCGACGGGCGCCCCTACGTGCCCCGGCTCGGCCCACTCGCCCCGCTCACCGCGCCGGAGGCCGCCGCCGCACCGGCCTGCACGCTGCTCTCCCCCGGGGCCCGCTGGCTGGTGACCGGCGGGCTGGGCGGCCTCGCCGGGGAGCTGCTCCCGGAACTGCTCCGCCGGTACGGCCCGCACCTGCTGCTGGTCGGGCGCACCGACCCGGCCGCGGGCGGTCCGGCGGCGGCCGCGCGCCGCGCCGCGCTGGAGCGCCTGGTGCGGGCCGGCGGCCGGGTCGAGTACCGGACGGCCGACGTGACGGACCGCCGGGCCCTGGCGGCCGCCGTCGCCGAGGCCGAACAGGCCTGGGGCGCGCCGCTGGAGGGCGTCCTGCACCTGGCCGGCGAGTACCGGATCGGCCTGCTGGAGGAGCTCGGACCCGAGCGGTGGCAGGAGGCCGTCCGGGCCAAGACCGCGGGCACCGACGCGCTGGCCGAGCTGGTGGCGGCCCGCCCCGGTGCCCAGTTCGTCGGCTACTCCTCGATGATCGGGTTCCAGGAAGCGGTCGGCTCGGCGGGGTACGCGGCGGCCAACCGCTCCCTGGAGGCGGCGGTCGAGCGGCTGCGCCGGGAGCACCGGGTCGCGGCCTGGACGGTCTCCTGGGGCCTGTGGCGGGGTGTCGGGATGAACCGGGAGGCCTCCCACGACGCGGCCGCCGCCGAGCGCGGGATCGCCGTGCTCGACGCCGCCGAGGGCCGGCGGCTGGCCACCGCACTGCTCGCGGCCCCGCCCGGTCACTACTACGCCGGTCCCGACAGCACCCGCCCCGCCGCCCGGCGCCGGCTGCTGGCGGGCGAGCCGCGACTGGTCGCCGACGCCCCGCAGCCGCCCGCCGCCGGACCGGCGCGCCCGGTCGTGGCGGCGCCCGCCCCGGCCGAGCTGCGCCGCGCCGTGCTGGACACCTTCGAGGCCGTCCTCGGCGAACCGGTCGACCCCGGCCGGCCCTTCCACGAACTCGGCCTCGGGTCGGTGCAGTTGATGCGGGTCCAGGCCGCACTGGCGGCGGGCCCGGCGCCCGGGCTGGAGCCGACCGCGCTGTTCCGGCACCCCACCGTGGACGCGTTGGCGGCCCGGCTGGCCGGCGGTGCGCCGGAGCCGGCACCGACCTCCACCGCGCCCGCGCCGGAGGTGCCCACCGACCGTCGGGTGGCGGTGATCGGCCTGGCACTGCGGCTGCCCGGCGCGGACACCCCCGAGGAGTACTGGCGCAACATCGTCGACGGCGTGGTCAGCACCACCCGGTACACCCCCGAGCAGCTCGCCGCCGCCGGCATCCGGGCCGAGGAGTACAGCCACCCGGACTTCGTCCCGGTCACCGCGCCGATCGCCGACATCGGCCACTTCGACGCCGAGGCCTTCGGCATCAGCGCCGCCGAGGCCGCCCTGATGGACCCCCAGCAGCGGCTGCTGCTGGAGACCTGTGCCCGGGCCCTGGACGACGGCGGCTACGGCGACACCGCGCCGGACACCCGGGTCGGGGTCTTCGCCGGCACCGGCATGACGCTGTACTCGCTGCGCGGCTACCTCCAGCACGCCATCGGCGCGGCCGCCGACCCGGCCCGGCCGGTCGAGGCGCTGCAGGTCGCGATCGGCAACCAGGCCGACTTCGCCGCCACCCGGGTCGCCTACCGGCTCGGCCTCACCGGGCCCGCCGTCGGCGTGCAGACCGCCTGCTCCACCTCGCTGGTCGCCGTCCACCTGGCCGTCCAGTCGCTGCTGACCGGTGACAGCGACCTCGCCCTCGCGGGCGCCGCCGCCCTGCACGTCCCGCAGGCCGCCGGCTACCGCTACCAGGAGGGCTCGATCCTGGCGCCCGACGGCGTCTGCCGGGCCTTCGACGAGCGGGCCGCCGGAACGGTCGGCGGCAACGGCGTCGCCGCCGTCCTGCTCAAGCGCCTCGACCGGGCGCTGGCCGACGGCGACACCGTGCATGCGGTGATCCTCGGCTCCGCCGTCAACAACGACGGTGCGGGCAAGGTCGGTTACACCGCGCCCGGCCTGGACGGCCAGGCCGCCGTGGTCGGCCGGGCCCTGGACGTGGCGGGCGTGCCGGCCGACAGCATCGGCTACGTCGAGGCGCACGGCACCGGCACGCCGCTCGGCGACCCGATCGAGGTCCAGGCGCTCACCCGCGCCTACCGGGCCCGCACCGGGGCGGTCGGCTTCTGCGCCCTCGGCTCGGTCAAGCCGAACATCGGCCACCTGGACACCTGCGCCGGGATGGCGGGTCTGATCAAGGCCGTCCTCGCGCTGCGCCACCGGGCGATCCCGCCGGTGACCCACCTGACCAGGCCCAATCCGGCTCTCGGGCTGGCCGGCAGCCCCTTCACGCTCCCGACCGAGGCATCGCACTGGCCCACCGGGGATGCCCCGCGCCGGGCCGGGGTCAGCGCGCTGGGCGTCGGCGGCACCAACGCCCACCTGATCCTGGAGGAGGCACCGGCCGGCACCCCCGCGGACGCCCCCGCCGCCCCCGACAGCGAACCGCCGGTCGCCCTGCTGCCACTGTCGGCCCGCAGCCCGCAGGCGCTCACCGACCTCGCGGCCACCGTGCTCGACCGGCTGCGCGGCGAACACCCGCCCCGCCCGGCCGACCTGCTGCTCACCCTCGGCGCGGGCCGCCGCCCGCTGCGCCACCGGCTCGCCGTCACCGCCACCGGGCCCGCCGAACTCGCCGACGCGCTCGCCGGGTTCGTCGCCGGGCGGACCTCCGGCCCGGCGCACTCGGCGCGGGACGCCGGGCGCGGCACACCGGCCCCCGTCCTGCTCTACACCGGACAGGGCGCGCAGTACCGGGGCATGGCCGCCGGGCTGTACCGGGCGTACCCGGTCTTCCGGGAGGTGCTGGACACCTGTGACCGGCTGCACCGCGAGACCTGGGGGGAGTCGCTGCTGCCCCTGCTGCTGGAGCCCGGCCCCGACGGCGGGGAGCAGCCGTGGACCACCGAGGCCGCGCAGCCCGCGCTGTTCGCGGTGCAGGCCGCGTACACCGCGCTCTGGGAGGAGTTCGGGCTGCGGCCGGCGGCGGTGGCGGGGCACAGCGCGGGCGAGTACGCGGCGGCCTACGCGGCCGGGGCCTTCTCGCTGGCCGACGGCCTCTTCCTGGCCGGGGTGCGCGGACGGCTGATGCACCGCTCGACGGAGCCGGGGGCGATGACGGTGGCCACCGCGTCCGCCGAACGCCTCGGCGCGCTCGCCGAGTGGCTGCCCGGGGTGGACCTGGCCGTGGTGAACGGCGCCGGGCAGTGCGTCCTGGCCGGGCGGCCCGGGGACATCGCGGGAGCGGAGGCGGTGCTCGCCCTGGAGGGTGTCGGAACCGAACGGCTCACCGCCGACCGGGCGTTCCACTCCCGGCTGATGGAGCCGATGCTGGAGGCGTTCCGGCGCCGGCTGGAGCAGATCGCCCTCCGACCGCTGCGGGTCCCGCTGGTGAGCAATCTGGACGGCGTGCCGCTGGCACCGGGCACGGTGCCCGGCCCCGACCACTTCGTCCGCCAGACCCGGGAGACCGCGCGCTTCGACCGGGTGCTCGCGACGCTCGACGGGCTCGGCCACGGGCTCTTCCTGGAGGTCGGCCCGCACCACACCCTGAGCGGGCTGGGCCGGCGCGAACTCGCGGGGGCGGTGTTCGTGCCGAGCGGACGCCGCGGTCGCCGCCCGGAGCGCCAACTGCTCGCCGCGCTGGGCACGCTGTGGACCCACGGGGTGCCGGTGGACTGGGCGGCGGCCGCCGCCGCCCGGCGGTGGCCGGACGGGCCCGCGCGGCGCGTCCCGCTGCCGGGCCGGCCGTTCCACCGTACCTACCACTGGTTCACCGCGCCCGGCGCCGAAGACACGGCCGACGCCTCGACCGCATCGCCGCCCGCGACCGCGACCGCGACCCGGCCCGTACCGGCGCCGGGGCCCGTACCGCTGTCGGGTTCCGCACCGCTGACCGTGGCCGGGGCCCGTCCCGGGCCGGCGGCCCCGCCCGTAGCCGAACGCACCGTCCTGGAGGAGCCCGTCATGACCGACACCCCCGCGCCGGACCCGCTGGAGCAGGCGGCCGCCCTGGTCCTGGGCCGGGTCGTCGCGCAGACCGCGCGTCAGCTCGGCGTGGCGGAGGAGGCGGTGGGCGCCGAGGACCCCTTCTTCGACCTCGGGGCCGACTCGCTGTCGATGATCAACATGATCCGGGACCTGGAGCGCGCCTTCGGGGTGCGGGTCCCGATGCGCGAGCTGTTCGAGGACGCGGACACCCCGGCGCGGCTGGCCGGACTGATCTCCGGGCGGATGAGCGCCGAGGCGCTGGCCGGCCTGGTGCCCGCGCCGACGGCGGCGGCTCCGGAAGCGGTGCCCGCGCCGGTACCGGAGCCCCTGGCCGTGGCACCGGCCGCACCCGCGCCGACGCCCGGACAGCCGGCGCCCACCCCGGCCCCCGCCGCTGCGGCTCCCGTCGCTGCGGCTCCCGTCACCCCGGTGGCGGCCGCCGCTCCCGACGGGGCCGGCGCGGTGATCGAACGCCAGCTCGCCCTGATGGGCCAGTTCTCCCAGCTGATGGCCGACCAGCTCGCCCTGCTCGCCGGCACCCCCGCCACGCCCGCCACGCCGACCGCGCCCGCTTTGCCCACCGCCGCAGCCGCCGCCGTCACGGTCGCACCGGAACTCCCCGCCACACCGGCCCAGCCGGCCACCCCATCGCAAGCACAGGTGCACGGCCCGCGCGTCACGGTCGCCCGGGACTCCGGGATGGCCGGGGGCGGCCTGACCGGCGAACAGCGCCGCCACCTCGACGAGTTGGTCGAACGCTTCACCGCCCGCACCGCCGCCTCCAAGGCGCTCACCCAGCGCCACCGCCGGGTGCTCGCGGACAGCCGGGCCGTGGTCGGCTTCCGTTCGGCCACCAAGGAGATGCTCTACCCGCTCGCCGCCCGCCGGGCGCAGGGCTCCCGGCTGGAGGACGTCGACGGCAACTCCTACGTCGACATCACGATGGGTTTCGGCGTGCTGCTCTTCGGCCACGAGCCCGCCTTCGTCCAGGAGGCCGTCCGCGAGCACCTGGCCGGCGGTCTGCGGCTGGGTCCGCGCGGCGCGGAGACCGGCGAGGCCGCCGAACTGCTCGCGGAGCTGACCGGCACCGAGCGGGTCGCGTTCGCCAACTCCGGGACGGAGGCCAACGCGGGGGCGATCCGGCTGGCCCGGGCGTACACCGGGCGGGACACCATCGTGATGTTCGAGGGCTCGTACCACGGGCACTTCGACCACACGCTGGGCCGCCCGGTGGGCCACGGGGCCGAGCGCGAGACGGTCCCGGTGTCGATCGGCATCCCCGGCAGCGCGGTCGCCGACCTGGTCGTGCTGCCGTACGGGGAGCCGGAGAGCCTGCGGGTCATCGACGAGCTGGGCGACCGGATCGCCGCCGTGCTCGTCGAACCGGTGCAGAGCCGCCACCCCTCCCGCCAGCCCGCCGAGTTCGTCCGGGGGCTGCGCGAACTGACCGCCCGCCGCGGCATCGTGCTGATCTTCGACGAGATGCTCACCGGCTTCCGGCCGCACCTGCGCGGCGCCCGCGGGTTCTGGGGCGTGGAACCCGACCTCTCGACGTACGGCAAGGTCCTCGGCGGCGGCTTCCCGATCGGCGCCATCGCCGGGCGGGCGGCCGTGATGGACGGCATCGACGGCGGCTTCTGGCAGTACGGGGACACCAGTCACCCGCCGAACGACACCACCTTCTTCGGCGGCACCTACATCCAGCACCCGCTGTCGATGGCCGCCTGCCGTGCCGTGCTGCGGCACTTCAAGGAGCAGGGGCCGGGCCTTCAGGAGCGGCTGAACGCCCGGACCGGGGAGCTGGCAACCACCCTCAACGGCTTCTTCGAGGAGGAGGAGTTCCCTCTCCGGCTGGCGCACTTCGGCTCGCTCTTCCGCTTCGAGCCGCGTGCCGACATGGAGCTGCTCTTCCACCACCTGCTGGTGAAGGGGGTCTACGTCTGGGAGTGGCGCAACTTCTTCCTCTCCACCGCGCACTCCGACGGCGACGTGGAGTTCGTGGCCGACGCCGTCCGCTCCTCCCTGCGGGACATGCGGCGCGGCGGCTTCTTCCCCTCGACGCGCGGGGTGGCCGTGCCGTCCGTCCCGGCGCCGCGCCTCGAACTGCCCGCGCCCACCCCCGTCCCCACGCCAGTCCCCGCGCCAGCCCCCGCGCCCGCCGGTGACCCGGACCGCGAGGTCGACTTCAGCCTCTCCTTCTTCGGCGACTACCCGCTCGACACCCGGCCCGAGGACCGCTACCGGATCGTCCTGGAGAGCGCCCGGTTCGCCGACCGCAACGGCTTCCACGCCGTCTGGCTGCCCGAGCGGCACTTCCACTCCTTCGGCGGCATCTTCCCCAACCCCTCGGTGCTGGCCGCCGCGCTGGCCCGGGAGACCGAGCGCGTCCGGCTGAACGCGGGCTGCGCCGTGCTGCCGCTGCACCACCCCGTCCGGGTCGCCGAGGAGTGGTCGGTGGTCGACAACCTGTCCGGCGGGCGGGTCGGCCTGGGCTGCGCCAGCGGCTGGCACCCCAACGACTTCCTGTTCTTCCCCGACCGCTACGGCACCCACAAGGAGCTGATGCACCGGCAGGTCGACACCATCCGGGCGCTGTGGCGCGGCGAGCCCTACCGGGGCCGCAACGGCAGCGGCGAGGAGATCGAGGTGCACCTGCACCCGCGCCCGCTCCAGGAGCTGCCGCCGATGTACACGGCGATCGTCGGCAACCCGGACAGCTTCCGCGAGGCCGCCCGCCACGACCTCGGTGTGATCACCAACCTGATGACCCAGAGCGTCGAGGAGCTGGCCGCCAACGTCGCCCTCTACCGGCGCACCCGGGCCGAGCACGGCCTGGACCCCGAGGCCGGGCGCGTGGTGGTGCTGGTGCACAGCTACCTCGGCGCCGACCTCGCCACCGCCCGCGAGCAGGCCTACCGCCCGTTCTGCGGCTACCTGCGCTCCTCGCTCTCGCTCTTCGGGCAGGTCGCCAACAGCCTCGGCCTCACCCTGGACTACGAGAACACCCCGGAGGAGGACCTGGAGTTCGTCCTGGAGCGCGCCTACGAGCGGTACTGCGCCTCGCGCGCGCTGATCGGCACCCCGGAGAGCGTGCGGACCGTCCTGGACTCGCTGCGCGCCGCCGGCGCCGACGAGATCGCCGCCTTCGTCGACTTCGGCCTCTCGCCCGAACTCGTCGCCGCCGGCCTGCCGTACCTGGACGAGCTGCGCCGCACCGCCCAGCGGCCCCGCGAGCGGCGCGCGCCGCTGTCGTACGCCCAGCAGCGGATGTGGTTCCTGCACCGGATGCTGCCCGACAGCTCCCGGTACAACGAGGTCAAGGCCATCGCCCTGGACGGGCCGCTCGACCACCGCGCGCTGGCCGGCGCCCTGCACGCCCTGGCCGAACGGCACCCGGCGCTGCGCACCGTCTTCCGCGAGCAGGACGGCGAGGCGTACCAGGTGGTGCTGCCCGCCCCCGGTGCACCGCTCCCGGTCGAGGACGCCCCGCCGGGGCGGGACCGGGAGGAGGCCGTCCGCGCGCTGGTCGCCGAGGAGGGCGCCCACCGCTTCGACCTGGCCACCGGCCCGCTGCTGCGCACCCGGCTGCTGCGGCTGGCCGAGGAGCGCCATGTGCTCGTCCTCGCCATGCACCACATCGTCATCGACACCCTCTCCGCCGTGGTGATCACCCGCGAGCTGGGCGAGCTCTACCGGGCCGCGCAGTCGGGCCGCCGCCCCGAACTGCCTCACCTGCCCACCGACTACGCCGCGTTCGCGGCCCGGGAGCGGGCCCTGGTGGCCGAGGGCGCGCACGCCGCGAGCCTGGCGCACTGGCGCGAGGTCCTCGGCGGCGAGTTGCCGGTGCTGGCGCTGCCCACCGACCGGCCGCGCCCGGCCCTGCCGGACGGCCGGGGCCGCGCCTTCGTCCGCCTGCTCGACGGCGAACTCTCCGCCCGGGTACGGGAGCTGGCCCGTTCCCGGCGCTCCACCCTGTTCATGGTGCTGCTCGCCGCGTTCGCCGGCGTGCTGCACCGCTTCAGCGGCCAGGACGAGCTCGTGCTCGGCACCCCCGTCGCCAACCGCGAGGAGGGCACCGAGGACCTGGTCGGCTTCTTCGTCAACACGCTCGCCCTGCGCCTCGACCTGTCCGGGGAGCCCGACTTCGAACGGCTGCTCGCCCGGGTGCGGAGCACCGCGCTGGACGCCTACGAGCACCAGCGGCTCCCGTTCGAAGTCCTGGTGCAGGAGCTGAACCCGGCCCGCGACACCAGCCGCAACCCGCTCTTCCAGGTGATGGTGGAGTTCGAGAACCACGCGCTGTTCGAGCTCGACCTGCCCGGCATCGAGGCCCGGCCGCTGGACGACGTCGTCGACAAGTCCGGCTTCGACCTCACCCTGTTCCTCACCAACCTGCCCGAGGGCATCCGCTGCCACGTCGAGTACGCCACCGCGCTCTTCGACCGGGAGAGCGTCGAGCGCCTGCTCACCGCCTTCGAGCAGCTGCTGGCCGCCGCCGTCGCCGACCCCGCCCGCCCGGTGGCCGAGCTGCTGCCCGGCGGCCGCGAGGTGGCCACCCCTGCCCTGCCCGGCACCCCGTCGCTGCGCGAACGGCTGGCCCGCACGGCGGCCGCGCACGCCGACCGCACCGCCGTCCTCACGCCGGACGGCACCCCGGTCACCTACCGCGAGATCACCGACCGGGC
Source organism: Kitasatospora sp. NPDC028961 (assembly GCF_055564815.1). Taxonomy (NCBI): domain Bacteria; kingdom Bacillati; phylum Actinomycetota; class Actinomycetes; order Kitasatosporales; family Streptomycetaceae; genus Kitasatospora; species Kitasatospora sp. NPDC028961. The sequence goes on along the minus strand of NZ_JBVHVO010000002.1, from coordinate 731,843 downwards.
CGAGCGGCTGGCGGCGCTGCTGGCCGCCGCCGGGGTCACCGCCGGCACCCCCGTCGCCACCCTGCTGCCGCGCTCCGCCGACCAGGTCGCCGCGCTGCTCGCGGTCGTCCGCCTGGGCGCCGTCCACGTACCGATCGACCCGGTGCACGGCGCCGAGCGCTGCCGGCTGATCGCCGCCGACAGCGGCGCGCCCGTCCTGCTCACCCGCGCCGGCACCGACCGGCTCGGTATCACCCTGCCCGCCGTCCTGGCCGACGACGAGAGCGCGGTGCCGCCGGCACCCGCCGCCGTCGACCCCGATCCCGAGTCACCCGCCTACTGCCTCTACACCTCCGGCACCACCGGCCGGCCCAAGGGCGTCGTGATGCCCTACCGCGGCCTGCGGTCCCTGGTCGACTGGAACACCGACCAGCACGGCCCGCTGCGCACCCTGCAGTACGCCTCCTGCGGGTTCGACGTCTGCGTCCAGGAGACCCTCACCGCCCTCGCCGGCGGCGGCACCCTCGTCCTCGTCGACGAGGCGACCCGCTACGACGCCCGGGCGCTGGCCGACCACCTCCGGCGCACCCGCACCGAACGCATCCACCTCCCGCACACCACCCTGACCGGCCTGCTCGGCGCCCTGGCCGAGGCCCCGGTGCCCGACCTGCGCGAAATCGTCTCCGGCGGCGAGCAGTTGCTGCTCACCCCGGCGCTGCGCGCCTTCCTGCGGGAGAACCCGCGGTGCCGGCTGTTCAACCACTACGGGCCGACCGAGACCCATGCGATGACCAGCGTCGAACTCTCCGCCGACGGCCCCGACCACGCCCCGGTCGGCCGCCCCGTCCCCGGCAGCCGCGTCCAGCTGCTCGACCCGCACGGCCGGCCGGTGCCGGAGGGCGCGGTCGGCGAGATCCACGTGCTCGGCGACCAGGTCGGCCTCGGCTACCTGAACCGCCCCGAGGAGACCGCCGTCGCCTTCGTCCGCACGCCGCAGGGCCTGCGCTACCGCACCGGCGACCTGGGCCGGCTGCGGCCCGACGGCGCGCTGGAGCTCCTCGGCCGGATCGACGAGCAGGTGAAGATCCGCGGCTACCGGATCGAACCAGGGGAGGTGGAGAACGTGCTGCGCGCCGTCCCCGGGGTGCGGCAGGCCGCCGTTGCCGCGCACCACGGCCCGCAGGGCACCGCGCTCGCCGCGTACGTCGTGCTCGCCCCCGAAGCCCCCGAAGACCCCGAAGCCCCCGAGGCTCCGGCAGCTCTGCCGGCTCCGGCAGCTCCCGACGCGGCCGCCGCCCTCGCCCGGGTGCGCGACGAGCTCGCCGACCGGCTGCCCGAGCACATGGTGCCCCGGCTCTGGGCCCGCGTCACCCACGTGCCGCTGACCCGCAACGGCAAGCTGGACCGCGCCGCACTGCCCCCGGCCGTGCCGATCGGTGCCGACGCGGACACCGCCCCCGCCACCGAGCTGGAGCAGCGCCTCCAACAGCTCTGGGCGAAGGAGCTGGACGTCCCCGCCCCGGGCGTGGAGACCTCGTTCTTCGATCTGGGCGGGCACTCGCTGGCCGCCACCCGGCTGCTCAACCTGGTTCGCGAGGAGACCGGCCTGGAGATCGGCATCCTCGACTTCTTCCGCCGCCCCACCATCCGCGGCATGGCCGACCGCGCCCGCGCCGCCGCACCGGCCGAGACCTTCGAGCGAGGGACGCTGTGACCACCGTGCCCACCGGACCGACCGCGCCCGCCGTGCCCGCGCCGACCGAGGACTGGCAGCGGCTCCTCCGGCTGCTGGACGAGCGGGAGGTCGTCCTCTCCACCGAGGGCGGCCGGCTCGACTACCTCGCCCCGCCCGGAGCGATGGACGCCCCGCTCGTCGCCCTCGTGAAGGCCGAACGGCCCCGGCTGCTCGCCACCCTGACCGGCGGCGGCGCCGCCGAGGCCGCCGCACCGGCCGGCATCGCCCAGGCCCGGATGCACCGCAGCCACGGCCGGGTGGCCGACCCGAGCCTGTGGAACATCACCCAGCGGATCACCCTGCGCGGGCCGCTCGACCCCGCCCGCCTGCAACGGGCCCTGACCGCGCTGACCGCCCGCCACCGCAGCGTGCGCACCCGGTACGCACCCTCCGACCTCGGGCTGCTCCAGCAGGTCCTGCCCGCGCCCGACGCCCTGCCGCTGCCGGTCGCCGCGGTGGGCGGCGGCGCGGAGGCGGTGGCCGCCGCCACCCGTGAGGAGGCCGCCACCCCGTTCGACCTCGCCGCCCCGCCGCTGCTCCGGGCCCGGTTGCTCCGACTGGGCCCCGAGCACCACGTCCTGCTGCTGACGATCCATCACATCGTGCTGGACGGCTGGTCCCTGGCCACCCTGCTGGCCGATCTCGGCACGCTGTACGGGGACCACCGGGCCGACCTGCCCGAGCCGGGATCGATGATCGAACACGCCTGCTGGGAACGGACGGTGGTGACCCGGGAGGCGGTGCGCCGGGCCACCGCCCGGTACGCCGAGCGGCTGACCGGGCTGCCGCTCACGGTGCCGCTGCCCACCGACCGGCCCCGGCCCGAACGGCGCTCCGGGCACGGCGGCGTGCTGCCCTTCACGCTCACCCCCGAGCTCACCGCAGCGCTGAACCGGTGCGCGGCCCGCCGCTCCACCACCCCGGCGGCCGTGGTGCTGGCCGCCGTGGGCGATCTGCTGGGCGAACTCACCGGCGCCGACGAGACCTTGGTGATGCTCTCGACCGCCAACCGGCGGCGCCGGGAGCACGAGCGGCTGGTCGGGCTGCTCACCACCAACCTGCCGGTCCGGCTGCCGAGCCGCGCGCCGGGCGGGTTCGCCGGGCTGGTCGACCGGGCCGGCGAGGCCCTGGCCACCACGCTCGACCAGGCGGACGTCCCGTTCGGCCTGGTCACGGAGGAGCTGCGGGCGCGCGGGCTGGCGCTCCCGCCGTCCTTCCCCCAGGTGCTGCTGGCCGTGCAGACCACCCCGGCGCCGGTCCTGGAGCTGACCGGCCTGGACGTCGTGGTCGAGGACGTCCCGGGCAGCGGCGCCCGCTCGGACCTGCTGCTGGTGCTCACCCCCGAGGGGAACGGCCTGGCGGGCCTGGCCGAGTACGACGCCGACCTCTTCGACGAGGCCACCGTCCGGGGCTGGCTGGACCGGCTGGTGCGGCGACTGGCCGAGCAGGTGCCGCCGCTGGCGTGACCCTCCCCCGGGTCGGGCCCCCGGGGCCCGGTGCCTGGGCGTGACCCCGGAGGCCGCCCCAGCGCCCGTCAGGCGCGCAGGAAGGCCTCCAGGGCGGTCGCCAGCGCCACCGGCACCTCGTGCATCGGGTAGTGCCCGGAGTTGGCCAGGACCTCCAGGTCCGCGTTCGGGTAGTGCGCCAGCCAGGTGCCGCGCATCAACTCCGCGGACAGCGCGAGGTCGTGCTCACCGACGAAGACCTTGACCGGCAGGGTGCTGCCGGCGATCCGCGCCGCGAAGTCCTGGGTGGTCCAGTCGTCGAGGTAGCCGGCGACGGCCTCCGGGCTGGAGCCGGCCACCGAGCGGGCCGTCATCGCGTCCAGCCAGCGGCCGCAGGCGCGGTGCCCGGTCACCAGGTCCAGGATGGCCCGCCGGTTGGCGGGCTGCCGCGGGGCCTGGTGGAACAGGTCGTACGCGTCGCCCTCCAGCGGATAGGCGCTCGCGGGCACCGGGGCCAGCCCCACCAGCTTGCGCACCCGGTCCGGTGCCTCGGCCAGGACGCGCTGCGCCGCCTTGCCGCCCATCGAGTGCCCGACCACGGAGAAGGTGTCCCAGCCCAGCTGGTCGGTCAGGGCGAGCGCGTCCGAGGCGATCTCCGCCAGGGTGAACTCGCCCTCCACGTCGCGCCGTTCGCCGTAGCCCCGGTAGTCGAGGAAGGCGTAGCCGAAGGCGTCCGGGTCCAGGTGGTCGAGGAACGCGCCCCAACCCGCGCTGGTGCCGAACCAGTCGTGCAGGACGAGCACCTTGTGCTCGCCGGTACCGATGGTGCGGTGACTGATCGTCATGGCGGCGCTCCCGTTCGCGATGGTCTGCCGCTCTCCTCCCCCGGCCCGCCGTTCACCAACCCCACCGGCCACCGACGCCACGGCGCCCACCCCGGGAGCCGGGGCCGCCCGGCCCCCGCGGGGTCCTCAGGCGGGCAGCTGCTGGCGGTAGGCGTCCAGCGCGGGCGCGGTGGTGGTGGCGAGGAACTCCGTGACGGCGTACTCCGCCAGGCCGGCCAGGCTGAACGGGTCGGTCCGGACGATCTCCTCGACGACCGCCCGGTCCGGGGCCACCGCGATGATCACGCCGCCGTCACGGGGCTCCTTGCGGCCCGAGGCGAGGAAGGCCCCGGCCTCGTAGTGCTCCTTCAGCCACTCCACGTGCCGCGGGAGCACGGCGTCGATACGGTCCAGGGGCGCGGTGTAGGTCAACTCCAGAACGAACATGCGTCCAGGCTAGTCCTCCCTCCCGACGGGGTGTCAGCGGGGCGGCGGTCCGGAGATTTTGCCGAACGGTCGACCAACGCGCCCCGCGTCCCGGATAGCGTGCGGGCATCCCCGTGATCACGGGCGCGGCCGGACCGCGCCGGAAGAGGTGTGCCATGAACCGGATCGACGTCCCCGCGACCGCCGCCGCACTGCCCGGGGCCTGGCGCTCGCGCGTCCTCGGCCGGATCGGCACGGCCGCCGTCAAGGTGCTGCGGATGGACGAGCTGCCGCTGGCCGAGGAGCGGCACCCGCACGCCGAGGCGCTGCTCGTCCTGGACGGCCGGCTGGACCTGCTGGTCGCCGGCACGGCCGTCCCGCTCGGCCCCGGGGAGCTGTACGTGGTGGCGGCCGGGGTCCCGCACGCGGTGGCCCCGGGCAGCCGGGGCACGCTGGTGATCGTCGAGGTGGACGGGGACGGCGCCGGACCGGCCTGAGCCCGCCGTCCGGACGGCCCGCGCCCCGTTCACGCCGTCAACGGCGCAGGGGACTGCCCGGAGCCGGGCCGACTGCGGTACAACTGCGCTGATATGACGATTGATCGGAGATATCTGCCATGAGCAAGTCAGCTCTGCCCCGCCGCGGTGTGCTCGTCGGCGCGGCGGCCACGGTCATCGGCTGGAACACCGCCGGCCGCAGCTGGGCCGTCGCCGCCGGCCAGGACGCCCCCACCGACGGCCAGGCCACGGCGGACGCGGTGGCCGCACTGCCCCGGCTGGACGGCAGCCTGGTCACCGACCCCGCCACGCTCACCCGGTTCACCGGTGACTTCGGGCACCTGGTGACCGCCGCGCCCCGGGCCGTACTTCGGCCGGGCTCGGTGCGCGACATCACCGAGGTCGTCGGCTTCGCCCACCGCCACCGGATCCCGGTCGCCATGAACGGCCAGAGCGGTGGCGGCGACCCCGCGGAGCTGGAGTCGCACTCCGGCTACGGCCAGGCCACCGCACCCGGCGGCATCGCCGTCGACGCGCGGGGCCTGGACCGGATCCTCTCCCTCACCCCCGGCCGGGCCGTGGTGGAGGCCGGCGTCACCTGGGCGCAGCTCACCGACGCCGCCCTCGCCCAGGGCTGGATGCCGCCCTGTCTGACGGACTACCTGCACCTCTCCGTCGGCGGCACGCTCAGCGTGGGCGGGATCGGCTCCGCCGTGCAGCGCCACGGCCTCCAGGTGGACACCGTCGAGTCGGTCGACGTGGTCACCGGTACCGGCCGGCTGCTGACCGCCTCCGCCACCACCAACCGCCAGCTGTTCGAGGCCGTCCTGGCCGGCGGCGGACAGGCCGGGATCATCGTCCGCGCCACGCTGCGGCTCGTCCCGGCCCGCCGGCGCGCCCTGGTGTTCAGCCTGTCCTACGACGACCTCGCCGCCTACCTCGGTGACCAGGAGCGGCTGATGGCCGAGCGCCGCTTCGACCTCCAGGCGGGCGAGGCGGTGCTCGACGCCGCGGCCGGCACCTGGCGGTACAAGATCGAGACGGTCGCCCACTACGACGGCGCCACGCCACCGGACCGGGACGCCCTGCTGCGCGGGCTGCGCTGCCTCCCGGGCGAGACCACCGTCGTCGACCAGAGCGCCCGCGACTACGCCTTCCGGGTCGACGGCTTCGCCGGCTACCTCAAGGCCGCCGGCCTCTGGACCCAGCCCAAGGCCTGGCTCAGCGTCTTCCTGCCCGCCTCCACCGCGGCCGCCTTCGTCCGCGAGGCCACCGCGTCGCTCACCCCCGCGGACCTCGGCGCCGGGCTCCTCCTGCTCTACCCCTACCGCACCGCCGCCCTGACCCGCCCGATGGCCGTGATGCCGGACGCACCGGTCGGCTGGCACTTCGACCTGCTCTCCTTCCCCGCCCCCGGCGCCGACACCGCCGCCATGCTCCGCCGCAACCGTCGCCTCTACGACCGGGCCGTCGCCCTCGGCGGCAAGCGCTACCTGATCGGCGCCGTCCCCGGCATGACGCCGACGGACTGGCGCCGTCACTACGGTTCCCGCTGGGCGGCCGCCGTCGCTGCGAAGCGCCGCTACGACCCGGCCGGCATCCTCACCCCCGGCCAGGGCATCCACACCTGATCCGCCGCAGGCCCGCCCCGCCCCCGCGGCGGGCGGGGCGGGCCTGCGGGGAGGCACGGTGAAAATCGGTTCGGATCGGCGTGCGCCCGTGAGAGTGTCGACGGGGAAGGAGTGCGAGCGCGTGGACGCGGCCTGACGACGCGTCACCCGAGCGAGTCGTGAGCGGACGGAGCGCCGCGGCCGGCCCGGGCCGACAGCCGGTCGGCCGAGGCGGCGACACCGGTGGACGGAACGAGGGACGAACCCGATGGAAGCTGCACGCGTGATCGCCCTCGTGGCCGCGACGATCACCACCGGACTGAGCGCGGGGCTGTTCTACGCCTACGCCTGCTCGGTGATGCCGGGGCTGCGGACGACGGAGGACCGTACGTTCATCGACGTGATGCAGCGCATCAACGTGGCCATCCTCAACGGCTGGTTCCTGGTCGGGTTCGTCGGTGCGCTGGTCTGCACGGCGGTGGCGGTGGCACTGCACCTGCCGTCGGACGGTCACGACGTCCTGCCGGCCGCCGTCGCGGCCCTGGTCTGCTACACGGCTGCGCTCGCGGTGACCCGGAAGATCAACGTCCCGCTGAACGACGCGCTGGCCGCCGCCGGGGAGCCCGGGCGGATCCCGGAGCCCGCCGCGGTGCGCGAGCGGTTCGAGGCGCGCTGGGTGCACTGGAACATCGCCCGGGCGCTGCTCTGCACGGCGGCCCTCGGATGCCTCTGCTGGGCGCTGGTGCTGCACGGCAACGCGAGCGGCTGAGCCCCGCCCGGCGCCGGGTGGGGCTCAGCGCGCGGCCGGCGGCCTCGGCGGGTTGGTGCGCAGCGGAGCGATCTCGCGGTCCAGCGTGGCGACATCCATCGCTATCCGCCGGGCGATGTCGCGCGGACCCGCCTCGGCCGGCAGCCGCCGGCTCCAGGAGCGGGCCCGGGCCGGGCCGTCGTGCGCCATGTGGAAGTTCAGCCGCAGCCCGCCGCCCAGATCGACCAGGCTGATCAGGAAGTGGATGTCGGACAGGTCGATGATGACGTCGTTGCCGATGCAGGAACAGCCGACCAGATCGCCGATCTCCTCCTCCGCGAGGTACTTGGCGAGCTGGACGGCCTTCCCCTCGACACGGAACGGTCGCAGTACGGGATCCACGCTGGCTGTCGCCTCTTCCCCGGTGTTCGCTGGACTCCTGCCGTTGCCGACATGATTCTAGAACCGTCCTTGGAGTCCAAGTCACCGGCATCACAACGGACTTGGCCAGACAGCACGAGGGGGCGCAGGGGCGCACCACGGCGGAGGGGCGGCGAGCCGCCTGCGCGGTGCGGTCCGCCGGCTACCGCGTCTCGTGCTCCTTCCGCGCCGTCGCGGGCTCCCGGTGTCCCGCCCGCTGCCGCCACAGCAGCGGCAGGGCCGGCGCCGCCACGACCGCGAGCAGGCCGGCCAGGCCGATCGCGCGGCCGGCGCCGATCGCCTGGACGTCGCGGAAGGCCGCGGTGATGGCGTCCGCCGTGGCCTGGTCGACCGAGGAGAGGATCTGGTCGGCGAGCTTGGAGTCCGTGACCGCATTGCCCAGTTGCTGGGCGTCGTCCTCCGAGAGCCCGGCCGCCCGCGCCCGGCTGATCGCCTGGTCGGTCTCCACCGCCTGCTGGACCGCGACCGTCACGGCCACCCCGAAGGCGCCGCCCAGCATGCTGGTGACCTTGAACATCCCGGAGGCCGTCCCGGCCAGCTCCTCCGGCGGCCCGGCGACCGCGGTGTCGGACAGCGGGACGGACATCAGGCCGAGACCGGCGCCGAGCACCAGCAGCCCGGTGGCCAGGACGGCGTAGTGGTAGGTGTCGCCGATCACGGCGGTCACCAGGGTGCCGATGCCCAGCAGGAACAGGCCGACGACCACCGGGAGCCGGGCCCCCCGCCGGGCCGCCACCCGGCCGCCGAACGGGTTGAACAGCAGGATGGTCACGGTGGACGGCAGCAACAGCAGCCCGGCCGCGACCGGACCGTAGCCGCGGACCTCCTGGAGGTAGAGCGTGAGCAGGAAGCTCACCCCGGCGAAGACGATGTTCATCACGGAGTTCGCCGCGAGCGCCCCGTCGAACGGGCGGGAGGCGAACAGCCGCAGGTCGAGCAGCGGATCCCGGACCCGCCGCTCCACCAGCACGAACAGCGCCGCGAGCAGCACCGACGCGACCAGCAGAGTGATGATCACCGGGTCGGTGAAGCCGTCCTCCTGACCGGCCGTGCACCCGTAGAGCAGGCAGAACGCGGCCGCGGCGCTGATCACCAGGCCGGTGAAGTCGATGTGCCGGGTGGCGTTCGGGTCGGTGGACTCCACGGCCGACCGGCGCACCAGCCACCAGGCGATCACCGCCAGCGGGGCGTTGATCCAGAAGGTCGACCGCCAGCCGGCCAGGCCGGTCAGCACGCCGCCGACGGCCGGCCCGGCGGCCTGGCCGACCCAGGCCACCGCCATCCAGGCCCCGAACGCCCGGGGCTGCTCGCTCGCCGGGAACATCGGCGGGATCAGCGCCAGCGTCGCGGGCAGGATCAGCGCGGCGCCGAAGCCCATCGCGGCCCGCCCGGCGATCATCCCGGTCACCCCCGGCGTGAACGCCGTCAGCAAGGAGACCACGCCCAGCAGCACCAGGCCGATCTCCAGCATGCGCTTGCGCCCGAACACGTCGCCCAGCTTCCCGGCCGCGAGCACCAGCGCACCGGTGGAGAGGCTGAAGGCGTTGTTGGCCCACTGCAGGGCGGGCAGCGAGACCGACAGTTCGTCCGAGATCGTCGGCACGGCGACCCCGAAGTCGGCGAACGACAGCCAGACCATGCCGGCCGCGACGCACATCCCGGTCATCGCGGTCCACCGCTGCGGGGAGTACCCGCCGTCCGGCTCCCCGGACGTTCCGGCCATGGGTCCGCTCCCTCCTGCGCCCGGCCCCGTGCCGAACGGACCTGCCCACTATCCGGGCCCGCCCGGCACCGGGCCGGTGGCACACGCCGCGCATCCCCTGAACGGCCCCGTCGGCCTGGCCCTGCCCCGAGGCGCGCGGTCAGCCCCGTCACCGTGGCCCGGCCCCGAGAGGCACGGTCAGCTCCGGGCCCGGTGCTCGTACTGGTAGGGCGTCATGGTGGTCAGGACGGCGAAGCCGAGCCGCTCCAGGATCGGGCGGCTCTGGTCGGAGGCGTCGACCCGCAGGTACTCGTAGCCGAGACCGGCGGCGATCCGGGCCCGGTGCGCCACCAGCGCGCGGTAGACGCCGCGGCCGCGCCAGGCCGCCAGCGTCCCGCCGCCCCAGAGCCCCGCGAAGCCCGTTCCGGGGTACAGCTCCATCCGGGACGCGCACACCGGAACCTCCCGGCCCTCGTGGTGGGCGATCGCGAGGTGCACCTTCAGGGTGTCCGGGCTCTCGGTGAGCTGGGCCAGGATGCGGCGGCCGAGCCGGGTGCCGTCGGTGCCGAAGGCCTCCTCGTGGACGGCGACCACCTGGGCCACGCCCGCCTCGTCGGTGACCTCGCGCAGCTCGATGCCGGCCGGCTCCGCCGTGTCCGCCATCCGGCGGGTGAGGTCGCCGAGCTCGGCGACCATCAGGGTCTCCGGCTCCTCCGGGGTGAAGCCGGCGGCGGTGAGGCGCTCGCCGAGGTCGGCCGGGCGGTCGTGGCCGTACACGGTCCACTCGAAGTCCTGGCCGAGACCGGCGTAGTGGCGGACCTGCTCGGCGATCACGGCGTCGGCGACGGTGGGATCGAGGTCGGACCAGACGATGCCGTTCCAGACGCTTTCGGGACCGCTCTGGCGCACGATCCCCGGGGACTGCTCGATGCGCGCGGCCGGGGTCTCGCTCGAGATGCCTCGGCGCATCCGGGAGTCGACGAGGGCCAGCAAGGTGTCGTGATCGGTAGTCATCCGGGCACTCCATCATCCCGGTGAGCTGCGGGGCAATCGGAATTCCGGTGGGTGGCCGGTGGACGGTGGACGGCCGGGGTCGGCTCTCCTCGCCCCGGCCGCCCGGTCGCCCTCGGTCAGCGCCGGGCCGCGGTCACCACGGTCGCGTCGCGGTCCTCGCACGAGGCGACCGCGCCGTCCAGCCCGGCCGCGCCGACCACGGCGAGGGCCGCGGGCACCTGGCGCTCACTGGTCTCGAAGAACAGCGCCCCGCCCGGGGCCAGCCAGTGCGGCGCCTCCCCCGCCACCCGGCGCAGCACGTCCAGCCCGTCCGCGCCGCCGTCCAGGGCCGGGCGCGCCTCGTGCACCCGGGCCTCGGCGGGGAGCAGCGCGATGTCGGCGGTCGGTACGTAGGGCACGTTCGCCAGCAACACGTCGACCCGGCCGCGTAGTTCGACGGGCAGCGGATCGAACAGGTCGCCCTCGAACACCCGGCCGCCGGCGCCCGCCAGGTTGCGGCGGGCGCACCGGACGGCGGCCGCGTCGACGTCCGCCGCGTACACCTCGACCGGGTGGGCGGCCGCCGCCGCGAGGGCGGCGGCCAGCGCGCCGCTCCCGCAGCAGAGGTCCACCACCAGGGCGTGGGCGGGCGTCAGCCCGAGCGCCGTCTCGACCAGGAACTCGCTGCGGCGCCGGGGCACGAAGACGCCCGCGTCGACGGCGATCCGCAGACCCCCGAACTCCGCCCAGCCGACCACGTGCTCCAGCGGGCGGCCCTGGGCGCGGGAGCGGACCATCGCCGCGAGTTCGGCGGGAGTGGCGGCGGCGTCGAGCAGGATGCGCGCCTCGTCCTCGGCGAAGACGCAGCCGGCCGCCCGGAGGCGGGAGGTCACCGAGGAACGCAACAGTGCGGAAGAGAAGACAGACAACAGAAGAACCCCATCAAAGACACAGGCGAAAGATCAATCCGCCAGGACTCCCCGAGAGGGACCGCCGCCGAACCGGCAGAGCGCCACTACGCGCTCGGTGCCACGTCTTCACAGCTGTTCCCGGGGAGCACCCGCTCCGTCGTACCGGTAATGGGTCTCACCTCCCGAGGTCGTGGTTCTGTTCGGCGCCGCCACCCTACCGCACGCTCCGCACCCGGAAGGCATCGTGGCGAGGGGCCCTCACCCGGTGGCATCCAGGTCCGATGCGCTCCTCCGCCGCACCCGACAAGCCGCCGTTCGACGCCGTGCAGTGCGACATCGACGGCGTGGTCCGCTTCTTCGACCACCACGAGGTGACCCGCCTCGAACACGCCGCCGGGCTGGGGATGACGGGGCTGCTCCACCGCGAGCCCGAGGACCTGCGCCGGGCGCTCGCCCCGCTGTTCGACGGCCCGCGCGCCCCGGGCCGGTAGACCGTCGGCCGGGGCGCGGGCCTCGGGCCTCGGGCCTCGGGCGGGGTGACCGGGCCTCAGGCGAGGTGGTCGGCGACCAGGGTGGCGAACTCCTCCGGGGTGAGGATCCGGATGCCGAGCTCCTCCGCCTTGGCCCGCTTGGAACCGGCCTTCTCCCCCGCGACCAGCAGGGTGGTCCGCTTGGAGACGGACGAGGAGGCCTTGCCGCCGGCCCGCTCGATCAACTCGTTGACCGCGTTGCGCGAGAGCTCGGCCAGCGGACCGGTCATGGCTCCGGTGACGACGACGCTCTCACCGGTCAGCGGGCCGGCCACCGCACCGCCGGCCTCCGCACCGCCCGCCGCCTCCCCCTCCGCGCCGTCGGCGGACGCGACGGGCGCGGTCGGGGTGGTGACGGCGGTGCCCACCCCCAGGGCGGCCAGCCGGTCCAACAGCGGTGACACCCCGGCGAGTTCGGAGACGATGACGGCGGCCTTCTCGGCGCCGATGCCGTCCACCCCGGCCAGCGCCTCGGCGTCGGCGGCGCGGATCGCCGCCATACTGCCGAAGTGTGCGGCGATCCGGCGCGACATCGTCCGCCCCGTGCCGCGGATCCCGAGCGCGCAGAACACCCGGTTGAGCGGCTGGGTGCGGGCGGTCTCGATGGCGGCGAGCAGGTTGTCGGCGCTGGTGTCGCCCATCCGCTCCAGGGTGAGCAGCTGCTCCTTGGTGAGCGTGAAGAGGTCGGCGAGATCGGCGACCAGCCCCGCCTCGACGAGCTGGACGGCGCGGGTGCCGCCGAGGCCCTCCACGTCGAGCTGGTCGCGCCCGGCGGCGTAGATGATCGAGGCGACGGCCTGGCAGGCCCGGCCGCGCACGCAGCGCCAGCGCTGCTCGGTGGTGTCGATGGCGTCACCGCAGCGCGGGCAGGTCTCGGGGAAGGCGATCGGCTGCTCGGCGCCGGTGCGCTGGTCCACCAGGGGGGCCTCGACGCGCGGGATGACGTCGCCCGCCCGGTAGACGAACACCTGGTCGCCGATCATCAGACCCCGGCGCTCGATGTCGGCCGGGTTGTGCAGGGTGGCGTAGGTGACGGTGACACCGTCGATGACCACCGGCTCCAGGACGGCGCGCGGCGCGATGATGCCCGTCCGGCCGACGTTCCACTCCACTCCCAGCAGCCGGGTGACCTTGTGCTGGGCCTGCAGCTTGCGGGCCACCGCCCAGCGCGGGGCGCGCGAGCCGGAGCCGGCCTGCTCCTGGTCGGCGGCGGAGTCCGCCTTGACCACGACGCCGTCGATGCCGAACGGCAGGGCGGCGCGCAGCGCGGCGATCTCGTCCACGCGCTGCCCGACCTCCTCGATCGTGGCGCAGCGCTGCGGGCGGGCCGCCGTGCTGGCGGCGGTGTTGGCGCCGAGAGCGGCGAGGCGCTCCAGCAGCTCGCCGTGCCCGAGGTCGGGCAGCCCGATGGCGCCGTAGGCGAAGAAGGTGAGCTCGACGCGGTAGGCGCGGTCCTTGGCCCGCAGGGTGCCGGCCGCGCCGCTGCGGGGGTGCGCGAACGGGGTGGCGCCGTGCTCGGTGCGGACGGCGTTGGCGTGGTCGAACTGCTCCTGGGTGAGCAGGACTTCGCCGCGCAGCTCGATGTCCAGGGGTTCGCCGAGCCGGGCGGGCAGGCCGAGCACCGCGTCGGCGGCGTGGGTGATGTCCTCGCCCGCGAGGCCGTCGCCGCGGGTCAGCACCTGGGTGAGGCGGCCTGCCCGGTAGCGGGCCGCGATCGCCAGGCCGTCCAGCTTCGGCTCGACGCACCAGCCGGCCACCGGCCGGCCCAGCCTGCGCTCCAGACCCTCGGCCCAGGACGCCAGCTCCTCGGCGGAGAACACGTTGTCGAGCGAGAGCATCGGCACCGAGTGCGGGACGTCCCCGACGACCGCGCCGCCGGCCACCTTGCCGGTCGGGGAGTCGGGGAGCACCTCCTGCGGGTGCTCGCGCTCGTACGCCTCGATGGCGCGCACCAGGGCGTCGTACTCGTCGTCGCCGAGCGGGGTGGCGCCGTCGGCGTAGTACGCCGCGGCGGCCCGCACCGCCGTGGAGACGGCGTCGGCGTAGGCGTCCGGGGAGGCCAGGGCAGCGGGAGAGGCCATGGTGGCTGCGTCCTTCATACCGCCATCATGGCTCCCGGTACTGACATGCGACCGCTGAGCCGTTCGACCGCGGGGCCGTTCGACCGCAGGGCCGTTCGACCGCCGGGCGCGGGTGTCTCCGGACGGCCGGGGCTGGCAGGCCGCCCCACCGGCCCGCGGACCGTCGGCCTTTCCGTCCCCGGCGACCGGGGTCGGGACGGCGTCCGCCGCGACCGGGGTCAGCCGGCCGGCGGCGCCGCGGTCCGGTAGGAGTCGACCGCCTCCGGGAGGACGAGGCAGGGCAGCAGCCAGTCCCAGAACGCCTGCAGCCGGCCGGCCAGCTCCTCCCGGCCGCGCGCCGCGCCGCCCAGCACCTCCAGTCCGCACGCGGCGGCCACCAGCAGGGACTCCGGACCGACCCCGCCCGCGCGTTCGCGCAGCTCACCCGCCCGGCGCGCGCCCGCCAGCAGCTCCCGGACGGCGCCCGCCCAGACGCCCTGGAAGCCGCGGACCCCGGCGACCGGCCCGTCCTCGCCCTGCCAGGCCCCGTCCTCGCGGCCCAGCCGGAACGCCGCCCGGACCACCGGATCCGACTCCAGCGAGGCCACCAGCCAGTAGCCCGCGTCGATCAGTGCCTGGACGGACGTGGATTCCGTCCGCAGCGCGCAGCAGGCCTCCCGCAGCGCCCGCTCGGCGTGCTCCACCACGGCCCGCGCCAGCTCCTCCTTCGAGCTGAAGTGGAAGTAGAGCGCGCCCTTCGTCACCCCCGCCGCCGAGGCGATGTCCGCGAGCGTCGCGCCCGCGTAGCCGGACCGGTCGAACAGCTCCGCTCCCGCCGCGACCAGACGCCCGCGCGTCCGCTCCGATCTCTCCTGCACCAACCGGCCCTCCATTCCGCCCGCCCGCACCACGCCGGGACCGACCCGGCGACCGCCGCCGTCCGTCACCCGTTCCGCGGGAGCCGGCCAGGTCCGCGCCGGACCGTCGTCGCGCCGCCGGTGGGACGTCCCCGCCCCACCGCGACACCCCGGCCGACCGCCACCGGTCGCCCGAACTCCCGCGCGTCGACGATGCCGTGACTGATGGTCACCGGGTAACCCCTCCGGTGATCTGCCGACGCATCCTTGGCACATTGGTTTGCCCGGGCGGCCGGGCGGCCGACCGGCCGGAGGGTGGGCACGGCCGTGGCGGCCCCGCGTCCGGCCGCGCGCCGGACCGGCGTCGACCCCGCCGCACCGGACGGCGCAAGAAACGGGACGAGCGGTTTGTCAGCCACCAAACCGGACGCGCTGTACGGTTCGGCGTGACACGGGCAGGGCCCCGGCGGACGGGTTTTCAGCAGGCCGCGGCCGCGCGGGCGGCGGCGACCTCGGCGACCACCCTGGCGCCCCGGTCGGCATCCATCTCCAGGGAGGCCAGCACCCCGGGCACGGCCACGCTCGGCAGCAGGTGCTGGAAGAGGCCCGCGACGCGTCGCTCCAGGTCCGCGCGACCGGTGAGCTTCTGCGACTGGACCTGCACACCCGCCCAGGCCGCCGTCACCAGCCAGGCGGTGTCGGCCGGCACCACGTGCGGGAGCAGTTCGCCGCGCTCCCCCGCCGCCGTCAGCAGCGCCTCGAACCGGGAGATCCACCCGGGGACGGCGCCCCCGCCCAGGTCCCCGAGGCCGTCCTGGCCCAGCGACAGCCGAGCGCCCGCGCTCAGCACCGTGTCACGCGGCAGCAGATGGGCCACCACCATGCCGGTGTCGACGAACTCCTGAAGTCTGCAAGCGCGTTCGGGCACGGAGTCGTGGGCGAACTGCTCCTCCACCACCCCCTGGGCGAGGTCCCGCTTGGACGCGAAGTGGAAGTAGACCGCTCCCCGGGTGACGCCGGCGCGGGCCACCACCTCACCGATCGTCGCCGCCTCGTACCCGCACTCGTCGAAGACCGATGCCGCCGCCTCCAGAATCAGCCGGCGCGTCCGCACCGCCCGCTCCTGCCGCACCACACGACCACCCCGCCCACCGCACCGATCGAACAAAACCAGACAGCCCGTATCTTAACCGGCAGGCAATCCCGTACCGAACCTGCGGTTTTCTCCGGCCCGGCGGCCGCTTCGGGGCCAGGAAACCGACCGTGCGGTATATCGGGAGGTCTACGGCGCGCTCCTGGCCCACCGCGAGGCGTCGGGATCCCGCCGGAGCTAGGGGAACGGCGTGGCGGGAGCCGCGTTCAGGGCGTCGTCGACCCGCTTCCAGAAGGCCCGGAAGTCCCCGGGAGCCGCCCGGTCGGCGGCGTACTGGGCGGAGTGCGCCTTCAGCGCCTCCAGGTACTCCGGAGTGAGGATGACCGAGAACTCCCATCGGTCGGGCCCGCTGTAGGCCGGGACGGCACGGTTGCGCGCCTGGGCCAGTTCGTCCGAGATCATCCGGAGGTCGAGCAGGTACTCGGCGAACCGCTCCCCCTCGGGCGGGGCCGCCCGCAGCCGCTCGGCGAGCCGGTCGAGCAGCGCCTTCATCCGGTCGTAGTCGTGATAGTCCAGCTCGACGAGGTAGGTGAACTCCCTTGTCTCCACCCGGTTCTCGCGCACCTTCTGACACCAGACCGGGGCCAGCTCCCGGGCGGACGGGGCCGAGCGCGGATGCCTGCGCAGGAGGGTGGCCAGTGCCCTGAGGTTCCCGTCCCCGATGTTCCCCTGGTACTCACGGGCGACGGCCGGGAGGGTGACCCGGGTGGGCTGCAGGGTGCTGAAGTGCGCCAGCACGACGCCGTGTTCCTGCTCGTCCAGCGTTCCCCACTCACCGTGCGGGCCGCCGCACGCGTCCGCGAGTGCGGACAGACAGGCCGCGACGGCCATCGCCTCGCTGCCCCGCCACTCCCGCTCCAGCCACTGCTCGAAAGCCGACCCGTTGTTCACCGGCTGCCCTCCCTGTCGGTCCTGTCGATCGGTGCTCCGCGGTTCCCCGTCGTCGAAACGCCTGCGGCCGGCCAGCGCGCCGAGCCCGAGCGTGAGTCGCTTCTGCAGGCCGTCGTACCGGGACCGGGCGATCTGGTGACCGGCGTCGGCCGCCTTCTCGTACCAGCGCAGCGCTTCGCTCGGGTTGCCGAGCCGCTCCTCGTAGAGGGTCCCCAGGAAGAGCGCGCCGAACGCGCTGCCGAGCTGCGCGGACCTCCGGTACCAGTGCATGGCCAGCTCGGCGTCGGCGGCCGACGGCTCCTCCGGCAGCTCCCCGCGCAGCCTGGCCCGCATCCGGCCCTCGACGATCAGCCCCAACCGGGCCATCGCGTCGGCGTTCCCGGCCCCGGCGGCCAGCCGGTGGAGCTGCTCGATCCTCGGCAGGTTCTGCGTCCCGTCCCCGCCGCTCCACTCCAACTCCAGGAGGCAGGCGGCTTCGTAGGCCTCCCGGGCCTGCTCCTCGGTGAGCAGCCCTTCCGGCAGGGCGAACGGGTCGGGCGGCGGTGGCAGTCGCGGCGCGGTCGGGAGGCCGCCCGGGAACGTGACGTGGTAGTGGACCCCGCCCGTGACGAGGCCGGCCTGGACCACCGACATCGACACCGCCGTCCCGACGGAGAGTTCGTTGCGGACCACGCCCGGCATGTCCGGCGTGGCAGCGTCCGCCACGTCCGGCGGCACGTCCGGCACATCCGACGCATCCGGCCCGGCGACGCCCGGCGCGGACGGCGCGGCGCGGTCCGCGCGGTGCTCCGCGGCCTCGTCCAAGAGGTCACCCCACTCGCTGCGCGTCCGGACGGCGTCGCCGGTGCCACCGGCCGGCGACGGGGCCGGACGGACCGGTCGACAGCGCCGGTGCAGGGATGCTACCCGCGTCAACCACGGTGCGGGACACGCGTTCTGGCCAATCTGACGGCGCACGGCAGGGCACGGCACCCTGCTCCCCCGCGCGACCTCCAGGAGCCGCCGGACCGATTCGGAGTGAGCCGCCGGACCCACCCGTAGTGAGCCGCCGCACCGGCCCGGAGTTCGGCGTCGGGCACCCCCGGGCCCTCCGGGCCGGTCCGCCCGTCCGGGTGAACAGCGCATGCGGCACCGGGGCGGAACGCCTAGCGTGGCCCGGGGCACCCCGCCCGGCCCGCCGCCCTCCCCGGACGGGCGCGACCGGGGCCGCGGGGCTCCGACCCTCCGGCTCCGCCCCCCGTTCCCCTCAGGAGATCCCCGTGACCACGACGACCCCGCTGTCCGATCTCACCGGCGACTACGTCCTGGACCCGGCGCACACCCGGATCGGCTTCGTGGCCCGCCACGCCATGGTGACGAAGGTGCGCGGCGCGTTCCACACCTTCGAAGGCAGCGCCCACCTCGACGGCACCGACCCGAGCCGCTCCACCGCCCGGGTGTCGATCAGCACCGAGAGCATCGACACCGGCAACGAGCAGCGCGACGGGCACCTGCGCACCAACGACTTCCTCGACGCCCCGAACCACCCGAGGATCACCTTCACCTCGACGGGCGTCGAGCAGCTGAACAGCGCCGAGTACCGGGTCAGCGGCGATCTGACCATCAAGGAGACCACTCGCCCGATCACCATCGACTTCGAGTACACGGGCAACGCCCGGGACCCCTACGGCAACCTCCGGGTCGGCCTGGAGGGATCGGTCGCCATCAGCCGCAAGGACTACGGCATCACCTGGAACGCCGCCCTCGAAGGCGGCGGCGTCCTGGTCGGCGACAAGGTGGTGCTGGAGTTCGACATCTCGGCGATCAAGCAGGAGTGACCCGGCCCGGGTGTACCCGAGGGCCTGTGGCGGAGACCGCCACAGGCCCTCGGCGCGTTCCGGGGCGCGCCGCGCGGTTACTCAACCTATTGGTTGAACAAGCGCGCGGCGAGGAGTAGCCTCGTACTCAACCAAACGGTTGCAAAGAGAGGCAGAGGTGCGCTGATGGCCACCGATCCGCTGTCCAGGGCGTTCGTCGCCCTGGCCGACCCGACCCGGCGCGACATCGTCGCCCGGCTCTCCGTCCGCGACGCCGGGGTCGGCGAACTCGCGGAGGCCTACGCCATGTCGATGCAGGCCGTCTCCAAGCACCTCAAGGTGCTGGAGGAGGCGGGGCTGGTGAGCCGCAGTCGCGACGCCCAGCGCCGGCCGTGCCACCTGGAGCCCCAGGTGCTCGATCTGATGACGGTCTGGATCGAGCGGTACCGCCGGCAGGCCGAGGAGCGGTTCGGTCGGCTGGACGCCGTCCTCGCCGCCATGGAGGACGGCGACGCGCCCGGAGCGGCCGTCCCGGCTCCGGAATCCCCCGAAGAGCACGAAGAGCACGAAGGAGCAGCGTCATGACCTCCAGCGACGACCGCCGGACCACGATCGAGGCGGACCCGGCACTCCCCGTCATCCGCATCGTCCGCGAGTTCGACGCCCCACCGGCCCGGGTGTTCCGCGCCTGGACCGAGCCCGAGCTGGTGGCGCGGTGGCTCGGCCCCAGGGACCGGGTCATGAAGATCGACACCTGGGACGCCCGCACCGGCGGCAGCTACCGCTACTCCGCTCTGGCCGGGGACGGGGCCGGGGACGGGGCCGGGGTCGGGCCGGCGAGTGAGGTGATCGCCTCCTTCTACGGCTCGTTCCACGAAGTCCGCCGGGACAGCCGGCTCGTCCAGACCTTCACCTTCGAGGGCGTACCGGACGGCGTCTCGCTGGAGACCGTACTGTTCGAGCCGGTCGGCGAAGGCCGCACCCGGGTCAGCTCGCTCTCCCTCGTCGACAGCCTGGCCACCCGCGACGCGATCATGGCGAGCGGGATGGACCGCGGCGTGATCGAGGGGTACGAGCAGCTCGACGAGCTCCTCGCCGCCGGCTGACCCCGGCGCGCCGCCGCCACGGGGGCGGTCGCTCAGGACAGCACGGCGACGGCCTCGACCTCGACGAGCTGGTCGGTGTAGCCCAGGACGGTGACGCCGAGCAGGGTGCTGGGCACGTCGTGGCTCCCCAGGTAGGAGCGGTAGACCTCCCACGCCGTCACCAGGTCCTCCTGCCGGGAGGAGGCCACGTACACGGTGGTCCGGACGAGGTCGGTCAGGCCGGCGCCCTCGTCCTCCAGCACGGTGATCAGGTTGCGCATGACCTGGTGGGCCTGGGCCCCGACGTCGCCCGCCGCGACCGTCCGCCCTTCCGCGTCGAGCGGGCAGGCGCCCGCCAGCCAGAGCGAGCGCACCGGCGCGTCCACGGAGGCGGCGTAGGCGTAGTCCACCGCCTGGGTGAGCCGGTGGTTGCGGATCAGCCGGACCGTACCGCTCATGGGGGCTCCGAAGGTCGAACGGATGTCTGCTCCCCATCCTCGGCAGCCTCCTGATCGCCGGTCAAACCATTAACCACCGCCCGCTCCTCCCGCCGCGCCCCCGCGCCCCCGCACTCCGGGTTCACCGGTGCGGGTGATGGCGGGTCGCCCCGCCGGACGGCGATCCTGGTGCCCCACCGAACGAAGGGGTTCCGCGATGGTGCTTCGACTGCCCGGCCGCGGTGTCGGCCGCCGCCGGATCCTGGGGCTGGCCCTGGGCGCGAGCGCCGTACCCGTCCTCGCGACCGTCGCGGCCCGGGCGGCACCGGCCGCGGCGCCGCTGCCACCGGCCACCCTGGGCCGCCGGGTCGCCGAGGTGGCGGCCGCGCAGATCGGCGTGCCGTACGCCTGGGGCGGCGGCGACCGGCTGGGCGCGGGCATCGGGTTCTGCGACGAGGAGAACGGCTACCTCGACGGCCAGTGCCTCGGCGAGCACACCGTCGGCTTCGACTGCAGCGGGCTGTCCCTCTACAGCTGGTACCGGGCCAGCGGGGGCGCCGTCGACCTCGCCCACTACACCGTCGCGCAGTACCACCGCTCCGAGCCGGTCGCCCGGGCCGACCTGCTCCCCGGCGACCTGCTGTTCTTCTCGCGCGCGGACGCGCCGCTGCACCACGTCGGCGTCCACGCGGGCGACGGCGCGATGATCCACGCCGAACGCACCGGCACTCTGGTCACCCGTCTGCCCGGTGTCTTCGAAGACCCGCGCTGGGCGGCCGAGTTCGCCGGCGCCCGGCGCCCGCTGCCGCTCGGCTGAGCGAGCGGAAGCGACCGGGAGCCCGCCGGCCCGCTCTCAGAGCGCCCCCGGCAGGTCGTGGTGGACCCGGCGCAGCAGGTCGTGCAGGGCGCGGCGCTCCCGCGGGTCGAGCGGGGCGAGGATCTCGTCCTGCACCGCGCGGGCCTCGGCCTCCAGTTCGGCCAGGACCGCCCGGCCCGTCCCGGTGATGCTCACCGAGACGCGCCGGCGGTCCGCCGTGTCACGGATGCGCTCGACGCAGTCGGCGGCGGCCAGCCGGTCGGCGACCTTGGCCATGTCGCTGGGGTCCACGCCGAGCCGCCGGACCAGGTCGCGCTGGGCGTGCGGCCCGAAGTCGGCCAGTGCGGCGAGCACCGCCATGTCCCAGAGCCGCAGGCCGCGCCCGGCCAGCCGCTCGGCCAGCCGGCTCCGTGCGGCCCTGCCGGTCCGGGAGAGCAGGTAGGTGCTGAGGTCCAGCAGGGTGGGCGGGGTGGAGCTCTCGGGGATCACCCCATCAGTCTAGGGTCCGGCCCTATAGTGGGTCAGCACCTACTAATTGCGGTGGGCCGCCCGCCGCCCCGAGCCCAGGAGTCCCGACGTGGATGCCCTGTACACCCGCCTGCTCGTCTCCCGCTTCGCCGAGTGCTTCGCCTTCTACCGCGCCGTCCTGCCCCCGCTCACCGGCGCCGCCCTGGTCAAGGGCGAGGCGGCGGGCCCGTACGCCAACTGGGAGGCCGACGGCCGGACCGTGCTCGCGCTGTACGACCGCGCGATGATGGCCGCCGCCCTGGGCACCGAGGGGCTCCCGCCCCGCCCGCCGGCCGCCCAGGACTCCGCGATGCTGGCCGTCCGCGTCACCGACGTGGACGAGGCGCTCGCCCTCTGCCTCCGCCACGGCGCCCGTGTGGCGGCCGAAGCCACCGACCGCCCCGCGTGGGGCCCGACCCTGCGCACCGCCCACCTCCGCGACCCGGACGGCCACCTGATCGAGCTGCAGTCCTACTGACCGCCGCCCCCCGCGGGCCGGCTACTCCCCGGCCGGGGCGGGCTCCCACAGGTCGGGGCTGCCCGCCCCGACCAGGGACCGGATCCGGGCCAGGGCCTCGTCGGCCGGGATCGGGGCGAGCCGGCGGCCGTCGCGCAGGCGCAGGGCCACCTGGCCGTCGGCCGCCTCCTTCGGCCCGATCACCGCCTGGTACGGGACCAGCCGGGCCTCCCGGATCCGGGCGCCCAGGGTGCCGTGCTCGGGCCCGGCGACCTCGGCCCGCAGCCCCTGGTCGAGGCAGCGCTGCCGCAGTCGCCCGGCCTGGTCGGCCTCCCCCTCGGAGACCGGCAGCAGGACCAGCTGGGTGGGCGCCAGCCAGGCCGGGAACGCGCCGCCGTACAGCTCGATCAGATGGGCGACGACCCGCTCGACGCTGCCGATGACACTGCGGTGCACCATCACCGGGCGGTGCCTGGCCCCGTCGGCGCCGATGTAGTGCAGGCCGAACCGCTCCGGCTGGTGGAAGTCGATCTGCACGGTGGAGAGGGTGGATTCGCGACCGGCGCCGTCGGCGATCTGGACGTCGACCTTCGGTCCGTAGAACGCCGCCTCCCCCTCGGCCGCCTCGAAGGGCACGCCGGACCGCTCCAGCACCTCGGTCAGCAGCGCGGTGGCCCGCTCCCAGAGCGCCGGGTCGGCCACGTACTTCCCGCCCTCACCGGGCAGCGAGAGCCGGTAGCGGACGGGGCGGATCCCGAGCGCGCGGTGCGCCTCGCGGATCAGCTCCAGCGCGGCCACCGCCTCGTCGGCCGCCTGCTCGGGGGTGCAGAAGATGTGGGCGTCGTTCAGCTGGATCGCCCGGACCCGGGTGAGCCCGCCCAGCACGCCGGACGGTTCGGACCGGTACATCCCGCCCAGTTCGGCCATCCGCAACGGGAGATCGCGGTAACTGCGCGCCCGGGAGCGGTAGATGAGGGCGTGGTGCGGGCAGAGGCTGGGGCGCAGCACGACCTGTTCGGCGCCCAGGTCCATCGGCGGGAACATGTCGTCGCGGTAGTGCGACCAGTGGCCGGAGATCTCGTACAGCTCGCGCTTGCCGAGCACCGGCGAGTACACGTGGCGGTAACCGGCCCGCTGTTCGCACCCCCGGACGAACTCCTCGAGGGCGTGCCGGACGGCGGCGCCGTCGGGCAGCCAGTACGGCAGGCCGGCGCCCATCAGCGGGTCGGTGTCGAAGAGGTCGAGTTCACGGCCGAGGCGGCGGTGGTCGTGCATGGCGGCGGTCTCCACTCGGGTCTGCGGGGTGGCACCTGCGGGGGCTCTCCGCAGGCGGCGCTCCTGGGCCGAGTGGGCGGGAACGACGAAGCCCCGGGGCACTCGGCCCCGGGGCTTCGGACTAGGTCAGCAGTCAGCGCACCGGGACTCTCTCCGGCGTCGTCGTCAGGACGGCTGCAGCGCGCTTCATGCCTCCCACGGTAACAGGGCGGCGGCGCTCCCGGCGATCCGTTTCCGGTGCTCGCCCGCGCCCCGGAGCCGATCGGGAGCGGGCGCCCTCAGTACAGCACCGCGCAGCCCCGCTCGCCGAGGGCGGCGAGCAGCCGGGGCGGCGGTGTGACGTCGTTCCACCGCAGGTCGAGCTTCTCCAGGGCCGGCAACCCGGCCAGCCAGTGCGGCAGTTCGGTGATGCGGTTGCTCCGCAGGTCCACCCGGCGCAGCAGCGGCAGCCCGGCGAGCACCGGAGGGACCTCGGTGAGGGCGTTGTCCCGAAGGTCGAGCTCGCGCAGCGCGGCGAGTCCGGCGGCGGACGGCGGCAGAGCGGTCAACGCGTTGCCGCGCAGCCACAGTTCGCGCAGGGCGCCGAGCCGGCCGAGGGTGTCCGGCAGCCGGGTGAGCCGGTTGTGCTGGGCCCGCAGCTCCACGAGGGCGGTCATCCCACCGAGGGCGTCCGGCAGTTCGCCGATCCGGTTCTCGCCGACGTTGAGGTAGCGCAGGGCGCCGAGCCGGCCGAGGGCGTCCGGCAGCCGGGTGAGCGCGTTGTCGTGCAGGTAGAGGAAGTCGCGCAGTGCGGTGAGTTCGCCGAGTTCCTCCGGCACGGCGGTGAGCGCGTTGTGCCCGAGGTCGAGGGTCCGGAGACGGCGCAACCGTCCGATGGCGGGCGGCAGTTCGGTCAGGCCGGTCTCGGCCAGGATGAGGACGGTCAGGTCGGTGCGGTCCCAGACGGATTCCGGCACCGCACCGAGCGGCTGCCGCCAGAGGTTGAGGGTCAGGTCTGTCACCCGGGCATTCTCCGCCGGTGCGACGCCACGGCGAAGCCCGGGGCCGCTACGCGCCCGGGAGGTGGAGGGTCCCGTCGAGGACGGTGACGGCGGTGCCGGAGAGGTGGACGCGGTCGCCGTGGAGGGCCGTCCGGACCAGGCCGGTGCGGGCGGAGACCTGGAGGCCGGCGAGCTGGTCACGGCCCAGCCGGGCCGTCCAGTACGGGGCGAGCGCGGTGTGGGCGCTGCCGGTGACCGGGTCCTCCGGGATCCCTCGGGCCGGGGCGAAGAAGCGGGAGACGAAGTCGTACCCGGCGTCGCCGCGGGCCGCGGGCGCGGTGACGATGACGCCGCGCAGGTCGTCGCGGAGCGTCAGGGCGGCCAGCGCGTCGAGCCGGGGCGTCAGGTCGCGCACGGCGGCCTCGTCCGGCAGGACGGCCAGCAGGTCGCCGAGCCTGCCGGTGTGCCAGGTCGACTCGGGCTCGACGGTCAGCGCCTCGGCCAGCCCCTCGGGGACGGGGACCTCGGTGCCGGGCGCGGCCGGGAAGTCCAGGGTGACGCCGCCGGCCTCGTCGGTGTGGGTGACGAGGACCCCGTGGTACCGGCTGCGGAACCGCACCGTGCCGAGGATCCCCCGCTCGGTGCGGAGCGTGTGCGCCGTGGCCAGGGTGGCGTGCCCGCACAGGGTGGCCTCGACGGTGGGGGTGAACCACCGGATCGCCCAGTCGGCTTCGGCGCCGCCGGGCAGCGGCAGGGCGAACGCCGTCTCGGAGTGGTTCAGCTCGGCGGCCACCTGCCGCATCCAGGTGTCGTCCGGCCACTCCCCGGCGGGCAGCAGGCACACGCCGGCCGGGTTGCCGGCGAACGGACGGTCGGTGAAGGCGTCGACCACGTGAATGCGCATGGCGGGGACGATAGCGGTGGCCCCGGCGGGTCGCCATGGCCAATCGGAGGTGATTGGCCTGGTGGGGGGGGGGGGGGGGGGGGGGCCCCCCCACCCCCCCCCCCCCCCCCCCCCCCCCGCGCCCACGTGGGGCCCTTCTCCGCCTTTTTCCGATTTTCATCCCCAC
>NZ_JBVHVO010000002.1:666918-706607 GCF_055564815.1 Kitasatospora sp. NPDC028961 | reverse complement strand
GGAGGGGGGGGAAGGGCTCAGACAGGGGGAGGGGGAGGGGGGGGAAGGAGAGGGGGGGCCTGGGGGGGTTGGGGGGGGAGGGGGGGGGGGGTGGGGGGGGGGGGGGGGGGGGGCCCCCCCCCCCCCCCCGGCACCCCTGACCGCGGTCCTGACCGTGGCCCCGGGCGGGCCCGTGTCACATGTTGATCATGTGCCCGGCCAGGCCGTGGACGGCCTCCTTGACCGCCTCGCCGAGCGTCGGGTGCGCGTGCACGTTGCGGGCCACCTCGTGCACGGTGAGGTCCCACTGCTGGGCCAGCGTCAGCTCCGGCAGCAGCTCGGTGACCTCGGGGCCGATCAGGTGGGCGCCCAGCAGCTCGCCGTGCTTGCCGTCGCTGATCACCTTGACGAAGCCGATCGGGTGGCCGAGCCCGTGCGCCTTGCCGTTGGCGGTGAACGGGAACTTGGCGACCTTGACGTCGTACCCCTGCTCGCGGGCCTGCGCCTCGGTGTACCCGAAGCTGGCGATCTGCGGCTGGCAGTAGGTGGCGCGCGGGATCATCACGAAGTCGAGCTCCATGGTCTCGGCCCCGCCGATGGTCTCGGCGGCGATCACGCCCATCGACTCGGCCGCGTGGGCCAGCATCAGCTTGGCCGTCACGTCACCGATCGCGAAGATGTGGTCGACGCTGGTGCGGCCCCGGCCGTCGACGTCGATCGCGCCGCGGTCGGTGAGCTTCACCCCGGTGTTCTCCAGGCCGTAGCCGTTCACCCGGGGCGCGAAGCCGATCGCCTGGAGCACCTTGTCGGCCTCCAGCACCTGCTGCTGACCGTCGCGGGTGACGGTGACCCTGACCTTGGCGGCCGGGTCGCTGTCGTCGATCGACTCCACCCGGGTCGAGGTGAGCACCTCGATGCCGAGCTTGCGGTACTGCTTGCCGAGCTCGGCGGAGACCTCGGCGTCCTCCAGCGGCACCATCCGGTCGAGGAACTCGACGATGGTGACCTTCACACCGTAGTTGTGCAGCACGTACGCGAACTCGACGCCGATCGCACCGGCGCCCGCGATGATGATGCTGCCCGGCAGCTCCTCGGTGAGGATCTGCTCCTCGTAGGTGACCACGCGCTCGCTGAGGCTGGTGCCGGGGAGCAGCCGGGTGGTGGCGCCGGCCGCGATGATGCAGTGGTCGAAGGTGACGACCTCGAAGCCGCCGCCGCTCAGCGCGACCTGGAGGGTCCGGTCGTCGACGAAGGTGCCCCGGCCGTCGTACTCGGTGATGCCGTTCTTCTTCATCAGGTAGTGGACGCCCTTGACCCGGCCGTCGGCGACGGTCCGGCTGCGGCGGAACGCCTCGCCGAAGTCGAAGCTCACCGTGCCCTCGACCTTGATGCCGAAGGTCTTGGCCTCCTTGGTGAAGATGTGCGCCAGCTCGGCGTTGCGCAGCAGGGCCTTGGAGGGGATGCAGCCGACGTTGAGACAGACCCCGCCCCAGTACTTGGCCTCGATGACGGCGGTCCGCAGGCCCAGCTGGGCGGCCCGGACGGCGGCGGTGTAGCCGCCGGGACCCGCGCCGAGGACGACGACGTCGTAGTGCGTGCTCATGATGCTGACTCCTCCGAGGGTGTCACGGTGACGTGATCTCGGTGCCATGGTGTCAGGAGCCCGGGCGGCGCACTCATCGGCCCCGGCCGATCGGCCGCCGTCCGGGTGCGGCCCGGGAGCGCGACGGGGAAAGGGCGCGGCGCAGCGGGGAACGGCGGGGAACGGCGGGGAACGGGGCGGCGCCGGGGCCCCGCCCGCTGGCGGGGCCCCGGGCGGTCAGGCCGAGACCTCGTGGGTGTGGCCCTCGTGGAGGCCGCCACCGCTGCCGGCCTGGCCCTCGGTGTGCTGCGGAGTCACCGGCGCGTGCAGCGAGGAGAGATCCCAGGCGTAGGTGCCGACGGCGTCGGCGATCACGTCGATGTTGACGTCGAAGGCCTTCAGGTCGAGGTTGCCCAGGTTGTCGCAGGCCTTGTGGTAGCACGTGTCGAACGCCACCCCGGCCGTGCCGCCGTAACGCGCCGCCTGCGCCGCGGACTTGATCACCTCGGCGCCGGTGTCGGTGCCGCCCGCCGGGATCCCCGCGTCGATGAACGGGCCGTAGTCGGAGCGGCCGGTGAAGTCGGTGCCCTCGTGCGGCAGGCCCCGGCGGTCCAGGTAGTCGGTGATGCGCCGCTCCAGTTGCGCCGAGCCGTCCGGGCCGGGGCCGGAGCCGACGTGGTCGGAGTCGTCGCCGTCGTAGACGAACTGGGCGGAGTTGGGCGAGGCGATCATGTCGAAGTTCAGATAGAGCTTGATCTTCTTCTGCTCGGCCTCGGAGAGTGACGCCACGTAGGCCTCGGAGCCCTTGAGGCCGAACTCCTCGGCCGACCACCAGGCGAACCTGACCTTGTTCCTGACCGGCCGGTCGCCGAGGTTCTTCGCCACCTCCAGGACGCCCGCCGAGCCGGAGCCGTTGTCGTTGATGCCCGGGCCCGCCACCACGGAGTCCAGGTGGGAGCCGATGACGACGGTGTTCGCCGGGTCGCCGCCGCGGGTCTCGGCGATGACGTTCCAGGTCTTGCGCTTCTCCATGAGGGTACGGATGTCCAGGCCCACGGTGACCGGCCCGGCGGCGGCCTTGGCGACCAGTGCCTCGCCCGCCGCCCTGCTGATCCCGCCGGTCGGGACGCGGCCGGCGGTCGGCTCCCCGAGGGTGCCGTTGAGGTCGCCGTCGGTGTTGTTGTAGACGAGGACGCCGGTCGCCCCGGCGTCCGCCGCCGCGGCCGCCTTGACGGCGAAGCTGCAGCCGCCGCGCTTGATCAGCGCGATCCGGCCGGTGAACGCGCCGGCCGCGTAGTCCCCCGCCTCGCAGCCGGTGGTGTCGTCCGCCGGGACGACCGCGAGCGGGGCGGTCAGCCCGGCCGCCGGGCCGCCGACGGAGTACGTCATGGCGATCACCGGTACGTCCTCGGCCTGGGGGGACACCACCGTCAGTTTCTGCGCGAGGGCCTGGAAGAAGGTGTACTCGAATTCCTGCTTCGACACCTTCAGACCGGCCTGGCGGGCCTGCTCGTAGACGTAGCGCGCCGACTCGTCGTGGCCGCGGGAGCCCGCCACCCGGTTGCCGCCGTTGCGGTCCGCGATCCGCTGCAGCGCGGCCAGCGTCCGG
Source organism: Kitasatospora sp. NPDC028961 (assembly GCF_055564815.1). Taxonomy (NCBI): domain Bacteria; kingdom Bacillati; phylum Actinomycetota; class Actinomycetes; order Kitasatosporales; family Streptomycetaceae; genus Kitasatospora; species Kitasatospora sp. NPDC028961. The sequence goes on along the minus strand of NZ_JBVHVO010000002.1, from coordinate 703,437 downwards.
CGGGCGCTGCCGGCGCTGCTCTCCTCGACGAGCCGGGCGGCCAGCTTGGCTCCCTTGCGGCCCGGGTCCGGTGCGGCCGCGGCGCTCCCGGCGCCGACCAGCAGCAGCGGGGTCACCAGGGCCGCGACCGCCAACGCGGAGCTCGCGACCCGGGTGGACCGGGCAGCGCCCGGGCGGGGTGAGACGGTCGGGCGGCGGGTCCGAGCATTCACGGCAGGTCCTTCCGAGAGTCCATGGAGATCCCGATTTGACATGCCCCGGGCCACCTTGCCAACCCTGCCGCGAAAGCTGACCGGATGCGGACATCCGGCGGCGCGGCGATCCTGGAGGGGAGGGGCCGTCTCATCCAGGAGGGTGACCGAATGTCCATGATCGACAAGATCAAGCAGATGCTGAAGGGCCACGAGGACCAGGCGGACAAGGCCGTCGACAAGGCCGGTGACACCGTCGACCAACGGACCCAGGGCAAGTACAGCGGCCACGTCGACACGGCCCAGGACAAGGTCAAGGACCAGTTCCGCGACCAGCCTCCCCAGTAGCCCGCCGACGCAGTCCGGACACACGGGTCCGGTACCCCGGCCGGGTGAGCGCGACCACGCGCGCACCCGGCCGGGGTACCGCGCGTCCACGGCCGGACGAGCGCTCCCCGCGGACCGTACGGACACTCGCGGGGACCCTCCCACCAGGAGGGCTTTACACAGTCATTACCATTGGCACGGTAGCGCTTCCGCGTGTCGCACACGGCGCGGCGCCGTTCACCCGTCCGGGTGAGCGGCCGCCCTGCCGGGCCGGCCCAGTTCCGGCGGACGGCCGGCCCTGTTCCGGCGGACGTCGCGCACGCCAGCGGGAAGCCCTGACGAGAGGACAGCCGCCGTGTCGATCCCCCGTGTCCGGACCACTCCCCTGCCCGGCGTCGGCGTCCAGTACGACCTCACCACCCGAGAACAACGGCACCTGTCCGTCATCGCCCACCGGGACGGCTCACGCAGCCTCAACGTCTACCGCTCGGACGACCCCGACGCCTGCGCCCAGGCGTTCCGGCTGACGGCCGAGGAGTCCACCGCCCTGGTCGACGCCCTGACGCCCGCTCACCACAACCCGGGCCTGCTGCACACCACCGACCTGGGCCTGGTCGCCGAGCGCCTCCCGGTCGAGGGTGCCTCGCACTGGAACGGCCGGCTGCTCGGCGAGACCCGGATGCGCACCGAGACCGGCGCCTCGATCGTCGCCGTGCTGCGCCGCACCGGCGCCGTGCCCTCCCCGACCCCCGACTTCCGGCTGGCCGGCGGCGACATCCTGATCGTGATCGGCACCCGCGAGGGCGTGGACGCCGCCGCCGCGATCCTGGGCAGGGAGTGATCGGATGCACACCGCAAGCGTCTTCATCGAACTCGGCTCGGTCATCCTGGTCCTCGGCCTGCTCGGCCGGATAGCCGGCCGGTACGGGTTCTCGCCCATCCCGCTCTACCTGCTCGGCGGACTGGCCTTCGGCAAGGGCGGCCTGCTGCCGCTCAGCGCCAGTGAGGAGTTCGTGGCCACCGGCGCCGAGATCGGCGTCGTCCTGCTGCTGCTGATGCTGGGTCTGGAGTACACCGCCGCCGACCTGGTGACCAACCTCAAGGCCCAGTACCCGGCCGGCGCCGTCGACTTCGTGCTCAACGCACTGCCCGGCGCGGCCGCCGCCCTGCTGCTCGGCTGGGGCCCGGTCGCCGCCGTGGTACTGGCCGGCGTCACCTGGATCTCCTCCTCCGGGGTGATCGCCAAGGTGCTCGGCGACCTCGGCCGGCTCGGCAACCGGGAGACCCCGGTGATCCTCAGCATCCTGGTGCTGGAGGACCTCGCGATGGCCGTCTACCTGCCGATCCTGACCGCGCGCTGCTGGCCGGCGCCGGCCTGCTCGCCGGCTCGCTCACCCTCGCCATCGCGCTCGCCACCGCGGGCGCCGTGCTCTTCGTCGCGCTCCGCTACGGCCGGGTGATCTCGAAGTTCGTCTCGCACGACGATCCGGAGAAGCTGCTGCTGGTCGTCCTCGGACTGACCCTGCTGGTGGCCGGCCTCGCGCAGCAGCTCCAGGTGTCCGCCGCGGTCGGGGCGTTCCTGGTCGGCATCGCCCTCTCCGGCGAGGCCGCCGAGGGCGCGCACACCCTGCTCAGCCCGTTGCGGGACCTCTTCGCGGCGGTCTTCTTCGTCTTCTTCGGGCTCAGCACGGATCCGACGAGCATCCCGCCCGTCCTGCTGCCCGCGCTGCTGCTGGCCGTGGTCACCGCGCTCACCAAGGTGGCGACGGGGTACTGGGCCGCCCGCCGGGCCGGGATCGGCGAACGCGGCCGCTGGCGGGCCGGCGGCGCGCTGGTCTCGCGCGGGGAGTTCTCCATCGTCATCGCCGGTCTGGCCGTCACCGCGGGCATCGAGCCCGAACTCGGGCCGTTCGCCACCGCGTACGTGCTGATCCTGGTGGTCACCGGCCCGCTCGCGGCCCGGTACACCCAGCCCGCGGTGGAGCGCCTCGGGGCGCTGCGCGGGCGCTGGACTCCGGCGGCCCGGGTCACGCCGGGCGCCGAACCGCTGCCCGGCGCCGGGGCGAGCGACGCCGCTGCCGTACCGGAGGCAATCACACTGGAGCGGCCGGAGCCGGCGGAGCTCGTTCAGGACGGGCTCGCGCAGGAGCAGCCGGCCAACGGGCTGCCGCGCTGAGGCCGGGCCCCGGAGCGGATCAGTCGGACCGGTCCGCCCCGGGGCCGGGCTCCCGGCCCGACCCGGGCCGGCGGCCGGGCTCGGGGTCCGGCACCGCACCGCAGTTCTCGCAGGGCTGCCGCCCGGCCCGCTCGCGCAGCCGGCCGCACTCCGGGCAGACCCGGTCCAGCCAGCACGCCGATTCACCGCCTTCGTCCATACCGCCGATTCTGCCCGGCCCGCCCCCGACGGCGAGTAGACACTGTCTACTCGCTCCTGGTAGACAGTGTCTATGAACGATCAGGACTCGGGCCTGCGCGCCCGGCTGGTGGCGGCCGGCGTCGAACTGGTGACGGCTCAGGGGGTCCACGCGCTCTCGCTGCGCGAGATCGCCCGCCAGGCCGGCGTCTCGCACGGCGCGCCGCGCCGCTACTTCGCCACCCACGTCGAGCTGCTGTCGGCCATCGCCCGGCACGGCTTCGACGAGCTGGCCGCCGACCTCACCCGGGCGACGGCCGGCGCGGGCCCGGGCCCGCGCGAGCGCCTCGCCGCACTTGCCCGCGGCTACCTCGGCTTCGCCGCCGCCCAGCCCGGCATGTTCGAGCTGATGTTCCGCCACGACCTGCTGGAGGGCAGCGGCATCGGCCTGCGGCAGACCAGCCTCCCGCTCTTCCGGACCTTCACCACCCTGGTCGCCGAGGTGCGGCCACCGAGCGGCGCGGAGCCCGCGGCGGCGGCCGCCGCACTCTGGGCCAACCTGCACGGGCTCGCCCAGCTCCGCGCCTGGGGCAGCCTCCAACTCGCCACCGGCAGCGACGACATCGAGCCGCTGCTGCACGCCGCCCTGGCCGCCCACCTGGGCCCGGAGGCCCGGTGAAAACGCCCGCCCGCCGACGCCTCACCCTCGCCGGGAGCATCACCGGCGCCTCGATCGTGGCCCTGGACGGCACCGTCCTCACCGTCGCCCGGCCCGCCATGCAGCACGACCTGAACGCCTCCTTCACCGCCGTCCAGTGGACCAGCACCGCCTATCTGATCGCGGTGGCGAGCCTGCTGGTCTTCGCCGGCCGGCTGGGTGACCGCTACGGCCACCAACGCGTCTTCGCCGTGGGCGTGCTGGGCTTCGCCGCCGCCTCGGCCGGGATCGGCCTGGCGCCCGGCATCGGCTGGGTGATCGGCCTGCGCGTCGCCCAGGGCGTGGCGGGCGCGCTGCTGCAGCCCGCCACCCTGGGCATGCTGCGCGCGGCCTACCCGGCCGACCGGCTCGCGATGCCGATCGCCCTGCGCACCAGCGCGATCGGCCTGGCGGCCGCCGCCGGACCGGTCGTCGGCGGGGCGCTGACCGCCCAACTGGGCTGGCGGGCGGTCTTCTTCCTCACCGTCCTCCCCGCCGTCGCGGCCGGGCTCACCGCGCTGGCCGTGCGGATTCCGCAGCCACCCGCCGACCGGTCCACCGGCGCCCTGCGCGCGCTCGACCTGCCGGGCGCCGCCCTGCTCGCGGCGGCGCTGGTCTGCCTGGTGCACACGCTCGTCGGGGTACCCGAGCACGGCCGACCGGCCGCCACGGCGTTCGGCCTGCTCGCCGCGGCCCTGCTCGGCACCGCCTTCGTCCACCAACAGCGGCGCTCCGCACACCCGTTGCTGCCGCCGCGGGTGTTCGCCTCGCCCACCGTCGCGTCCTCGCTCGGGGTGCTGCTGACCGCGTCCGCGGCGCTCTTCGGGACGCTGTTCCTGGCCACCTACTTCCTCCAGGACGTGCTCGGGCTGGACCCGTTCCAGTCCGGCGTCCGGGCGTTGCCGCTGGCCGTCACGATGGTCGCCGCCGCCCCGGCCGCCGCGGTGCTGATGCGCCGCCACGGGGCCCGGGCCACCGCCGGGGCCGGGATGCTGCTGCTCACGCTCGGCACCCTGCTCGCGGCCCGGTTCGACGAGTCGTCGGGGGCCGTCGCGATCGGCGGCAGCTTCCTCCTGCTGGGCAGCGGGTTCGGGGCGGTGATGGTCACCGCGACGGCCGCCCTCGTCCGCGACGCCTCGGTGGCGGACGCGGGCGTCGCCGGGGGCCTCCAGCAGACCGTGATGAACATCGGCCCGGCCCTGGGCACCGCCGCCGCGACCACCCTCACCGCCGGCCGTCCGCTCGTGACCGCCATGGGCCCGGCCCTGCTGGTCCTCGCGGCCACGGCGGCGGTCGGCGTCCTGCTCGCCACCCGCCTCCCGACCCGGGCGCCGGCGACGGGGGCGGTGGACGCGGCGGCGACGCGGCCGGGGCACTGAACCGGTCGCTCCCCCGCAAGGGCGTACGTCCTCCCGGTCGGTGCCCTCGGGCCCGTCGATCGCTTCACGCCGTCGAGTTGTCGACGATTTCGGCGATCTCCACGTACTCGATGGACGGCGCCGCGCCGTAGAGACCGGTCACGCGCTCGCGCAGCTCGGCGGAGAAGAACTTCTCCGCCTGCTCCTTGGACTCCCAGACGTAGAAATTGACCGCCTGCTGCCGCTCCTCACTGAAGGTGAAGAACTTGAACCGCACGCCCGGCATGCCTTCGAACATGGGGCGTGCGGTCGCGGCGACGTCGACGATCCGTGACCGGTCGAAGTCGCCGGGGTAGGAGAAGGTAACGGTGACACCGATCATGGCTACTCCCCTGTCGGCAGGGTGAGATCACCTTCGAATTCTACTCGGAAGCCGCATTCCGTGGCTTCGGGATCGCATCGGGGTGGGCGTCACTCCGGCGTGGCCCGAAGCGGGGTCTGCCCGGCGGGTTCGGCCGCGCCGACCGGCTCGGCGGGCTCGCCCATCGGCCCGGGGGTTCGGCGGCGGTTCGGGGCCGGCAGGCGCATCAGGATCAGCTGGGTCAGCGCGCCCACCGCCATGCCGGTCCAGAGGCCGTTCACCCCGAGCGGGACCGACAGGGCCACACCGGCGGCGAGTTGGACGGCGAGTCCGAGCAGGCTGGCCGTCACCAGGCGGCGGCCCGCGCCGGTGGCCTGGAGCACGCCGCCGAGGGCGACGACCAAGGCGTAGGGCAGTACGTAGAGCCCGGCCATCCGCAGGTAGCCGACGGCCTGGCCGGCGACCGCGTCGTCCCGGGTGAAGAGCGCGGTCACCGGCACCGCGAGCGCCGCGCAGAGGACGGCGGCGCCCGCGCCGAGGGTGCCGGCCAGCCGGGCGGTGTCACGGCCCAGGGTGCGCAGCCCCGCCGTGTCGCCCGCGCCGGTCAGCCGGGCCGCCTCGATGGCGGCGGCCTGCCGTACGGCGTAGAAGGCCATGGTCACGACCAGCATCACGCGGTAGCCCACGCCGTAGCCGGCGACCGCCGGTACGCCGAAGGACGCGACCAGGGCGAGCTGCACCGTGCCGACGCCCATCCGGGCGGTGAAGTCGAGGCCGAACGAGGCTCCGGCGGAGACGATCCGGCGGGCCTCCGGCAGGAGCCCGCCCGCCGGGGGCGCGGTCCGGCGGCGCCGGCGCCGGAGCAGCAGCGTGACGGCGAAGGTGAGGGCGCGCGCGGTGGTCAGGGCGAGCGCCGCGCCCGTCACGCCGAGGGCCGGGAACGGTCCGGGTCCGAGGATCAGCAGCGGGTCGAGGAGGAGCAGCAGGGCGTTGGTCAGCAGGGCGAGCCGCATCGGCGTCCGGGTGTCGCCGGTGCCCTTGAAGAGCTCGTCGGCCACCCGCTGGCCGAAGAAGAGTCCGGCGGCGGGGAAGGCGATCGCGAAGTAGTCCGCGGCGAGTCCGGCGGCGGGGCCGTCCAGGAAGGCGTCCGCGATCGGGTGGCGCAGCAGGAAGCCGGGGACGGCGAGCAGCAGGCTGCCGAGGGCGCAGAGCCGCCAGGCCGCCCGCGCGGTCCGGCCGGCCGCCGCGCGGTCCCCGGCGCCGACGGCGTGCGAGATCCGGACGGTGGTGCCGGAGGCGACCACCAGGACCAGGCCCAGCAGCAGGTTCTCGACGGTGCCCGCGAGGGTGACGGCGGCGACGGCGGGCGCGCCGAGCCCGCCGACCCAGTACGTGCTGATGACCGAGGCGATCACCCCGGACAGGAGTCCGGCGTAGACCGGCCCTGCCAATCCGATCAGCCTCGGCAGATGTCCTCGCACGTCGCCCCCCGGTTCCGTCGGCAGCGCTCGGCCGCCCTCTTGGTGTCTCGAACAGAGATACATCGTTTAGAGGCACATCGGCAAGAGGTACCATGACGCCCGAACCGCGCATGCGACGACGGAAGGGCTTCACCGGTGCTCACCCTCGCGATCCTCGGCTTCCTGTACGACGAGCCGCTGCACGGCTACGAGTTGAAGTCACGGATCACCGGCCTGACCGGCCACGCCCGGCCGGTCAGCGACGGCGCGCTCTACCCCGCCATCGCCCGTCTGGAGAAGGCCGGACTGCTGGAGCGCCGCAGCGAGCCCGGCAGCGGTGCCGCGCCGCGGCAGGTCCTGGAGCTCACCGCGGCGGGCCGGGCCGAACTGGAGCGCCGGCTGGCCGACCCGGCCGAGGCCGAGATCTCCGACCAGATCCGCTTCTTCACCGTGGCCGCCTTCCTCGACCGCCTCACCGACCCGGTCGCGCAGGCCGCGGTCCTGCGGCGCCGGCTGGCGTTCCTGGAGGCGCCGAGCAGCTTCTTCTACGACGCGCAGGGCCGGCCGGTCGCGGCCGAGCAGGAGTCCAGCCCGTTCCGGCGCGGCATGCTGCTGGTCGCCCGCGCGTCCGGCGCCGCCGAGCGGGCCTGGCTGGCCGGGACGATCGCCGAACTGGAGGGCGGCCGGGCGTCCTGAGGCGGGCTGCTGGAGGGGCGCGGAAGGGCCGCCGCCCGCGGTCGCCCGGGGCGTGCTCGGGCCCCCGGACAAGGGTGCGAAACGGTCCGCCGATTCCTGTTCCGGGCCTGGCGCAACTGGGGCGTGTCGTCGCTATGATGATCCGCCTCACACCATGGCGCCGCCGCGGGGTGAACCGTACGCGCCGGGCCATGCCCGCACCCCTGGAGGCCCCCGTGCCCACTGCCGACACCGGAACCACCCGCCCGCAGCAGCTGACGCGCGACGGCATCCCCGGCTGGTTCTTCAAGGTCGACCAGGAGGCCTTCGCCCACTTCCTCACCGAACAGAGCGCGGCCGGGCACACCGGCGACATCCTCGAACTGGGCACCTACCTCGGCCGGAGCGCCGTCCTGCTCGGGGACCACCTCCGGCCCGGCGAGCAGCTGACCGTCTGCGACCTGTTCGACTCCGAGGCGGGCGACGCCGACAACGCCGCCGAGATGACGATGTCCTACCGCAAGACCCTGACCAGGAGCGCCTTCGAGGCCAACTACCTCACGTTCCACCCGCGGTTGCCGGTCATCGTGCAGGCCCCCACCTCGGTACTGGCCGACCGCCGGATCCCGGACGGCAGTTGCCGCTTCGTCCACATCGACGCCTCGCACCTCTACGAGCACGTGGCCGGGGACATCGAGGTCGCCCGGGCGGCACTGGGCGAGAACGGGCTGGTCGCGCTCGACGACTACCGCTCGGAGCACACCCCGGGCGTCTCGGCGGCGGCCTGGCAGGCGGTGTTCACCGGCGGGCTGCGGCCCGTGCTGCTCACCCCCATGAAGTTCTACGGGACTTGGGGGGACGCCGAGGAACTCCAGCGGGTGCTGCTCGGCCGGGACTGGCGGGCCGGCGGCTACACGGTGGACGAGGACGCCATCGCCGGTGCGCGGGTGGTGCGGCTGAAGTACGCGGTCAAGCCGGGCGCGGCCCAGGCGCACCGCTCGGCCCCGCGGCGCCTGGCGCTGGACCTGCTGCCGCCGGTCGCCACCCGCGCGACCAGGCGGCTGCTCCAGGCGCTGCGTGACCGCCGCGCGGGCCGGCCGGTGGTCCGCACCGGCTGATCCCGCACTGGCTGATCCCGTACCGGCTGGTCCCGCGCCGGCGTTCGCGGGGAGGGACGGGCGGCCCCGGCCGGGACGGGCAGGGCCGGCCGCCCCTCCCGCCGGGGCCGGGCGGATGGCGCCGATCCCGCTCGGTAGGCTGTCGCGATGCACCGGACCACCACCGCGCCGACCCCCTCCGAGCTGCCCGGATGAGCGTCTTCCTGCCTCCCGAGCCGCCGGCCTTCGCCACCTCCTCACCACGCGAACGGGTCGCGCGGGTCCTCACCGAATCGCTGGCGCCCGCCCATCTGGTCATCGCCCTGCTGCTGCTCGTCGGCGCGCACAGCACCGAGGGCTGGTCCGGGGCCGGCTGGGGCCTGCTGGCCGCGCTGTTCTGCGGCGTGGTGCCGCTCGGCATCATCGCCCTCGGGGTGCGGCGCGGCGCGCTGACCGACAAGCACATCCGGGTCCGCCGCCAGCGCGTCGTCCCGATGGCCGCCAGCCTGCTGTCGGTGGTGGCGGGCGTGGCCCTGCTGTACGCGCTGGACGCCCCGGCGGAGGTCGCCGCCCTGGTCGTGGCGATGCTGGCCGGACTGGTGTCGGCGCTGGCCGTCACGGTCTGGTGGCAGATATCCCTGCACAACGCCGTGGCCGGGGGCACCGCGATGATCCTGGTGCTGGCGTTCGGCCCGGCGGCGCTGCCGGTCGCGGCGGCCGCACCGGTGGCGGTGGGCTGGTCGCGGCTGGTGCTGAAGGCCCACACGGCCGCGCAGGTGCTCGCCGGTACGGCGCTCGGCGGTGTCTGCGCCGTGGTGTTCGCGCTGCTGCGCTGAGCGACGGTCCTCCCCCGGCCCGCCCCCGGCCCGCGCTCGGGCCACGCTCGGACCCTCCCCGGACTCGGCGGCCGCACCGCACCACGCTGCACCTCACCGCACCGATAGGGTCGGCGGGTCGCCGCCGGGCCCTGAGGAGGTCGCGTTGGAGCCGGTCACGCTGCCGGACGCGGAGCAGCTGCCCGAGGCGCTGCTCGAACTCGCCGTCCCGTTCGAGGAGGTGAACGCCGTCCTGGCCGCGCGCACCCGGCTGGCCCGGGACGGCGGGCTGCGGGCCGCGTTCGACGAGGCCCTGCGCGAGCAGGTGGCGGCGGTCGGGACGCTCGGCCGGCCGTCCGGTCTCCATGGCAGCCGACCGGCGGGGTTCGAGGCCGACGGCCACCTCCTGACCCTGCTCTTCGTCGCCCTCGCCCCGCACGCCCGGGCGTACCACCGGGCCCTCGGGATCGGCCCGGCGGTGACCAGGAGCACCCTGGCCGACCTCGGCCGGCAGCTGGTGGTGAGCCGTTGGCGGGGCCACCCCGGCGGGCTGGGCAACCCCTCCTGGCTGACCCTGCACTTCCGGGGCGAGCTGTACCAGCTCGGCCGGCTCCAGTTCCAGCGCAAGCGGCTCACCGGGGCGGACGCCGAATCGGCGGCCGCGGCCGGGTTCGGCCCGTGGAGCCTGCAGTTGCACATCCCCGACCACAGCGGCCCGCTCTCCGCCGAGGCCTGCGACCGTGCGCTGGCCCGGGCCCGCGACTTCTTCGCCCGGCACTTCCCCACCGAGCCGTACCCGACGGCGTTCATCTCCTCCTGGCTGCTGGACCCTCAGCTCCGCCGCCACCTGCCGGAGGACTCCAACATCGTCCGGTTCCAGAAACGGTTCACCCCGCTGCGCCCGCCGGGCGAGCCGGCGGACGACAACCCGCTCCGCTACGTCTTCGGCGACAGCGGCCGGCCGCTGGAGTCGCTGCCCCGGGACACCCCGCTCCAGCGGGCCCTGGTGGACCACCTGCGCGCGGGCGGCCACTGGTACGTCGTCGGCGGGTGGCTGAGGCTCGGCGAGGACGACGTGCTCGGCGAGGACGACGCCTGACCGGTGGTCAGGACCGACACGGCTCCAGGGGCGCGGAGCGCCGGCCGGGATCCGGAGGCCGGACCCCGGGGTGCCCTGCGCGCCCACGGCGGATTCTCCTACGCAATTCCGATTGATATGACTGCGCATCACTCACGCGGGGGAACTTCATTTAAAGATTTGCCCACGGAACATTAAAGGTCGCATAGTGAGAGCGCCTCATTTGGCTCTAGTGATGGCCAAGTTCAGGCAAAGTCCGGTGCGCGTCGCGCCCGGGCGGTAGCCGACTGTCAGCCGGTCCCGCCGCCCGCCGCGCCGCGCCCCACCTCGGCAGGTGAGGAGAAGGCAATGCTTCACGAAGACACGGCGCCGGGCTACGGGCAGCGCCTCCGCGAGGACGTCGCGGCCCAGGGGACGACCCCGCTCATCGGCGTCTACGACATGTACTCGGCCTCGATCGCGGCCGAGCACTACAACGGCATGTTCGTCTCGGGCTTCGGCTTCGCGGCGTCCTACTACGGCCTGCCGGACATCGGCTTCATCGCCTGGCCCGACATGGTCGCCTTCGTCGAGCGGCTGCGCGGCGCGTTCCCGCAGCACCACCTGCTGGTCGACATCGACGACGGCTACGTCGATCCGGAGGTGGCCTGCCACGTGGTGCGCAGGCTGGAGCTGATCGGCGCCTCCGGCGTCATCCTGGAGGACCAGAAGCGCCCGCGCCGCTGCGGTCACGCCGACGGCAAGCAGGTACTGCCGCTGGACGAGTACCTGGAGAAGCTCGACCAGGTCCTCGCCGCCCGCACCGACCTCGTGGTGGTGGCCCGGACGGATGCCACCGAGGAGAGTGACATCCTGCTGCGGGCCGAGGCGCTCGCGGCCACCGACGCCGACATCGTCCTGGTGGACGGAGTGCGCAGCGAGGAGTGGATCCGCCGGATCCGGCGGGTCGTGGGGGGCAAGCCGCTGCTGTTCAACCAGATCGCCGGTGGCAAGTCCCCCCGGCTCTCGCTCTCCGAGCTGGGCGAGCTCGGCGTCGACGTCGCCATCTACAGCACCCCCTGCCTGTTCGCGGCGCACCGCGCGATGGACGAGGCGCTGGCCGGGCTGAAGGTGGCCGACGGCCGACTCCCGGCCCCCGCCGAGGACAGCCCCCAGATCGGGGTCCGGGAGTCCACCGAGTTGCTGGAGCGGAACATCGCCCGCCCGCGCCGGCGCGAGGCGGTAGGAGCGTGACGTCCGCATGGCGCGGCGGGGCGCGGCCGGGCCCGGCGTGGGGCGGCTCGGCGTGGGGCGGCTCGGCGTCGGGGGGCTCGGTGTCAGGGGGCTCGGTGTCAGGGGGCTCGGCGTCGGGGGGCTCGCGGCGGGGCCGTGCGGTCCCGCGCGGGCCGGCGCCGAATCGCGCACCGGTGTCGGCCGGGGAGGTACCTCCGAGGCGTCGGGCCCTGTGGCATCCGGCCCTGTGGCGCCCGGCCGCCGCCGCTCTGTTCGGCGCCTGCGTTCTGCTCGGTGGGGCCGCCTCGCCCGCGGTGGCGGGCGGCAGCCTGATCACCGTGATCGACAACTCCCACTCGGACTCGCTGGTGAGCACCGACTCGCTCCTGGAGATCGACAAGTCGGGCAACCTCCAGTCCGGACAGGGCACGGCGGGCAGTGACCAGGGGCCGGCCAATGCCCTGGTGGGCACGGTGCTGGGGATCGCGCCGGTCACCGCGGTCGACTCGTCGGCAGGGAGCGACGAATGAGCGGCGGGCTCCGGCACCGGGCTCATGGGCCCGGTGCCGGCCCGCCGGGTACGCCGGGTCAGCCAGGTTCGTCGGGCCCGCCCGGCCCGCCGGATCGGGCTGCTGCGGGACCGGACGGCCCGGAGGCCGTGGCAGCGGGCCCGAGGGCGGGGCCGGCCGCCGCGGCGGCCGCGCCGCCCGGGCCCGGTCCGGCTCGACGCGGGCTCCGGCTGCGCGGGCTCGACCCGTACGTGGCGGCGCTGGCGGGTACCGTCCTGCTCGCCACCTTGCTGCCCGCCACCGGTCGGGCCGCCCGGGGCGCCGAGCTGGCCTGCGACCTCGCGGTCGGGTTGCTCTTCTTCCTGTACGGGGCCCGGCTCTCCGCCCGCGAGACGCTGGCCGGGCTGCGCCACCTCCGGCTGCACGGCCTGGTCCTGGCCTGCACCTTCGTCCTCTTCCCCCTGCTCGGGCTCGCCACCGCCGCCCTGACACCCCGTCCGCTCACCGAGCAGTTGCAGACCGGCGTGCTGTTCCTCTGCCTCGTCCCGTCGACGGTGCAGTCCTCGGTGGCGCTCACCGGCGCCGCTCGCGGCAACGTCCCGGCTGCCATCTGCGCGGGCACCTACTCCAGCCTCGCCGGCCTGCTCCTCACGCCGCTGCTGGCCGCCTGGTTGCTGGGCGCCCACACCGCCCTGTCCGCCGACGGCCTGCTGCGGATCGGTGCGCAACTGCTCGCGCCGTTCCTCCTCGGGCAGGCGCTGCGCCCGAGGATCGGCGGGTTCCTCACCAGGCACAAACGCCTCCTCACCCCGGTGGACCGGGGCTCGATCCTGCTCGTCGTCTACACCGCCTTCAGCGCGGCGGTGGCCCAGGGCATCTGGAGCATGACCACCCCCACCGCCCTGCTCGGCCTGCTGGCGGTGCTGCTCGCCCTGCTCGCCACCACCCTCGCCCTCACCGGGCTCGGCGCTCGCCTGCTGGGGCTCGACCGGGCGTCCGGCATCGCGGCCGTCCTCTGCGGCTCACAGAAGAGCCTGGCGAACGGCCTGCCGATGGCGACCGTCCTGTTCGGACCGCAGGCCGGGCTGCTGGTGATGCCGTTGATGGTGTATCACCAGCTCCAGCTGATCGCCGGCACGCTCCTCGCCGGCCGCTGGTCACGGGCGCCGGACCCTTCCGAGGAGGAGCCGGCCGCCTCCGGCGGGGAGAGCGGCGTCCACGCCGCGTGGGAGTCGGAGGCCGCGGTGTCCGGTGGCGAGGAGCCGCTCCCGATCGGCCGGTCGCAGGACTGACCGGTCCACCGAGCGCTGCCCGAGAACGTCCACCCGGTCTCGCCGGGACCACCTGGCGCGAGCGCGGAACTCCCCCCGAGCCCTGGCCAGCAGGTCGGGGCCGCTCCCCGCGCCCGGCCGTTCATGGTGGAAACACTCCAAGATCGTCTCGCGATCGTTGTTCCCGGCAGGGCCCACCGCCCGCACGCGACCTGGAACAGACTGGCAGGGCGCGGTGGCCCGGTCGGCCGCCGCGCTCCTGTCACGGCCGACCCAAGGACTGCCATCGTGAACGAGCGTGTTCTCACTCCCCGCAACCGGGGGTTCCTCTTTCTCGACTCCCACCCGGCCGGGTGCGGGCAGTTGGTGGCCGACATGTGGCAGGCCTGCCCCGCCCCGGCCGCCCCGGCCGCTCCGCCGGAGGGCGACGGGCCGGTGGCGCTGGTCATCGGTTCCTCCGCCGGCTATGGTCTGGCGGCCACGCTCGCCGGTCTCAAGCGGGCGGGTATCCGCGGTATCGGTGTGTCCTTCGAGAAGGCCCCCACCGCACGCCGCACCGCGACGGCCGGCTGGTACCGCACCGCCGCCACCGCCGATCTCGCCCGCGCCGCCGGGCGGGACATGGTCTTCCTCAACGGTGACGCGTTCTCCGACGCGATGAAGGAGCAGGTCGCCGATCTCGTCGAGCAGCGGTTCGGCGGCCGGCTGGACCACCTGATCTACTCGGTGGCCGCGCCCCGGCGAACCGACCCGGAGACCGGCGCCACCTACGCCTCGGTCCTCAAGCCGATCGGCGGGGTGAACCGCACCAAGACCCTGGTCTTCGACGAGGACGGCGTGCCCGAGGTCCGCGAGGTCGAGACCGGGCCGGCCGAGGGCGACGACGTGGCACAGACCGTGGCCGTGATGGGCGGCGCCGACTGGGAACGCTGGATCGACCACCTAGCCGGGCGGGGGCTGCTCGCCGAGGGGTTCAGCACCGCCGCGCTCTCCTACATCGGCTCGTCGCTGACGGCGGCGATCTACCGGCAGGGCACCATCGGCGCGGCCAAGGCCCACCTGGAGGCCACCGCCCGCACCCTCGACGCGCGGCTCGGCAGGACGGTGGGCGGGCGGGCCGTGACCTCCGTCAACGGCGCCGCCGTCACCCAGTCCTCCACCGCGATCCCCGGCATCGCCCTCTACACCGGCCTGCTGCGCGGCGTCCTCGGGGGCGGCCTCGTCCCGCCGATCCACCAGCTCGCCGCCCTGTGGGACCAGCTCACCGGCACCGCCCCGCTCGCCCTGGACAGCGAGGGCCGGGTCCGCCTGGACACCTTCGAACTGACCGAAGACGTCCAGGCCGCCGTCGCGGCCCGCTGGGAGAGCGCCACCACGGCGACCATCGCCGACCTGGCCGACCTCGACTGGTTCCGCGCCGAGGTCCGCCGCCTCTACGGCTTCTCGGTGCCCGGCATCGACTACACCGCCCCGGTCGCCACCGACATCCCCTGGCCCGACCACACCTCCTGAGGAATTCCCCCGGCCGAGACGGGCCGGTTGCCTCAGGGGCCCGCCGGGGTGGTGCGCGCGGTCGTGGGGCAGTGCGGGCCGGTGTCGCCGACGACGTGCCGCGGCATCGCCGTCCACACCTTCCGCCCAGGAGGTCACGCCGGACGGATCAGCGCCCCGCTGCTCGTCGTGCCCGCTCGATCCGGGCGAGGGAGCCGATCCCGACAACGATGAGAGCAACGACCCCGAGCTTCTTGACCGTGTCTTCCCAGAGCAGGTGGATCATCCATTGGGCTATGCCATGCGTTTCATTCACAGGGGTGATCGTATGCAGAGCCTGAGGGCGTTCTTGCTGGTGAGAGCCGGATCGCGGCAACGATCCGGTGTCAGTTCAACGCGGTACCCGTGCCGCCGTCCCAAGTACACCGGACGAATGATCACCGGGCCCGCCCGTTCGAAGCCGGACGTTCAAGAACAAGCTGAGCGGCTGCTGTTCCGAGATTCCCGTCATCCGGGGGGTCTGACAGCGGCGCCGGAGGTGGGCGGGGTGGCCGGGCGGGGAGTCGGCCGGTCAGGTTGCGTCCGCCCGGCCTCCGGGGCGAGGTGCGGGCCGTGGGCGCGGCTCAGCGGACGTAGTAGGGCCGGTTGTGGGCGGCGACCGGCGGGGACTGGTAGGTCCAGACGCCGGCGGCGGGCGCCGTCCCGATCAGGCGGTCGAGGTCGGCGACCGCGTCGTCGGCCGAGGGCCGCTCGCCGAGGGTGAGCCGGACCCGCTCCGCGGTGCGGTCGTCCAGTGCGTAGAACCGGTAGGTGTCATGGACGTCGAGCGGCCCGGCCAGCAGCCGGCCCTCCTCGTCGGTGCCGTAGCCGGTGATCGGCGTGCTGTTGACCGCCTCGGGCGTGAGGCCCACCAGGTCGGCCTCGACGGCGAACAGTTCGCCGTCCTCGCGGCTCAGCCCGTCCGGACCGAGCGCGGCGCGGCGGCAGGAGACCGACCAGCGCTCGCGCACGGACGCGGCGTTGAGCGAGGGCAGCTCCGCCTCGAACCAGCCCGGCCGCTTCGGCTCGGCGTAGAGCCTGCGGCCCGCGTCGATGGCGAGCGGGTTGTCGCAGAGGACGTGCATCCGGGCGATCCCGAGCAGCTTGGTCTGGTCGTAACCGCGGGCGTACTGGCCGTAGTTCAGCTCGGGGAGGCGGTCCTCGGCGAACGCGGGGTGGGCGATGACGTTGATCTCCACCTCCTGGGTGATCCCGCCGCCGCCCGGGTACTGCGCGAAGTAGAGCTGGTAGTTCAGCGAGACGCAGGCCATGCCGTCGAAGAGGGCGACGGCCAGGCCGGGGTGGCGCTTGGCGAGCAGGTCGCGGCACGGGCCCGGGGCGACCAGGTAGTCCACCCCGATGTTGTGCAGCGCGCCGTAGTGGAACGGCAGGTGGTAGGGCTCGGGGACGGGCGGGAGCGGGAGTGCGGTCATCGGGACTCCGTCGGTCGTCGGGCGGGCACGGGCAGGTCGACCGGCGCGGCAGGTGCGGCAGGCACCGCAGGCGCCGCCGGCGCAGCTGGTTCGGCGATCGTCACCGGTCCGTGCAGCGCCAGCAGGTCGCGGTGGATCCGGTCGGCGCTGCGCAGCGCGAGCGCGGCCATGGTGAGCGAGGGGTTGGAGGTGCCGAGCGAGGGCATCGATCCGCAGCCGACGGCGTAGAGGTTGGGGTGGTCCCAGCAGCGCTGCCACTGGTCGACGACGGAGTCGGTCGGCGAGTCGCCCATGAGGTGCGTGCCGCCGGCGTGGCCCGCCCCCCGGTAGGCGTACGGGCGGCCCTCGTGTTCGAGCCGGCCGGGCCAGCGCGGCCCGGCCTCGTAGCGGGTGTGGTCCTCGGCGCCGAGCAGCGCGAACAGCTGGTCGGAGACGGCGCGGGCCGAGGCCATGCCGCGCCGCACGTACGGCGAGAGGTCGTAGTGCAGGGCGGGGCGCGGCAGCCCCAGCCGGTCCCGGCGGTCCGGGTTGAGGGTGACGCGGTTGGCCGGGTCGGCGGGCTGCTCCAGCTCGAACTGGAGCGCGAACTGCCGGCCGAGCCGGTCGCCCAGCCGCTCCCTCAGCTCCTTCCCGCGCACTCCGGCGGCCAGCAGTTCGGCCACCTCGACCTGCGGCGGGCCGGCGGCCCAGGACCAGCCCCAGTTGCCGATCTCGACCCGGAACGGCGCGCGGCGGGTGCGGCCGCCCCCGAAGCGGAACGCCTCCAGCCCGCTGGTCGACCCCGGGCCGCGGTAGGGGCCGACGGCGTCCGGCATGAGCCCCCAGGTGAGCAGGGCCGGGTGGTCCATCAGGTTCCGGCCGACCTGGTCGCTGCGGTTCGCCAGGCCGGAGAGGAGCAGCAGCCGGGCGTTCTCGATCGCGTGGGCGGCGAGGACGACCAGGTCGGCCTCGACCCGGTGGGTGACTCCCCCGGAGAGGTAGTCGACGCCGGTGATCCGGCCGGTGCCGTCGGCGAGCACGCGGGCGGCCACGGCATCGGTCCGCAGTTCGACGGTCGGTGCCCAGCGGGCCTGGGTGCGCAGCGGCGTGTACTTGGCGCCGCTCGGGCAGATCGGGACGCAGCTGGCGCTGCCCGCGCAGGGCGTGCCCGGTTCGTGCGGCGCGTCCCCGGCACGACGGTTCGGCAGGCCTTGGCGGGCGTGCGGGGTGGGGACGACGGCGAGGCTCGCCGCCTCGGGGGCGGCGGGGTCGCGGACGGTCCGGCCGTCCAGCGCGCGGGCCAGCCGCCGGTCGAGGTAGCTGGCGGGGATGGCGCGGGTCGGGAAGGCGTAGCCGTCCGGGATGGGCAGGCCGACGGCCTCGCGCTGCTGGTCGGCGTCGGCGGCCACGCCCAGCTCCCGCTCGGCCAGGCGGTAGTACGGTTCGAGGTCGTGGTAGCCGATCGGCCAGTTGCGGCCGTGACCGAGGTCGCCGGTGCGGAAGTCCTCGGGGTGCATGCGCGGGGCGAGTCCGGTCCAGAGCAGCCCGGTGCCGCCGTTGACCCGCAGGTAGCCGCTGGCGTACGGCAGGGGTCCGTGCTGGACCAGGTAGCCGGTCGCGTCGAAGCCGCCGTCCGGCCGCCCGGCGAGGTCGCCCACGTCGGGGGACGGCGCGTCCTCGCTGAGCGGGTACGGGGAGGTGGGCGCCCCGCCGCCGGCCGCGCGGTAGGCCGTCGCGGTGGCGGCGGCGGGACGCGCGGGGTGCCCGGCCTCCAGGACGAGGACGCGCCAGCCCTGCGCTCCGAGCCGCTCGGCGACCAGCGAGCCGGCGAAGCCCGCGCCGACCACGACGGCGTCCCAGCGCGCGCTCATCGGCCGCCGCCGTACTGCGGCGCCTCGGCCCAGCTGCCGTGTCCGGGCGCGGCGGTGCCGGGCGCGACGCCCTGGAAGGTGCGCCACATCAGGCCCCGGTCGTAGGCGCGGGGCGAGGAGGGCTGTTCGCCGGGCCAGGCACCGACGTACCAGAGGTGGACGAGGGCGTGTTCGTCGCGGACCCGGCGGGCCAGCAGGGTGCGGTGGTGCTCGTGGGCCATGCCGGTGGCGCGCAGTTCCCCCTCGTCGAAGCCGGTGAGGCCGGCGGAGATCCGGAGGAACTCGTCGAAGTCCGCGAGGGCGTCGTGCTCGGCACCGTCGTCGTCCTCACGGTCCTCGCGGTCGCGGTCCGCGTGCACACGGTCCGCATGGTGACGGTCCGCGTGGTCGTCGAAGTCGAAGCGGTCGGCACGCCGGTGACGGCCGTCCTGCCCGTCAAGGCCGTAGAAGCGGTCGTCGTGGTCGTCGATGGCTGGCAACCGGGCACCCCCACACATGAGCACTGCATGGCCGAGACATGACACAGCAGCGGCACGGCCGACCGCCCTTGCGATCATTCCTCCCGACATCGGGGCGAGAGGCTCGATGCCAGAAACTGATCGACCCTGATCGACACGAGACCATTCAAGGCGCGATTTCGATCATCCAAACCATCGGAAGTGTACGAATCAGCCGCGCCCAGCAGGGCACCCGAGGGCGCGAGCCGGCCCGGGCGACAGCGTTCCGCGCCGCGCGGCGGTCGCCCGGGCGGCCCAGCGCAGCGCGCGGAGGCGCCGGGCGGCTGCGATCTTCGGAGCACACGGCGGTGTACCGCCGTGCCTGGTGTCGAGACCTGGAGGCCCGGATGTGGCAGGCTCCCCCCGCGCCCGCTCCCTCGGACAGCGAGTGGCTGCCGGTGCTGGACATGTCCCCGCCGGGCCCGCAGAACCGGCTCACCGTGCTGGTGCGGATCCTGTTGCTGATCCCGCAGTTCATCGTGGTCTGGGCGCTGTCGGTGGGGGCGTTCTTCGTCACCGTGATCGGCTGGTTCGGTGCGCTGTTCCTCGGCCGGCTGCCGGGCTTCGCCGCCGACTACCTGTCGGGGTACGTCCCCTACGAGACCCGGGTGAACGCGTACCTGCTGCTCACCCACGACCGCTACCCGCCCTTCGCGTTCCGGACCCCGGGCTACCCGGTACAGGTCGAACTGCGGCCCGGTGAGCTCAACCGGCTCGCGGTGTTCTTCCGGATCATCCTGGCCATCCCCGCGATGATCATCCAGGCCGTGCTGTACAGCGGCTGGTGGACGGTCGCCTTCATCAGCTGGCTGGTGGTCCTGATCCTGGGCCGGATGCCGCAGGCCCTGTTCGAGGCCACCGCGGCGATCCTGCGCTACCGGATGCGGTACCTGGCGTATCTGCTGATGCTCACCTCCGCCTATCCGAAGCGGCTGTTCGGCGACGAGCCGACCACCGCGCCGAGCGGGCCGGTGTCGGGGACCCACCCCCTGGTGCTGAGCAGCGGCGGGCGCGGCCTGCTGGTGGCGTTCCTCGTGATCGGCGTGCTCTCCTCGGCCGCGGGCTCGATCACGTCGACGTTCACGGACGACGACGATGACACCAAGAGCGTCACCGGCCCCCCGGTGCCGGGCCCACTCGCCCCCGGCCCCGGCTCCCACGCCGTCCACCACGCCCGGCTCCTTCCCTGACCCGGCCCACGCCGCAGGCCACGTACGGAGGAGCGGCCGGCACACGGGCGGGCGCGACCGGGGGCCGGCACGACACGCGGTGGCAGTCGGGGCGGGACGGTCCGCGGCCGGGTGCCCTGGACCGGCCCGCCGGGATCGCCGACCTCGACGAACTCGTTGCCACGGGAGCGCCACACGCACCGGTGCGTGGCCGGGCCGCGCCCCGCGCATTGCCGCACTGTGGACCTGCAACTGCGATCAGGTATCGAAGTTTCGTCATGGCGGAAGAGCTGTATGCGACGCTGACGACCAACAAGGGCGACATCGTGGTCCGGCTGCTGCCGAACCACGCCCCGACGACAGCAAGGACTTCGTCGAGCTCGCCCAGGGCGAACGGCAGTGGGTCGACCCGAACACCGGCCGGCCGAGCAACGCGCGGCTGTACGACGGCACGGTCTTCCATCGCGTCATCGAGGGCTTCATGATGCAGGGCGGTGATCCCCTGGACAACGGGCAGGGCGGGCCCGGCCTGCCGGCCACGGGTGCCTCCGGCCACTGGCTCTGGACCCACCGGCCCGCGGCACGGGCCTGAGCGCTACGACGCGCCGCTCGCCCCCAGGTACTCGGCCGCGACCTTCTTCGGGACGACCATCCGCCAGGCCTCGACGACCAGTTCACGCATCTCGGTCGCGTCGACGGCGTCCGTGCGGACCTGCACCCAGTTGAACCGCTCGTCCGCCGGCTCCGGCATCAGGAACTTCTGCGGCTCGGCCGCGACCAGGGCCGCCCGCTCCTCCTTGGGGAAGGCGAAGCCCATGACCGTCTCGTCCCACGAGAACGCCAGGTAGACGATCCCCCGGACCCGGAACTTGACCCGGTCCCTGACCAGCGCCTCCTCGGTACGCGGCAGGGACCGGGCCAGGGTGCGCACCTCTTCGACCGTGATCGCCATGCGGCGAGCCTCTCACGCCGCACTGACAGCGGCCGGGACCACACCGCCGAGACCACACGCCGGCCCAGGTGTCCGGTTCAGGCGCGGGACCGGGCCTGCTGCCAGGGCACGGGATCCGTGAAGTGCACGTCGTAGCGGTCCTGTTCGGGGAGGAGCCGGTCGAAGGTGTCCAGCCCGGCGGCGACCCGGCCGAGGTGGCGGAAGTACCCGAAGCGCTCCACCGCGGGTGACATCACCACGAGCAGGGCGGCCGTCCGGCCGGGCGCCGCGCCGAACGCGTGCGGCAGCCCGGGCGGGACGACGACGAGGTCGCCCACGGCGGCGACCCTGGACCGGTCACCCAGCAGGAACTCCGCGACGCCGCCGAGCACGTAGAACAGCTCGGAGGACCGCGCGTGGTAGTGCGGCCGGGCGCCGTCCGCCCCCTCCGCCAGGACGAGGCGGTTGACGCCGAACGCTCCGCCGCCCGGCGCGTCGGCACCACTGCCGCCGCCGTCGGCCAGCAGGTGGAAGGCGCTGCCCGCGGCCAGGGCGACGCGCTCGGCGTCGGCCGCCCGGACGAGCAGCGGCTCGCGGATCGCTTCGGGGGTGGTGGGGTACGGGGTCGGCATCGGTACGTCCTTCGTGGGTAAGCGACTGATCGGATCCATTCGAACGCGGGAATAGCGGGCGAACCAGGAGCAGTTGGCGATGACACCGATCAGTGATCGCGATCGGTCGGGGACGCGGCGGAAGACGACGACGGACGGGGAGCATGGAACTCCGGCAACTGGCCTACGCGGTGGCGGTGGCCGACGAGGGCGGGTTCGGGCGCGCCGCCGATCGGCTGGGCATCGTGCAGTCGGCCGTCAGCCAGCAGGTCATGCGGCTGGAGCGCGAGCTGGGGGTGATCCTCTTCGACCGTTCGACCCGGCGCGTCCGGCCGACCGCCGCCGGTGAGCGCCTGCTGCCGGAGGCCCGCGCCGTCCTCGCGGCGGCCGACCGCACCCGCCGGGTGGCGGCCGAGATCGCCGCCGGGGCCGAGGGCGTACTCCGGCTCGGCGCCGTCCACGGGCCCGGCGACCGGCTCTACGACGTCCTGTCGGCGCTGTCGGACCTCGCGCCGCAGCTCCGCGTCCGGCTCACCCGGGCCGCCCCGCCGGAACGGCTCGCCCAAGTCCGCTCGGGCACGCTGGACGCCGCCTTCGTACGCGGCCCGGCCGCCGTCCCCGGGCTGGAGCTGCTCCCGCTCTGGAGCGACCCGCTGTACGCCGCCCTGCCGGCCGACCACCCGGCGGCCGCGCTCGATCCGCTCCGTCCGGCCGACCTGCGCGACCTGCCGCTGCGCCTGGCCCCGCGCGCGCGGAACCCGCCCTTCCACGACCTGATCACCGCCGCCTGGCAGGCGGCCGACCTCGGCACACCGGTCACCGGGCCGCCGTTCACCACGCTGCGCGAGACGCTCACCGAGATCGCCGACGACGCGCCCTCGTGGACGGTCCTCTACCGGGTGTCCGGCCTGCCCCCGGTCCCCCGGATCGCCTACCGCCCACTCGCGGGCCTCACCGTCACCACGTCGCTCGCGGTCCGCAGCGGCCCGCCTCCCCCGGCACTGCGCCGACTCCTTGAGGCGGTTCACCGCAGTTCGGCCCCGACGAAGCCGTCAGCCGCCACGAGGACCGGCCGTTAGGCGAACCCGGACAGGTCCGCCAGCACCACGGCCACCAGCTCGCGGCGACTGCGCACACCGAACTTGTCGAAGACGGCGGTCAGGTGCTCCTGCACGGTGTTGGCGGAGATGTGCAGTTCGTCGACCAGCTCGCGGGTGGACCGCCCCCGGATGACCAGGGCGGCGACCCGGGTCTGGGCGTCGGTGAGTCCGTGGGCGCTGAGGAGAACCGCGCCGAGTTCCGCCGGTCGGGCCGGTTCCACCACCACGCCGATCTGCGCGCCCAGGCGACTGGTGTGCAGGGCGAGCCACCGGCCGGAGCGCCCTCGGACGCGGACGGTCGAGGGCACCGGTCCGGCGGCGGCCGCGAGCACGCTGACCGGGAGCAGGCCCGCGTCCTGCCGGTCGCCGTCGGGGAAGTCGGTCAGCCACTGCTCGGCCTCGGGGCTCATGGACACCGTCCTGAGCGCGGAGTCGAGCAGGATGAGGCCCACCCCGTCCGGGCCGGCGGTGGCGTTCGGAGCCGGTAGCGCGGTGACCGCCGTGCGCAGACCGGCCGCCAGAACCGGAGCGACGCGTCGGACCAGAGCGATCTCCTCATCGGTGAAGCCCGGGGAGGAGGCCTCCCGGTGCAGGCAGAGCACTCCCCAGCAGCGGTGCCCGGTGACCAGCGCGGCGCGCAGTTCGTCGCCGAGCCCCAGCGGGGCCATGATCTCCCGGTAGCGGGCGCTGTCCGTCCGGCTGCCCTCGGTGGCCCGGTCCAGCGACCCGACCGGATCCGCCGCCCCGGCGAGGCCCGCGAACTTGTTGACGTCCGCCTGCCCGAACTCGTTGTCGAGGAACAGCGCCGTCGCGGGGCCGAGCGGGTCCTCGGCGGTCGCCGAGGTGAACAGCAGCGTCACCGGATCGACGGTCGCGGAGAAGGCCGCCTCCGCCGGCACCACCCGGCGCAGACGGCCGACGATCTCCGAGCCCAGCGCGGCGGTGTCCAGCCCGCTGCGGCACCGTCGCTCGATGTCGGCGAGTCGGCGTTCCACGACCGCGCCTGCCACCACGTACATCAGCGTACGCCGCCCGACTACCCCGGGCCCGGGACGAGCCCGAGCTGGCGCAGCAGCCCCAGCTCGTCGAGCCGGCCCCAGCGCTCGACGATGCGGCCCTCCCGGAGCCGGAAGATGTTGATCCCCCGCAGAGTGACGGTACGGCCGGTGGGCGGCGCGCCGAAGATCTCGCCGCGCTGGGTGCCACTGGCGCTGAAGTGCTCCACGACCATGTCACCCTCGGCGACGAGGAAGTCGGGCATGGCGTGCCAGTCGGGGAACGCACCGCGGAACAGCACGGCGGCCGCGCGCATGCCCTCACGGCTGGTGTCGGTGCCGACCGGCGGGTCGTGGTTGAGGAAGTCCTCGGCGAGGTACTCGTCGACGGCCGCGAGGTCGCCCTGGGTGAACAGTGCGTCGATGAAGGCACGCACGATCTCCCGGTTGTCGGTGGTTCGGGTCTGCTCGATGGTGTCCATAGCCACAGTCTTGGACGCCGCCAAGGCCCCCGGTACCCCAAGAACCTGGGGTTTCACCCCGACCGGGATGCGGCCGCGCTCAGACGCTGCCGAACTCCCCGGACCGGACACCGGCGACGAACGACTGCCAGGCATCGGCGGCGAAGACGAGCGCGGGGCCGTCGGGGTCCTTGGAGTCCCGGACGGGGACGGCGCCGGGGACGCTCGTGGAGACCTCCAGGCAGTTGCCGCCGTTCCCGGAGTAGGACGACTTCACCCAGGAGGCACCGGACAAGGCAGGGATCATGGGGCCAACTCCTTGAGTCAGACCGCGCCGAAGTCACCGGCGCGGACAGCGGAAACGAAGGACCGCCAGGAATCAGCAGGGAAGACCAACGACGGGCCCTCGGGATCCTTGGAGTCACGCACGGGGATCAGGTCGGGAACGCCCGCGGCAGCCTCCAGGCACTCGCCCCCATTGGTGCTGTACGTGCTCCTGTGCCACCTGGCGCCGGTGAGATCAACAGGCATGTTCCTCAGGTCCCTTCGGTCCGTCGCACACGCTCAACATACCCACCGCCGACGAGCTACAGACACCCCACGGCAAGGGCCCCGACCGGCATGCCGGTCGGGGCCCTCACACGCAGGCCAGCTCAGACGGCGCCGAACTCACCTGTCCGAACACCGGCGATGAACGACTGCCAGGCATCGGCGGGGAAGACGAGCGCGGGGCCCTCGGGGTCCTTGGAGTCACGCACGGGAACGGTGCCCGGGAAGTCCGCCGAGACCTCCAGACACTGACCGCCATTGTCGGAGTACGACGACTTGGCCCAGGATGCGCCGGAGAGGTCGGGGTTCATGGGGCTAGCTCCTTCCGAGCCTTGTGGATCAGTGCCAGGGATGCCGCCTTGGGCAGCGCTTCCACCACCAGCTGATCGTACTCTCTCTCCCATGTCGAGACCGTTTCACGGGTTCGTTCGAGATGACCACGCGCATGTGACTCGGCATAGCCCACGACCGAACCATCCGGGAGATCCAGCAGGGTCACCGGCATCTTGAACGGCAGGTGCTCCCCTAGATCGAACGGCGCCAGCTGGATGGTGACGTTCGGACGGGCTGCCAGTTCTGCGAGGTGGTCGAGCTGTTTGACCATGACGGTCGGGCCACCGATCAGTCGCGCCAGACAGCTCTCGTCCAGCACGGCATGGATCCTCGGCGGCGTCTTCCGATCGAGTACTCGCTGACGAGTGGCAAGGAACTCGACCCGCTGTTCCGCCGCAGACTGGGTGATCGCCCCTCGCTGTACGGCCGCGAAGGCCAGCGCCTCGGCGTACTCGGCCACTTGAAACAGTCCGGTGACGATCGTGAGGGCAAACTCCCGCAGACGGCGGCACCGCGCCTCCGCGTCGGCGAACTCGGGGAAGCCCTCCAGCAGGCTTGCCTTGGAGTATCGGCACCAGAGTTCGTAGAAGGTACCTCCGGTCTCGAATACCTCGTCAGCTCTAACCGCAAAGTTAGAAGTTACGGACTTCTTCGCTCGTTCGACGTACGAGACCATCGCATTCGAGTAGCCCATCCGCAGCCCCAGCTCGGTCTGGGACCACCGCATGGCCCGCCTCGACCTGCGGAGTTCTGCGCCGAAGCGTGCGAGTGGCGATGCCGCTGCGTCAATCTCATTGCTCTGCATGGGCGTTGCCCCCCGTAACCAGACGGAACAGTCAAGGTTAGACCCTGGCAATCGTAGAGCCACTCGGGCCACCATGGCTACACCCCGCAACAATTCGGGGACTCACAGCAACCAGTGGAGCCCGCATGCCCAGCCGCCCCCGCACGCCCGCCTACCAGCCCCAGATCGGCGAAGTCGTCCGCGACCGGGCCCACCGCTCCCCCAACGGGCAGCCCGCCGAAGGCGTCTACATGGACACCCTCGGCGGCGCCGCCTACCTCCGGCCCGAAGCCGGCGGCTGCGAGTGGACCACCCGGCCCGAGGACCTCCAGCGGCTCGACCAGCCCCGCCACATCCCCGTCCAGCACCCGAGCCCGCCCCGCGCGAACAGCGCGGCGTGAGCCCGGCATCCAGGCTCCTCGCGGCCACCCTCACCATCCCCGCGCTCAGCGCCGGAGCCGGCGCCCTCGCCTGCCGGCCCATCCGCGACGGGCCGCTCACACCCCGACTCCTCGTCTTCGGCCTCATCCTCACCACCGGCGTCGTCGCCGCACTCCCCACCGCCTACACCTGGCGACTCCACCCCCCTCCACCCCAGGAGCGCACCATGCTCTACCCCCTGCCCGAGATCCTCACCCACCCGCCCCGCCGACGCCTCGGACACCAGACCCTCGCCCTCGACCCCGACGGCGCCGTCCTCCTCGTCGCCACCACCCACCAGAACGGCCTCACCCTCCCCGGCGGCAGCGCCGAACGCAACGAACTCCCCCACCTCGCCGCCCGCCGTCACACCGAGACCGAAACCGGCCTCGTCCTCCCCCTGCGCAGCATCCTCGCCACCGACTACACCGACGCCCGACTCCTCCCCGAAGCCATCGACTTCGTCTACTGGGGCGGCCGCCTCACCCGCGCCCAACAAGCCACCACCACCCACCACCGACCCCCGCACCACATCACCGGCCTCCACTTCATCCACCCCGACCACCTCGCCGACACCATGGACCCCGACCAGCACCACCGCGTCACCCAAGCCCTCGACGCCCTCACCCGCGGCGCCCACCTCCCCTTCCTCCTCCGCGGCATCCCCGCCGAATAGCAGCCACCGACGTAGGCCCCGTCGGCTAGCGACTGGAGCACGGGTCCCGGTAGGCGACTTCGGGCACGTACTTCTCCCACTGCGAGCGGCTGATGGCGCCCGTGCTGTAGGAGCAGAGCCGGGCGGCGAGTTTGGCGGGGTCGGTGTCGAGCAGCGAGACGCGCTGGTTGGAGGCGACCAGGAGTGTCGGGCCGGCCGCCACCAGCGCGACCGCGCGGATCGATCCGCCGCTCGGGTTGGCGACGGGAGCCGTCAGGACGGGAGCGGTGGGGTCGCGGACGTCCCAGAGTTCGAGGGCCGTGCTGTTCCAGACGGTCATGAGCTCGCCGTTCTCGGCGAACTCGATGCCCTCGACGTCCTGCAGTGTCTGGACGGAGGTCCGGGGTCGGGGGTGCTGCGGATCGGTGATGTCCCAGAGGGTGACCGTACTGCCGCTGTTCCCGGCCGCGGCGAGCAACCGGTTGTCCCTGCTCAGGCCGAGCGCGTTGCCGAAGGCCCCGGGCAGGGTGACCCGTGAGGCCGGTTCGCCTCCCCCGGTGAACCGGAACAGTTCCAGGGACGAGCACTTGCAGGTGAGGTCCGGGGTGCTCGTGACGGCCATGACCGCCCCGGCGGCGGTGCCCCGGGACACCGCGGAACCCATGTTCCACCCGTCGCCGGAGTCGCCCGCAGCGTCCGGCGGCTTGATCGTCGAGGAGCCGGCGCGCCTCGGCTTCGCCGGGTCGCCGATGTCCCACCATTCGAACCCGCTCTTGCTCGCCAGGTAGGCCGTGCGTCCGTGGTCCAGGACGCCGGCGTCGTAGCCCCCGGAGTCGGGGGCGGGGATCGAACCGACCTCCTCCGCGTCGAGCGCGTCGCCGACCCGCCACAGGTGGAGTGCCCCGCCGCCGATCACCGCCATGACGGCGCCCGGGGCGGACCAGGTGACTCCGACCGTCAGGATCGTGCCCGAGGAGGTAGCGGGGAACTCGGCGGTGCCCAGGGAGCCGGCCTTGACCGGATGGTGCGGATCGCTCACGTTCCAGAGCTGGACCTCGCCCTCCCACCCGATGGTCAACAGTCCGCGCTCACGGATGAACGCGGTGCCCCGCACCGAGACCGGCAGGGTCGCGACGAGGACGGGGCCCTCGGGTTCGGAGATGTCCCAGATCCCGACGGACTGCGTCTGCAGGGGCGGCATCTGCATCGGGGGCTGCTGGGGCGCGGCCATCAGGTGTCCGTCCGGACTGAACGACCAGGAGTCGGGGCCGCCGGGCTGCCGGGCCTGGTCGATCTGCCGCCCCGGTGAACGCCATCGGCGCACCACACCGTCGGCGCCGGCGGTCAGCAGCCCGCCCGCCCCGCCGGTGGCCATGGCGTAGACGCCGAAGGCGGTCTTGGTGCAACTCGACGTCGTGGAACCCAGGTCCGTGTCCTGCGGGGACAGGGAGGCGAAGCAGAGGTCCCCCTTGGGATCCTTGACGTCCGTCCCGCCGTAGGCGAGGAGGTCGCTGTCCCGGCCGAAGGCCACCCCGCTGATGTTCGCGGAGCCGTCCATACCGACCCTGATCGGATCGGGAGCGCTCGGATCCTTTACTCGCCAGAGACCGACCTCCCGCTGGCTGCCGGCGGCCAGCAGGGTGCCGTCGGGGCTGAACGCGATCGACTTGTACCCGGTCTCCAGGGCGGAGAGGCCGGCCGGGTCCGCCGGGTCCGCGAGGCCCCAGACCTGGGTCCTGCCGCCCTGGACGGTGGAGGCGAGCAGGTTGCCCTGCGGTGCGAAGGCGACGGCCGCGAGGGCGGTCGGCCCCTCTTCGGTGGGATTGCGCAGCCGGGTGAGCCCCTTGGGGGCGGAGCGGTCGGCGATCGACCAGAGCAGGGTGTCGCCGTTCCCGCCGGCCGCCGCCAGCAGAGTGCCGTCCGCGCTGATGGCCATGGCCGGGACGGTCACCCGCTGGTCCGACGGGTCGAACAGCCTGGGCAGCCGGGCCGCGATCACGGGCTTGCCGAGGTCGGTGAGGCTCCACAGGCACAGGCCCTCGCCGCCGCAGCCGCCCGCCAGGTGGGAGCCGTCCGGGGTGAGGGCGATGCCCACCATGCCGGTGTCGACGGTCGACCGGAGGGCCGGGGCGGACGGATCGGCGAGGTCCCAGATCCGCACCGCTCCGTCCTCGTTCAGCGCGGCGGCCAGCGTCCCGTGCAGGGCGGTCGCCAGGATGAGGACCGGGCCCCCGGCCTCGCCGACGACACTGTTCAGCAGGGTGCCGCTCAGGTCGAACAGCTGGGCGGAGGCCTCCGGGGTGGGGGAGGCGCGGTAGGCGGCGACGGCGAGCTGGGCGGCCAGCCCGGGATCGGTGCTGCCGAGCGTCTGCGCGCGTGCTGCCAGGCCCTTGGAATGGACGATCGCGGCCTGCCGGGCGGCGGCGTCCGACTGTCGCTCGGCCAGCACTCCCCCGGCCGTGGCGGCCACCAGCAGGACGCACAGCAGCGCGGCCGTCCACCGCCACCGCCGTTTGCGCGACCGCCGGTGGACCCGCCCGCGTTCCAGGTAGTCCCGTTCGGCCTCGTTCAGGTACCCGGGCCGGCCGCGCAGCCACGGCTGGGCGCCCGCCAGTGCCGTCGTGGTCGGCAGCAGGTCGCGGGGCCGCCCGCTGCGCTCCCAGCGGTCCCGGTCGTGCCGCAGGACCTCCCGCCAGGCGAGGAAGGCCCGGTCCTCCTCGACCCAGCCCCGGAGCTTGTCCCAGGCGTTGATCAACGCCTCGTGCGCGAGTTCCACCGTCTCGACGCCCTCGGCGCTGCGGCCGGTGACCAGCAGGCGGTCGGCGGCGAGGGCCTGGGCGATGCGCCACTCGTCCTCGCCGAGGTCGGTGCGCAGCGCGGTCCGCCGGGTGGCCGACACGGCGCCCATCGGCACCCGGACGAGCTGGGTGAACAGGAGGCGGGCCACCTGCTCGTCCGCCGGAGGCACCTCCCGCCGGAGGACGCCGGCGGCGTAGCCGCCCAGGGCGCCCTTCACTCCGCCGAGCCCCTCGTACGCCTCATGAGTCAGCAGGCCCGCGCTCTGGTCGCGCCAGAGCAGGTCCAGGGTGAAGCCCAGCAGCGGCAGAGCGCCCGGCTCGGCTCCGGTGTCGTCGAGCAGGCGCTCGGCCAGGTTCGGGGCGTAGCGGACCCCCGGGACGGCCTCGACCGGGGCGGTGACGACCTCGGACAGCTGCTGGCGGCTCATCGGCCCCAGTGCGTAGACCTGCCGGCTGATCACCGGGCCGAGCCGCGGATGGGCGAGGGCCGCCTCCAGGAAGTCGGCCCGCAGGGTCGTCAGGATCCGGACGGTGCCCGGCAGGGTGTCGGTGAACAGCGCTGCGGCCAGTTCGTCGACGGCGACCCGGTCGAACGCCAGAAGTCCCTCGAACTGGTCGAGCACCAGCAGCAGTTGGCGGGCGCCGTGCCGTTCCAGGAGCCGGGGCGCGAGATCGGCGACGCCCTGGGGCCGGGCCAGCACGGCGGCCAGGTCGGGGATCCGCAGCAGGCGCTCCGTCTCCGACAGCTCCGGCTCCAGCAGCGGCAGCAGCGCGGCGGCGAGCGCCGTCAGCGGGGTGCTGCCGGAGTCCGGCCGCAGGATCACCGCCAGCGCGCCGGCGGCACGACGACGGGGCACCACCCCGGCCATGGCCAGCGACGACTTCCCGGAGCCGGACGGGCCGACCACGGTGACCCAGCGCTCGCGGGCCGACAGGAGGGCCACCTCCTCGCTCTCGGCCCGCCGGCCGTGGAACACGTGCGCGTCCGACTCCCTGAACGAGGTCAGGCTGCGGAACGGCGACGGCGCCAGCGCGACGGCCCGCAGTTCCGGCCAGGCCGCGATCAGGCCGTCGGTGGGGATCAGGTAGCTCGCCGCGGGGTCCCCCGCCTCGGCCACCACCACCATGCCGACCACTCCGCCGAGCCGGTCGTCCCACACCGGGCTCCCGCTGAACCCTCCGGAGACCCGGTAGCCGCCCGCGGCGAGGTCGACCTGCATCAACCCGCCGCCCTGCCGGTCCCGCAGCACGCCCGAGTGCCAGACCCCGTCCGACCGCCCGGCCGGGAACCCGAACACCCGCACCGGGTTGCCCCAGACGTCCTCGGACCTGGTCTCCACCGGCCGGACCGGACGGGCGCCGGCCAACGGGGCGGCCAGGCGCAGCAGTGCGACGTCCCCGCTGCCGTCCGGGGCGCGCGGCACCCAGTGCACGACGACCGCCATCGCTCCCGCCACGGCGGGCCCGTCGGGGCCCTCCGGGCCGGGGGAACCGTCCGGGCCGGGCGACCCGGGCAACCCGGGCGAGCCGTCCGACCTGTGCGACCCGTCCGGCGCGGGCCTCACCGGTGACCTGGGCAGCAGCGGCAGGTCCACGAAGACCCAGGACCCGACACCCGCCTCCACGCCCTGACCGGCGAGCGCCGCCGCGACCACGTGCGCGCAGGTGAGCGCCAGCTCGGGGGTGACCAGGAAGCCCGCACCGACCGGTCGGGCCAGCGCGTCGTGCACCCGCAGCACCGCCGCGTCCAGCGCCTTCGCCCCGGTCCCCGGTCCCGGTCCCGTCTCCCCGTCGGGACCCGGGCCCGGCCCGGTCACGACGCGGGCTCCGCCGCCGGCTCGACACCCCCGCCCGGTTCGTCGACCGGGGACCGGTGCCAGGTCAGCGAGACCTTGAAGTTGGCCTGGGCCGAGGTACTGGAGATGATCACGTCCGCCTCGGCGGACAACGACAGTCCGAACTCGATGCCGATCTCGTCCGGCGCGTGGACCATGCCCCGGAACCCGTCGACGAAGTCCTGCGCCACCGGCCGCACCCCGGCCAGCAGCTCACCCAGGGACCGGGTGGCACGGGCCACCACCTGCCCCGGCCGGGCGACCTGCACCAGGCCCTCCGCGGCCTGCTCGATCTCGACCTTCACGATGTCCGACCGGCCGTCCGCCGCACCGACCGGCAGCTCGACGAGATATGCCATGGCTCCCCCTCGGGACCTCGGCGGTCCCCACGCGTGGCTGTCCCCCACCCCGGTCTACCCCGCCCCGCTCCGGCTGACCCGGCATCCACCGAATCCGCCCGAACCGCACCGGCCCGGGGGTCCGGGCACCGGCACCCGGCACGGCACGGGTGGGCGGTTCACCCGGCGCCGCACCCCCGCCGCGGGCTCCTCGCGCACACACCGGCGGGCGGGGGGATGATGTGCTTCAGGAAGCGCGAGGAGGTTCCGGCCCATGGACATCTCGCTGACCACCGACCGGCTGATCATCCGGGACTGGTCCCCGGACGACGCCGAGGCCGCTCTGGCGATCTACGGCTCGCCGGACGTCGCCCACTGGCTGACCCCGGCGATGGACCGCGTCGCCGATGTGGCGGCGATGCGGTCGGTGCTGCAGGCCTGGCAGGAGGCGCAGCCGAACCTGCCGCCCCCTCGGGGCCGGTGGGCCGTGCAGCGCAAGGAGGACGGGGCCGTCGTCGGCGGTCTCGGCATCCGGCTGCTGCCGCCGTTCGAGGACGACCTGGAGATGAACTGGCAGCTCGCCCCCGACGCCTGGGGCAAGGGCTACGCCACCGAGGCCGGCCGCGCCCTGATCGCCTGGGCGTTCACGCAGGAGGCCGAGGAACTGTTCGCCGTCGCCCGGCCGAACAACACCCGCGCCATCGCGATGGCGAAGCGGCTCGGCATGGAGTGGGTCGGCGAGACCGGTAAGTACTACGGGCTGAACCTCCAGGTCTACCGCGTCCGCCCGAGCGACTTCCACGACTGACGGGGCGCACCCGACGCCCGGAGGATCGCCCGCCTGCCCGTCTGCCTACCCGTCCGCCCCCTCGGCCGCCTACCCGCCCGTCGTGGCCGGGCCGGTCGTCGTCGGGCCCGTCGTCGTCGGGCCCGTCGTGGCCGGACCGGCCGTCGTCGGGATCGGCGGGGCGGCCGGGGCCGGGCCGAGGGTCGTGGTGCCCGGGGCGGCGCGGTGGCCGAGGCCGATCCGGTAGACGTCCAGGGCGCGCTCCACCCGGCCGGTGCGGCGCAGCAGGTCGCCCAGGAGGCGGCAGAGGTCGGCGAGGTCGCCCGCCGCGCCCGCCCGTTCGAGCAGGGCGAGGGCATCGACGTAGTGCCGCTCGGCGGTGCCCGGGTCGTCCCGGTCCTCGGCGATGAGTCCGAGCAGCCGGTGCGCCCCGGCGGCGTGGACGGTGCCGCGGTCCGGGCCGATCCGGTCGAGGAGGCTGCGCAGCAGGTCGTCGGCCTGCTCGTGCCGGCCGCGGCGGCGCAGGACGTCGGCGAGTTCGACGTCCACCTGGTGCGTGAACAGCTCCGCCTGCCGGGAGGCCAACATGGCGCGGGCGGTGCGCAGTTCGTCCTCCGCGCGGGCCAGGTCGCCGGCCTGGGCGTGCACGTAGCCGCGCATCCAGTGGCACTTGGCCAGGTCGGAGGTGAGGCGCAGGCGCTGGTAGAGCGCCTGCGCCTTGGCGAGGGAGGCGTCGGCCTCGGCCGCCCGGCCGTCGGCGATCAGGGTGCGGGCCACGCTGCGGTGCAGCCCGGCGACCAGTGCGGGGTCGGTGGCGTCGGGGGCCAGCGCGAGGGCGAGTTCGGCGGCCTGGGCGGCGCGGGCGTGGGCGCCCATGTCCATGTAGGGGCCGATGGCGGCCGAGTACAGCAGGAGCAGCGCGTCGGGGTCGTGCAGGCCGCCGGCATTGAGCCGGTCGATGGCGGTCTCCAGCAGGTAGCAGGCGTACCGCAGTTCGCCGGCCAGCAGGTGGGCGACGGCCCGGCCGCGGATCGCGGCGGCGCGGCGCGGCAGCGGCTCGTCGGCCAGGAGGCGCTCGGCCTGCTCGAAGTGCTCCCTGGCGTCGTCGAGGCGCCCGGCCTCCAGTGCGCAGTCGCCGAGGCCGAGCAGGGCGGCGGGGCGGACGGACTCGACGCCGTAGTGGTCGGCGCGGTCCCGGACGGCGGTGAAGCGGCGGGCCGCCTCGGCGGTGTCGCCGTCGGCCAGGGCGCTCTGGGCGTCCGCCAGGGCGATGCCCAGCTCGGTGGCCAGGTGGGCCGGCCGGCCGGTGGCGAGTTCGTCGAAGGTGACGCCGAGGCGCTCGGCCAGGTGGCGCAGCGCCGCCTCCGAGGGGTGTACCCGGCCGGCCTCGACGGTGGAGACGTAGGCGGCGGTGTAGGCGGGCTCGGCGAGCATGCGCTGCGTCAAGTGCCTTTCCCTGCGCAGTTGTCGGACGCGTCGGCCGATGTCGGCCGGGTCCTGTTCCGAGGTCATGTGCGCCCCTTCCGTCGGGTGTCGGCCCGTTCTCGTCCCGCCCTATTGTCGTGGACGTGACAGTGGCTTAGATTAACTCCCTGTTTCAGTCCGATTATCTCGACACTTAAGCACCCCCGCCGGCGTTCCGCCGCACCGTGTCCCAGCACCGCCCCCGCCCCGCCCGCCCCCGCCCCTCCCGGAGGTCCCCGTGCGTCACCGCAGGCTCGCCACCACCGCCCTGGCCGGCGTCACGGCCCTGGCAGCCCTCTGCTCCTGGGCCGT
Source organism: Kitasatospora sp. NPDC028961 (assembly GCF_055564815.1). Lineage (NCBI taxonomy): Bacteria > Bacillati > Actinomycetota > Actinomycetes > Kitasatosporales > Streptomycetaceae > Kitasatospora > Kitasatospora sp. NPDC028961. The sequence goes on along the minus strand of NZ_JBVHVO010000002.1, from coordinate 669,181 downwards.
CCCGGCCACCGCCGCCCCGGCCACCCCGCCGGCGACCGGCGCACCCGTGACCGGCGCGCGAACCGGCGCCCACCAGGTCGAGGCGTTCGCCGAGGACGGCAGCATCAGCCGCGCCCGGGTGCCCGCCGCCTCGCCGTTCGTCGCCCCGCAGTCGCTGGCCGGGCCCCCGGCGGGCGACGGCACCGTCACCCCGCTGGTCAGCAACGGCAGCACCGACAGCAAGCTCGACGTGGTGGTGATCGGTGACGGCTACACGGCCGCCGAACAGCAGAAGTTCCTCGCCGACGCCGCCACCAAGTGGCAGGAGATCACCGGCGTCGAGCCCTACACGACCTACCGCTCACTCTTCAACGTCTGGGCCGTGCAGGCCGTCTCCACCGAGTCCGGCATCACGGGCGACCCGGACCGGGCCACCGTGCGGCAGACCGCCCTCGGCTCCTACTTCTGGTGCGAGGACGTCGAACGCCTGCTCTGCGTCGACACGGCCGCCGTCGACCGCTACGCCGCCAAGGCGCCGAAGGCGGACCTCGTCCTCGTGGTCGCCAACAGCGCCAAGTACGGCGGCGCCGGCTACAACGACGTGGTCTCCCCGCTCGGGTACTCCGGCATCGCCACGGTCTCGGGCGGCAACGACCGCTCCGGGCAGGTGGCCGTGCACGAGACCGGCCACTCCCTGGGCCTCCTCGCCGACGAGTACTCCTACGAGGGCCAGGGCAACTACGAGGGCGACGAACCCACCGAGGCCAACATCACCACGCTGACCGCCGACCAGCTGCGCCGCACCCGCGCCAAGTGGTACCGCTGGCTCGGCCGGACCTCCCCCGACGGCGGCACCGTCGGCGCGTACGAGGGCGGCGGCTACTACCCGACCGGCCTCTACCGGCCCACCGACAACTCGATCATGCGATCGCTCGGCCGCGAGTTCAACCTCCCCGGCCGCGAGGCCATGATCGCCGGGTTCTACCGCTACGCGACCACCCTCAGCAGCCCGACCCCCACCACCACCCCGCTCACCCCCGCCGACCGGCTCGCCGTCGAGCTGCCCGCCCCCGGCACCCGGCTGCGCTGGTACCTCGACGGCTTCGAGCTGATCACCTGGCGCGACCGCACCGCGGTCACCCTCGCCGACCTGCCCCTCTTCGGCCCGAAGGGCCTGCGCCACCGGCTCTCCGCCGTCGCCACCGACCCGACGACGGCCGTGATCGACCCCAAGCTCCGGGCCACCCTGACCGACACCCTCTCCTGGGGCGTCCACCGCTGACGCGCCGTACGCGGTGGAGTGGGACGTCGGCCCGGCCGACTTCCCACTCCACGGCCCCTGGGGGCTGCTGCCGGTACGCGGGCCGAGGGCCTGCGCGGCCGGGTGTCGGTGGCCTGGGGTTCGATGAGCACATGACCGTTCATGACGTGGCGCGCCGCCTCCCCGCCGGCGCCGACCTTCGGGACCTGTGCCGTTCGCTGGCGATGCTGGACGCGATCCTCAGCCCGGACTGGGAGGGCCGGTACCACTCCTTCGACGCCGGCTGGGCGGACGGCGAGGAGATGGCCTCGATGCGCGACGGGTCCGGGGACGAGTACTCCATCGTGTTCTCGGCGGCCGGCGTCTACCTGCGCGGCTTCGCCCACGAATCGCCGATGAGCCCGTACGGCAACGGCGGCGAGCCCTGGCCGGGAGTGGTCGACGGCGTCCCCGAGCCCTTCGGGCGCTTCGTCGAGGAGCCCGCGTTCACCGACGAGGACGGCGTGCCCGTGGTGACCGCCTGCCTGTGGCGGGGACCGGAGGACGACCGGTGGCACCACGGGTCGATCGACTTCCCCGGGGACACCGCCGATCCCGACGGGTCGACGGGCCTGTTCGCCCTCCTGCTCGACCCTTCACCGGAGGCCTACCAGCGGTTCGCCGAGGACTACTACGAGACCGCCGTGGACCTGGCGGCGGTGAGCCGGGTGTTCGCGCTGCGACCGCTGGGCCAGGACCTCGTGTCCCTTCTCAACCCCGAGGTCGAGCTGGGCGAGCTGGCCCAGGACATCGCCGAGATCGGGTATCCCCAGCCGGACCACCAGCCCGTCTGAACCCGGTCCGGGACCCGCGGGTCCCGGACGAGGGCCGTGCGGAACGGGACCTCCCCGTCACCCTCGGAGTGGGAAGTCGGCCGGGCCGACTTCCCCTCCCACGACCCCCACCAACCCCCCCGCACGACCGCACCCCGAGCGTTGTGTTTGCGTTGCCCGGATACATTGGCGGGGCGGGGGGGTGGGATGG
>NZ_JBVHVO010000002.1:312619-666908 GCF_055564815.1 Kitasatospora sp. NPDC028961 | reverse complement strand
CCCCTCCACCCACGCCCCGTCAGCGGCGTTTTTGGTGGGGGGGAGTTTAAGGACACCCCCCCCCCCCCCCCCCCGGGGGGGGGGGGGGGGGGTCCGCCCCCCCCCCCCCCCCCCCGAGGCCGCAGCACGACCGCCGGACGGACCGGACCCGGGGCGTTGTGTCAGAGTGGCCCGGGCCCCGGGGCGGGGCGGGGGCGTAGGACGGTGGGGTCGGTGGACGACGGGCAGGAGCGGTGGCGCGCCGGGCAGGCGGTACAACTGCTGGGCTGGGTCGCCTCGTTGCTGCCACCGGAGGCGCACCGCCGGGCGATCGCCGAACTGGGCGGCGCCGAGCACGTGGCCGCCGAGGCCGCGCGGGTGCGGGGGCCGGGCCACCGTCCGGCCCGTACCGACAGCAGCCCGGTGGCCGCCGGGACGGGCGATCCGACGGCCGGGCTGCGCGCGGCCCGGTCGGTGCTGGAGTGCGACGCGGTGCTGGCCGCCGCCCCCGTGGACTGGCCGGCGCTCGCCGCCGCCCATCGCCGGGAGCCGTTCGAGCGCCGCCAGCGGCGCGCCCTGATCGCGCGCCGGGACTGCCCCGACGCGTTCACCGCCGAGCTGCTCACCCCCTGGGAGCCGGCGGTGGCGAACCGTCTGGTGGCCCGCCAGCAGGAACTGCCGCCCTGGGCCTGGCGACCGGGGCTCGCCCGGATCGGCGAGCTGCGGCCGTCACTGCTGCGCCACGTGCTGACCGGGGAGAACGCGGCCGACCTGCTGCACGCCACCCCGCGGGTGGACCTGCTGGTCACGGCCGTCGACGGCTACGACCACAACCACCGGCAGGTCCACGGCTTCTGGGAGGCCGTCGGCGCGGCGCTGCGGGCCGGGACCGGCGCCGATCCCGGGGCCTGGCGCACCGCAGCGGAGCGGTTCCCCGGCCACCGCGGCAGCCTGCGCGGCCTGCTCCGGGGCCTCGGCCGCCCGGCAGCCGGGGCCACCGGGCGGCCCGACCTGCGGGTTCTCGTGCAGGCGCCGCCGGAGGTGCTGGCCGCGCTGGTCGGGCGGCTCGGCGACGACGAACTGGCCGCGATGGCCGAACACCCGTTGCGCCGGCTCCGGACCAGGGAGTACTTCGCCCGGACCGTCCTCGACCGGCTCCACCGGGCGGGCGTGCCGCCCCGGGCGCTCTTCGCCCGCTGGGCCCTGGGCGTGTACGGCCACGGGGACGCGACCGCGATCCGGGCCTGGCTCCACGGCCTGGACGACCGGCTGGACCAGTTCATCGACCATCTCGCCCACACGGACGCCGAGTTGCGCCGCCTGCTGGCCGAGCGCCGGCCGCCGGAGCCACCCGCCGCGGACCTCCCGGCCCGGCTCCGGCGGTGCGCCGGGCCGGTCGAGGCACAGGCGGTGCTGGACGGCAGCCGCCACGCCTGCGGCGGCCCGCCGTGGGCGGAACTGGTACGGGCCCACGCGCGGACCCCGCTGCCCGAGCCGGTGCTGTGCGTGCTCGCCGACCGCGCCGGGTTCCCCGACGAACTGGCCCGTGCCCTGCCCCGCGAGCGGCTGACCCGACTGGCCCCGCACGGGCCCGCGACCGCCCGGGCCGCACTCGCCGACCTGCGGACGACCTCCACCGCGTCGGACCTGATCGAACGCGTCCGCCGGGCGGCGGTGCTCGACGACCGCGAACTGCTCGCCGCGATCCGGCCCGCGCGGCAAGCCCTGCGCCACGGCCACCACCTCCCCCGGCGGGCCCCCGGACGCGACGCCTGGGCCACTCGCTGCGCCGAACTGGTCGGGCAGGCCACCGAAGCGGCGGGCCCCGGTTTCTGGCGGGCGGCGGCCGAGCTTCTGCCCGGCCACGACGGCTCGCTCCCCGAGTTCCTCGCCGCTGTGGGATCACTGCCGCGCACCTGATGCGCGCCGCCGGAGAGTCAACTGCTCGACGGTTCAACGTTTGAGACCGCAGTCCTTGCCCGCGGGCGGTACCCCCCGGGGGCCGGCCCGTCTGTGGCAGAGTGGAAGGGCCGGGAGACCGACCTGGTCGTGGGTGGCCTCCTGGCGGAGCCGGTGACGAGGTCTCCCATGGCTGAGCTGAGCCAGATCCTCTCCATCGCGCCGGCGGCCCTGGCGGCTGCGGGTCTGATGGGTGGGGAGGGTGCGGGCCCGACCGGCGGAGCACTCGGGGCGCTCGGCGTGCCGGAGCGGGGGTCGTGGGCGTGGCGGCTGCCGCCTGGGATCCGCACCCGGATCGCCGGGGACACCGGGCTCCAGGACGAGCTGACCCGCGCCTGGGACGAGGCCGTCGCGGGCACCGCCCCCGTCCGGCTGGCCCTGCACGACGTACCGCCCAGCCACCGGCGCCCGCTCGTCGAACGGTTATCCGCCCTGCGCCCCGCCGTCGGCGCGGTATACGTCGCGGACGTGAGCCTGGCACCGGATCCGCCCTGGCACCGGCCCCTACGGGTCGGAGCCGTAGGGGCCGACCCGGCCGGGGAACTCTTCGACGGCCTGCGCTCCGATCCGAGAATCGCGGACACCCACACCCCCGGTGAGCCGGACGACCTCCTGGTGGTCTCCGGTGCGACCGGGCTCACCCTGCTGGAGCAGCACCGCGACGGCGTTCGCGCCACCTGCGTGCTGTGGTGCGCCCCGCAGCCGCCCGGGCGGGCCGAACTGGCCCGGCTCGACGGCGCGGCGCGCGGTCTCGGGGCCTCCGGCTGGATCGTCGCCGACCTCTCCGGGACCGGTGCCGCCGACTGGCTCCGCCTGCTGGTCCACGGGCTGCTCGACGACCGCCCGCTGGATGAGGCGGCGGCCCGGGCGGGCTCCTGGCTGACGGTGGCCCGCCCCGGGCTGGTCGAGCGCCGCGCGCTGTCCGACGCACTGCCGTACCCGGCCGCTTCCGAGGCGGTTCGGGGCCGCGGGCCTGCCGCCGAGCCGGGCGGCGAGGCCACACCGGCTCCCTGGTCAACCGCACCTCCTGCACTACCTGAACCCCCTGCGCCACCTGCGCCACCTGCGCCACCTGCGCCAGCGAGTCAGCGCCCCGGCGATCGAGCCCGCGGCGGAGCGGGCGGCGCCAGGCGCCCCCGGGGCCGGCGCAGGCTCGTCACCGCTCTGCGGGTGCCCCGGCGGGCCGGTCCGGCGCCCGGCCGGCCCGATGCCCGCTTCCTCCAGGCGCTCGTCGCCGTCCGAGCGACGGGCGAACCGCGCCGGCAGGCGTTCCTGCCCGGCGCCGTGCACGACATCCACCTCCGCGTCGGGCCCGGCAGCCCCGAATGGCACGCGGCCGCCGAGGAGTTCCCCGAGGAGGGGCTGTCGTTCCGAGGAACCGGGGCGCGACTCGTCGTCGAGTTCTACGAGGAGCGGAGCAGCGCGAGCCGCCACACCTCCAAGGCGATCGTCCTGCCGGACCGGGGTGCGTCCAGCGAGGCCGTGTTCCCGGTCGCGGTGGGGCCGGACGAGCGGGAGATCCGCTGCGGCGCCCGCGTCTACCACCGGGACCGGCTGTTGCAGCGGCTGGAGCTGACCGGTCCGGTCGGAGCGGCCGACCGACCCGTCGCCGGTCGGGAGATCACCGTGCACGGCGAGGTGTTCAGCTCCCTCAGCGACAACTCCGACAGCTCCGACAGCTCCGACAGCACCGACACCGCAGGCACCGCAGGCACCGCAGGCACCGCAGGCACCGGCGACCGCCGGGCGGCGGTCATCCGCATCGACAGCGACGACCGGGCCGACATCCGCCTGAACGGGACGAGCACCCCCGTCCGGCTCGCCGACCTCGACCGGTTCAGGGCCCTGATCCAGCAGCTCCTCACCGACGACCTCGACCGGCAGCTCGGCGCGCCGGCGACGGAACTCCCGCCGCCGGACGCCCTGCTGCGCGGCCTCGCCCAGCAGGGCAGCACCCTGTTCGACCAGTTGGCGACGCTCGGCCTGGGAAGCCTGAAGGACGTCACCTTCCTCCAGGTGGTCTCCGCCGAGGCGGCCGAACTGTGGCCGGTGGAGTTCGTCTACGACTACGGCTACCCGCAGGACGGCGCCACGCTCTGCGCCCACTGGCGCGAGGCCCTGGCGACCGGCACCTGCTCCTGTCGCCGCGGCGCCGGCAGCACCGACGGCACCGGCCGCCGGACGATCTGCCCACTCGGGTTCTGGGGCCTGCGCATGGAGATCGAGCGGCGGGTGGAGCGCGACCGGCTCACCGGCACGGTCGTCGAGCCGGACGCCACGGAGCGCGGCCGGGCGCTGCGGCCGGTCGACAGCGTGCTCTTCGCGGCGAGCGACAAGGTCCGGGCGCAGGACCGCACGGCCACGGCGGCGGTGCTCCGCACCTCGTTCGGCGCCGACGGGCTGCACACGGCGACGAGTTGGCGGGCCTGGCGGCAGGTGGTCAGGGCCCAGGGCCCGCCCCTGCTGGTGGCCCTGCCGCACAACGCGAGCGACGAGGGCAGCACCGCCGTGCTGGAGATCGGCAAGACGAACCGGCCGAGCAGGCTCGCCGCCGTGCTGATCGACCGCCGGTACATCCTGTCCGACCGGCACGACGGCGGCACCGGCCCGATCGTCATGCTGCTCGGCTGCACCATGGCGCAGGCCGAGGTGCGCTGGCAGAACGTCGCGGCGAAGTTCCTCCAGGAGAGCGCCCCCGTGGTGGTCGCGACCCTCGTACCGACCCTGGGCCGGCAGGCCGCCGTGATGGCGGGCATCGGGGCCGCGACGCTCGCCGACCGGGCCAGCGACGGGAAGAGCGTCGGCGAGCTGGTGCGTGACATCCGCCGGCTGCTGCTCGCCCGGGGGTTCACCCTCGCCATGTCGATCGTGGCCTTCGGCGACGCCCGCTGGCTCGTCGAGAGCCCGGCCGGCAGCACGGCCATCAGCACGGCCATCAGCACGACCGCGAACGCGGACGCGGCCGGAACCCCCGTGGGAGGCACGCCGTGATCACCGTGCAACTGCTGCCCGCCGCACACGGCGACGCGCTGTGGATCGAGTGGCCCGGGCCGGGCGGCGAGGTCCACCGGATGCTCGTCGACGGCGGACCGAACACCACCTACCGGGCCGTCTTCGACCGCGTCTCGGCGCTGCCGAAGCCGGACCGGCACCTGGACGTGCTGGTGGTGACGCACGTGGACGCCGACCACATCGAAGGCGTCGTACGCCTCCTCCAGGACCGGACCGCGCTCGGCCTGTCGATCGGCGACGTCTGGTTCAACGGCTGGCCGCAGCTCACCCAGGACGCCGACCTGCTCGGCGCGGACCAGGGCGAGATGCTCCAGGCCCTGATCGGCAGCCAGCACCTCGCCTGGAACGCGGCGTTCCGCACAGCCCGGGTGGAGGCGCCCGCCGTCCGGGTCCCGGCCCGCGGGCCGCTGCCTTCGGCCGTACTGCCGGGCGGCGCCCGCGTCACCGTGGTGTCCCCCGGCGGGGCGGAGCTGCTCGCGCTGCGCAAGGAATGGACCAAGGTCCTCAAGGGCCTCGGGGTGACCCCCGGACGCCCCGGGGAGGCGCTGGAACGGCTGGCCCGCCGCAAGGACCTGCGCGGCCTGGCCGACGACCTCCTCGGCGGCGAGCGGGTGGACGGCTCGGTCCCCAACGGATCGAGCATCGCGTTCCTGCTGGAGGTCGGCGACCACCGCGTCCTGCTCACCGGCGACGGCCACGGCGACGTCCTGGCGCGCGGTCTGACCCGGCTCCTGGCGGAGCGCGGTCCGGAGCCCGGTCCGGAGCGCGGCGCGGACCGGCTGGCGGTGGACGCCCTCAAGGTGCCGCACCACGGCAGCGCCGCCAACACCACGGACGAACTGCTGGCGCTGCTCGCCACCCGCCGCTTCCTGATCTCGACGAACGGCGACAAGTTCAAGCACCCGGACCGGGCCGCCGTGCTGCGCCTGATCGGCACCCCGGAGCGGACCCCCGGGCCGCCGGAGCTGGTGTTCAACTACCGGAGCCCCACGACGGATCCGTGGGCCGACCCCGACCGGCAGCGGACGCTCGGCTACACCGCCGTCTACCCGCCGGACGCGCCGGGCCCGGCGACCCCGGCAGCTCCGGCGGCGGGCACGACCGTGGAGGTCTGACATGGCGAAGATCGGTGTGGCCCTCTCCGGTGGCGGCTACCGCGCCACCATGTGGGGCATCGGAGCCCTCATCTACCTGGCCGACGTCGGGCGGCACCGCGAGGTGGTGGCGATCTCCTCGGTGTCCGGCGGCTCGGTCGCCAACGGCGTGGTCGCCCACGAGACCGACTACCGCGACGGCCCCGGCACGGAGTTCGCCGACCGCGTCCGCCCGTTGATCCGCCACTGCGCCCACACCGGCCTGTTCTTCTGGGGCCCGTCGACCAACGCGTACGTGCGCTCGCTGTTCGTGCTCGGCGGCGCGGCCGCCGCGGTCACGCTCACCGGGGTGATCGTCGCGGCGGTCGACGGCGTCCGGCTCCTCTCCGGCCTCCTGCTGGTGGCCGGTCTGCTGCTGTCCGTCGGTGCGCTGCTGTTCTTCGAACGGCGCAGCGCCGTCGTGGACACGGCCCTGGCGCGCGAGCTGTTCAACCGGGACGGCGTCGCCACCGGGCTGCGCGACGTGCGGCGCTCGGTCGACCACGCCTTCTGCGCCACCGAACTGCAGAGCGGCGACCACTTCTACCTCTCGCCCGCCTTCACCTACGGGTACCGCTTCGGCACCGGCGGCCCGGGCGACCTCGCGCTGTCCACCGCGGTGCAGGTCTCGGCCTGCCTGCCGGGTGCCTTCGCCGTCCGGCGTCTCCCCGCCGCCCGGCACTACGCGGCGGCCGGTCCGAACGGGTCCGCCGCCGGTCCGGGCGGCGGCGATCCCGCCGCGACCGCCGCCGAGCTGGTGCTGACGGACGGCGGGGTCTACGACAACATGGCCGACCAGTGGCTCACCGCGCTCGCGGACCGGGCCCGGCGCGCCGACCGGCCGCCCGCGCAGTACGAGGTCGACGAGATCGTCGTGGTCAACGCCTCCGCCGGGATGACCTGGCGCCCGCTCCCCCGGTCCCGGCTCCCGCTGGTCGGCGAACTGGCCGCCCTGCTGCGGATCAAGAGCGTGCTGTACGACGTCACCACCAGCCATCGGCGCAACACCCTGGTGCGGTGGTCCGAGCGCCCCGCACCCGAGGGCGCCCCGGTGAGCGCGCTGGTCCACATCGCGCAGTCCCCGTACCGGGTGGCCGACGCGTACGCCGCCGCCGGGGACCGCTGGCCGGAGCGCGCCACCCGCGCCAAGGAGGTGCTGGACGCGCTCGGCGACGACCCGCGGAGCCGGGCCGCCTGGCAGGACCTGGCCCGCCGCAGCAGCGGCACCCCGACCGTCCTGCGCAAGCTGGGCGCCGACACCACCACGGACCTGCTCTTCCACGCCTACACCCTCGCCGCGTGCAACCTGCACGTCCTGCTCGGCCACCCGCTGCCCCCGACCCTGCGGGACCGCCAGTACTTCGCCGACCTCGTCGGCCGCCGCGCCGGGCCGTGACCGGACGCCCGACCGGACGCCCGACCGACCGAGCGCCCGGCCGAGCGGGGGCGGGGGAACCACCCGACCCGGCGGCGGGCCCGCACGAAGGGTGCGGCCCGCCGCCGGGCACGGAGTGCGCGCAGGGTCAGCAGCCGCCGGCCGGCCGGTCGCGGACCACCAGGTCGCTGCGGCCGGCGGTGGCGTCCACCCAGACCACCCGGGTGCCCTGCTCGGCGGCGGGCCGGTACTGGCCGCCGCGGTTGCAGGAGACCCGCTCGGGCGTGCCGCCGGCGAGCGGGACCTGCCAGAGCTTGGGCAGCGCGGCGTTGCTCCACTCGCCCCGCTGATCGTCCGTGCCCACCTGGTAGGTGACGGCCCGGTCGGAGGCGGTGAGGGTCCCGTTCGACGGGGCGGTCGGCCCGTCACCGGACACCACGTCGGTCACCCCGGAGCCGTCCACCGCGCCGGAGCGGATCGAGGTGCGCCTGCCGCCGTCGCCGGAGGTCTCCGTCCAGACCAGCCGCCCGCCCGTGAGCAGGGCCGGTCCGACCTTCGCCTTCGAGGCCGGCACCACGTACTGGGCGGTGACCTCGCCGAGCGCGATCGAGTAGACGGTCGGCGCGTAGACGTCGGTTCCCTGGTCGCCCACCCAGCGCTCGGTCCAGCCGAGGACACCGTCCTTGAGCGTCACGCTCAGCACGTCGTGGCCGGCGGGCAGCGGCAGCGGCACCGCCGGTCCGCCGTCGTGGGAGAGGAAGACCCGGTTCAGGTTGACGCTCGGGTCGCTCGCCCGGAACGCGATGTCGCGGCCGGACACCCGGACGTCGGCGGGGAGCCGCGACGGGGAGGAGTAGAGGGTACGGACCGGGCCGCCGGCCAGCGAGCGGGTCAGCACCTCCATCTTCCAGCTGTCCTGACCCTGGCCGCCCAGCGAGATCCACGCGGCGGACGTGCCGTCGGTGGCGGGGTAGCCGTGCGCGCGCCCGTCCTCCGGGCTGAGCCGGGTCGGGCTGCCGCCTCCGGTGATCGGGCCCGTGTACAGCGCCTCGGTGGCACCGGGCCGCTCGGCGCTGGCCATCACCCAGCGACCGGCCGCGACCGCCGGGGCGCCCGTGCCGGTGATGCCGCGCAGCAGCGTGCGGCTGTCCGTGCCGATCCGGCTCTGCCAGCCGGCCCGGATCCCGTGGGCGTCGAACGCCCCGGCCACCGTCCGCAGTTGGGCCCGGCTGAGCCCGAGGTCCTGGCCCGCGGCGAGGACGGCGTTGCGTCCCGCGACGAAGTCGTCCAGCGGGGTGAGGTAGGCGGCGAGCGCGCGGTAGACCACCCGGTCGGCGGTGAGCGGGTCCAGGGTGCGCCGGATGTCCCAGAGCGCGCCGCTGAAGATGGTGGAGTTGAGGTGCACCCCGCCGCTGTCGACGTCGGTCGGCACGCCGAGGTAGTCGTCGACGGTGGTCCGGTGGTTGTCCAGCCGCCGGCTCCCCGCGCAGGCCTCCGGGGTACCGGTCCGGCAGAGGTTCTCGCCGAGCAGGCCCGCCTTCGGGTCGGTCATCGGGATGCCCCGGGCGGTGACCTCGATGGCGTTGCCGAAGTAGTCCGCCAGCGCCTCGTCCATCGCGCCGGTCTGGCCGGCCATCAGCAGCCCGGCGGTGTTCTCGACGACACCGTGGGTCATCTCGTGGCCGACCACGTCGAGCGCGACGGAGAACGGGCGGAACTTGTCGTTGCCACCGCCGTAGACCATCTTGGTGCCGTCCCAGGACGCGTTGGCGAGCGGCTCGCCCCACGCGGTCGCGTTGACCACCGAGATGATCGGTCCGGCCTTGCCGTCCAGCCCGTCCCGGCCGAGCCGGTCGCGGTAGAAGTCGTAGACGATACCGGCGTTGACGTGCGCGTCGGTGGCGCCGACGGTGCCGGTGGCGGCGGGGAAGTCCGGACCGGGCGCGTGGACCACGGCGAGGCCGGTGGGCAGGCCCGGCCCGACCCCCTCGCCGGCCGCGTCGTAGGTGGTGACGGCGGCGGGCCGGGTGAGGTCGCTGAACTGGTAACTCCCGTCCGGGAGGCGGCCGATGTCCACCTTGACCGGGCGGCCGAAGAAGTCCGGCGCGGTACCGGTGGCGGGCTCGACCCCGGCCGCCGCGGCCCCGGTGGCGGTGCCCGTGGCGGCGCCGGTACCCGGGGTGCCCGCCGGGGCCGAGGAGCGGGAGTCGTGGACGAGGGCGACCACCCCGAGGTTCGCGTCCACGTAGACCTCGCGGGCCTGCCCGCCGCCCGCCGGGTCCGCGGCCCGCACGGTGAAGTGCTGGGCCAGCCGGCCGGTGCCACCGGGCACGACCACCGCGCCGTGGTCCTCCACGGTGGCCCCGGCCCGGGCGCCCGGGTCCTTGATCTCGCCGAGCGCCAGGTCGCGCAGCACGGCGGCCGGGACGGTGGCCGTCGTCGGCGCGGTGAGCCCGGTGAAGTACTTGCCGCCGACGGACTCGACCCGCTGACCGGCGCCGTCACCGGTCAGGTGGACCAGGTACTGCGCGCCCAGCACGGGCACACCGCCGTGGTACTGCTGGAACCTGACGGTGCTCCGGCCGTCGGCGCCGCGCTCGGCGGCGACCTCGGTGAGCTGCCCCGGGTCGATCCGGTAGCGCTCCGGGTGCGCCGCGAGGTGGGCCCGGGCGGCGTCGGTCGGGCTGCCCGGCGCCGGCTCATGGAGGCCGGTGACCAGTTGCGGGGTGGCGGTCTCCTGGCCGTCCACCAGCGTGGGGACGGGATCGGGGTCGGCGGCCGGCGCGGCCGGAACGGCCAGCGCGGCCGGAACGGCCAGCGCGGCCGGAACGGCCAGCGCGGCCGGAACGGCCAGCGCGGCCGGTGCGGCGAGGCCGAGGCTCAGAACGGCGGCCAGGCCGGCGCCGAGCGCCTTGGGCGTGCGAGAGCGTTGGTGCACTGCGGTCCTCCCGTGAACAGCGGAACGGATGCCGGTGGCACCTACGCGTGCCACGGCGGATGACGGCGCGTCAGTCGCCCACCGACTCTTCGCCGCCGCGGAGTTGACGGCAGGTCGGAGGGCGCGCGGGTCACGAGGACCGCGCGGCTGACGATCACCACGAGAACCATAAGTCGCCGGACGCGATATGTCGATAGACGGTATATGCAGTCCTTCAGAGGAAGGTGTACGCACCGTGCGCCGCCGGATTGACTCGTTCGGGTGGCATCGGCGGCGCCGGCGGATGGAACGGGGCGCGGTGGGTAGTCCCGCTGCGCCACCCGCGGCCGGCGCCGGTCACCCCGCCGCCCCGGCCGGCGCTGTTGGAGAAGTCGACGGAAGGAAGCCCGTGAACGACACCTCGCCGGTCCTCGACCCGGTGGAGAACGCGCCCGCCGGGGAGGCGTTCTACACCCCGCCCGTCCCGCTGCCCGACGGCGTCCCGGGGGACGTGATCCACGTCCGGCGGCTGGACAACATCACGGCGGAGCTGGAGTCCGGCGAGAACTGGCTCGTCCTGTACCGCTCCGAGGACGTGCGGGGCCGGCCGGTCGCGACCTCCGGGATCATCGTCCTGCCGGACCGCGACGAGCACCCGGTGCCCGAGGGTGGCTTCCCCCTGGTCAGTTGGGCCCACGGCACGGTGGGCCTCGCCAACACCGTGGCGCCGTCACGGGACTGGGGCGACACCGGCGCCTCCCCGATGAACGTCTACCCGAACCACCTGCTCAACACGTTCCTGCGGCGCGGCTGGGCGGTGGCCATGACGGACTACGAAGCCCTCGGCACCGGGACGGAGGAGCACATCCACCCCTTCCTGCACGGGCACTCGCAGGCGAACGGGATCCTGGACATCGTCCTCGCCGCCCGGCGGCTGTTCAGGGGCGCGATCGGGGAGCGCTTCGCGATCGTCGGGCACTCACAGGGCGGCCAGGCCGCGCTGTTCGCCGCCCACCACGCCCACGGCCGGATCGACGGCCTGGCCGGGGTCTGCGCCATCGCCCCGGCCAACCACTCGCTCGGCCTGGTCCAGGCCGGCGCCGCGCAGCCGGAGGCCGGCGAGGGCTTCGCGTTCACCCCGCTGTTCCTGGCCGGCGCCATCGGCGGGGAGCCCTCGATCGATCCCGCCCAGGTCCTCTCCGACCGGGCGTACCGGCTCTGGCCGCAGGCCCGGCACCGCTCCCGCGCCGCCCTGAGCCGGTCCGACTCCTGGGGCGGCCTCAAGGGCACCGAGCAGTTCCGGGGCGCCTACCCCGAACAGCCCAATGCCCACCAGCGCCTCTTCGAGCAGGAGATGGCCAAGATGAACCCCGATGTCGAGATCAGGGTCCGGGTGCGGATCACCCAGGCGGCCGACGACGAGCGCGTGTACGCCACGCTGCCGCCTCCGCTGCACGGCACCGACACCCTGGTGGACGAGCTCAACGCCACCAACAAGGCGCACGGCATCGAGGTCGAGTACGAGCGCTACCGGGAGGGCGACGTCCAGGTGCCCGAGCTCGAACCCCGGAAGTCGCTGGGCGTGCACTTCGCCACCATCGACCACGACACCGCGGCCCTCACCGGCTGGGTCGGCGACCGCTTCGACGAGGCCTGACGCCGGCCGCCCGGGGTCAGCCCCGCCGGAGCACGCCGCGGACGAAGGCCGCCTGGCCGATGTGCTGGAGGTCGTCGGAGATGACGCTGACCAGGCGCACGCCCAGGGTCACGGGCGGGCTCCAGGCCTCGTCCACGACCCGGTCCAGCGCGGGGCCGGTCAGACCGCGGACGAAGGACAGCGTCCGCTCGTGCACCGCGTCGTGGTAGCCGGTGAGCAGCTCCGGGGAGTCCACGCGGACGGCCGCGACATCGCGGGCGCGGTGACCGTAACCGGTGGCGGCGGCGGGGAAGCCGAGGGCGAAGCGGTCGAACCAGCCGTCGGCGGTCCAGATCTGTTCGGTCCCGGCGGCATCGGCGATGTGGTCGTCCTGGATGCGGGTCAGGTGCCAGACCAGCCAGACGATCGAGTTGGCCTTCGGGTCGACGCGCTCGGCCAACTCGTCGGCGGTGAGGCCGTCCACCACGTCGTGGACGGCCTCGTGGATCCGGCCGAAGGCATCGGCGAGCAGATCGGCGCTCTTCATGGGGCTCCCCCGTCCGGGCGCACCGCCCGTCGGCATCGGTGACTGCCAGCATTGTGGACCAGCGGAGGCCGCCCGGCCCGGACCGACAGGCCCGGGGCGGGCGCGCAGAGCCTCGGGCCCGGGGCGGCGCCGGCCCGCCGGCCGTCGCCCCGCGCGACGCACACGGCGGAGCACGGACGGCGGGTGCACGGCCCGGTGCTTACCGAAGCATGACGCGATGCCCTGCGTCGCTCCCCCGGCCGTCACCGGCCGGTAGCGTCGCCGGGCATGAGGATTCTGGTCACCGGCGGCGCCGGGTTCATCGGTTCGGCCGTCACGCGCGCCCTGGTCACGGCGGGTCACGAGGTCCGCGTGCTGGACGCGTTGCTGCCCGCCGTCCATCCGTCGGGAGCCGCGCCCGAACTGCCGGCCGGCGTGGAGTTCCGCCACGGCGACGTCCGCGACGCGTCGACGGTCGAACGGGCGCTGGCCGGGGTGGACGCGGTCTGCCACCAGGCGGCGATGGTCGGTCTCGGCCTCGACCTCGACGACGCGCCCGAGTACGTCGGCTGCAACGACCTCGGCACCGCCGTCCTGCTCTCCGCGATGGCCCGGGCCGGCCTGCGGCGCCTGGTCCTGGCCGGGTCGATGGTGGTCTACGGCGAGGGCCGGTACACGTGCCCGGCGCACGGCGAGGTGGCGCCCGGCCCGCGGCGGCCGGAGGACCTCGACGCCGGCCGGTTCGAACCGCCGTGCCCGGTGTGCGGCGCCGCGCTGCGGCCGGGCCTGGTCACCGAGGACGCGCCGGGCGACCCGCGCAACGTCTACGCCGTCACCAAGCTCGCCCAGGAGCAGCTGGCCGCCGCCTGGGCCCGCGCGAGCGGCGGGTCGGTGCTGGCGCTGCGCTACCACAACGTCTACGGCCCGGGCATGCCGCGGAACACCCCGTACGCCGGAGTGGCCTCGCTGTTCCGTTCCGCGCTCGCCCGGGGCGAGGCTCCCCGGGTCTTCGAGGACGGCGGTCAGCGCCGGGACTTCGTCCATGTCGACGATGTCGCGGCGGCCAATCTGGCGGCCCTGGGGTCCGTCGGCGACCGCCCGCCGGGCAGTACCCGGGCGTACAACGTCGGCAGCGGCGAGGTGCGCACGGTCGGCGAGACGGCCCGGGCGCTGGCCGACGCCCACGGCGGCCCGGCGCCGGTGGTGACCGGCCAGTACCGGCTCGGGGACGTCCGGCACATCACCGCCGACTCCTCCCGGCTCCGGGCCGAGCTGGGCTGGCGGGCCCGGGTGCCGTTCCGGGCGGGCATGGCCGAGTTCGCGGCGGCGCCCCTGCGGGTCTGACCAGGTCTGCCCCGGGCCTGCCCCGGCCCGGCCCGACCGGGCCGTTCGGGCCCTGAGAACGGCGCCGAGAACGGCCCGGCCCGGGCGGTCAGCCGCGCGCCGCCGGGAGCGCGATCTCGAAGCAGCAGCCCCCGGTGACGTTGTGCACCCGGGCCCGGCCGGCGTGCGCCTCGACGATGCCGCGGACGATGGCCAGCCCCAGCCCGGCGCCGCTGTCCCCGCCCTCGCCGCCCTCACCGCGATCGCGGCGCGGCGTGCGGGCGGCGCTGCCGCGCCAGCCGGTCTCGAAGACCCGCGAGAGGTCCTGCTCCGGGATGCCGCCGCAGCCGTCGGTGACCGAGAGCACCACCTCGTCCACCTCGCGGCGGGCGGAGACGGCGACCACACCGTCCTGGGGCGTCGAGCGGATCGCGTTGACCAGCAGGTTGCCGAGCACCCGGGTGATCTCACCGCTGTCCACCTCGACCGGCTCGGCGGCGACCTGCCGGCCCTCCAGACGGACGCCGCGCTGCCGGGCCAGCGGGTGGGCGCCGGCCAGCGCGTCGTCGACCAGGTCGTAGACCGACACCCGGGCGAGCGACAGCGACAGCGCACCGGCCTGGATCCGGGAGAGTTCGAAGAGGTCGTCGACCATCCCGGTGAGCCGCTCGACCTCGGAGCGGATCCGCTTGAGGTACTGCTCCGGCCTTTCGGCCACGCCGTCCTCCAGCGCCTCGGCCATGGCGCGCAGGCCGGCCAGCGGGGTGCGCAGGTCGTGGGAGATCCAGGCGATCAGCTCGCGCCGCGAGGCGTCCAGCGCCTGCGCCCGGGCGCGGGACTCGGCGAGCCGGGCGCTGGTGGCGGCGAGTTCCTCGCTGAGCTGGGCCAGTTCGAGCCCGAGCGGGTGCGCGGGCGCGGTGAAGCCGGCGTCGCTCCCGACGGTGCGGGCGGCTTCGGTGAGCGCCCGGCTGCCGGCCACCACCTGGCGGCCGAGCAGTGCGGCCGTGAGCAGTGAGACCACGGAGGCCATCCCGAGGACGGTGATCACCACCCCGAGGTCGTGTCCGGAGAGGAACATCGCCTGGGCGACGGCGAACGTCCCGGAGGTGACCGCGAGGACGGTGACGACGGCGACGCAGAAGAGCGAGAGCGCCATCGAGCGGCGGCGCAGCAGTCGCACCGCCACCCAGCCGAGCAGACCGGCACCGGTGGCGCCGAGCCCCGCGAACAGGGCGATCAGCAGCAGGTCCTTCACTCCGAGCCGTCCTTGCGGTCCGTGCCGTGTTCCGTCGTCGCCCCTGGCGCGTCCGCCGTCACCGGGTCGTAGCGGTAGCCGACGCCCCAGACGGTGGTGATCAGGGTCGGTGCGGCGGGGTCGTCCTCGATCTTCTCGCGCAACCGGCGGACGTGGACGGTGACGGTGGACAGGTCGCCGAAGTCCCAGCCCCAGACCTTCTGCATCAGATCCTGCCGGGCGAAGACCGTCCGGGGGTGCCGGAGGAGGAACGCGAGCAGGTCGAACTCCCGGAGTGTGAGGAGGAGTTCACACCCCCTGCGGTGCGCGCGGCGGGCCTGCGGGTCGAGCGTGATGTCCCCGGACACCAGCGGCCCGGGGGCCGTGAGGGCGGGCGCGGCGGCCCGGGAGCGGCGCAGCACGGACTGGACCCGCAGCACGAGTTCACGCGGGCTGAACGGCTTGGTGACGTAGTCGTCCGCGCCCAGTTCCAGACCGAGGATGCGGTCCGCCTCGTCGCCCTTGGCGGTGAGCATGACCACCGGCAGGTCGGCGCCGGCCTCGGTGGCGCGCAGCCTGCGCAGCAGTTCGAGGCCGTCGATCCCGGGCAGCATGAGGTCCAGCACCAGCAGGTCGGGGCGGTGCCGGCGCGCCAGGTCGAGGCCCTGGTTCCCGTCGCTCGCCCGGTCGACCCGGTGGCCGGCCCGGGTGAGGTAGCCGGCGACCACCTCGGCCACGGTGAGGTCGTCGTCGATCACCAGGATGCGGGCGGGGTCGGGTGGTCCGCCGGAGGCGGGGCTCTCGTTCACCTCGCCGAGGATACGAGCTGCGGGCGGCGCCGGACGGGTCGCGCCGGCGCACGTTCGGGTTCCGTAAGATCGCGGGCGCGGCCGGGCCGGGGCGGTGCCCGCCGTTGGACTTTCGTAAGGGCGCGGTTCGGCCGCCGCCGGGCCGGCCGCCCTTAGCGTGGCCGACGTGATCTCTCCGACTCCCCCCGTACCGTCCGCCGGACCGCCGTCCGCCGATGTGATCCTGCCCTGTCTCGACGAGGCCGCGGCGCTGCCCTGGGTGCTGGGGCGGATCCCCGCGGGCTGGCGGGCGATCGTCGTCGACAACGGCTCCCGCGACGGCTCCGCCGACCTGGCGCGCTCGCTGGGCGCGACCGTCGTCGAGGAGCCGCGGCGCGGCTTCGGCGCCGCCTGCCACGCCGGACTGCTCGCCGCCACCGCCGAGCTGGTCTGCTTCCTGGACTGTGACGGTTCGCTGGATCCCGCCCAGCTGCCGCGGGTGGCCGCGCCGGTCCTGGCCGGTTCGGCGGACCTCGTGCTGGGCCGGCGCATGCCGGCGGCCGCCGGGGCCTGGCCGGCGCACGCCCGGCTGGCCAACGCCGTGCTGGCCCGCCGGCTGCGGGCGCGGACGGGGGCGCCGCTGCACGACCTCGGGCCGATGCGGGCCGCCCGCCGTGAGCGGTTGCTGGCCCTGGGCCTGGGCGACCGCCGCTCCGGCTACCCGCTGGAGATGGTGCTCGCCGCCTCGGCGGCGGGGATGCGGATCGCCGAGACGCCCGTCGACTACCTGCCGCGCACCGGTCGCTCCAAGGTCACCGGCACCGTGCGCGGCACCCGGCAGGCCGTCCGCGACATGCGGGCCGTGCTGGCCGCGCCGCCGGCCACCCTGCTGGTGATCGCCAAGTCGCCCGTCCCGGGGCGGGTGAAGACCCGGCTCACCCCGCCCTGCACACCCGAGCAGGCCGCGGCGCTGGCCGAGGCCGCGCTCGCCGACACCCTGGCCACCCTCGGCCGGGTGCCGGCCGGGCGGCGGCTGCTCGTGCTGGACGGCGAGGCCGGGCGCTGGCTCCCGCCGGGCTGGCAGGTCGTGCCACAGCGGGGCGGCGGGCTGGACGAACGGCTGGCGGCCGCCTTCGCGCACGCCGCCGAGGCCGCCCCGGAGGCGCCGGCGCTGCTGGTCGGCATGGACACCCCGCAGGTGGACGCGGCGCTGCTCGCGGAGCCGCTGTCGCCGGCCCGGCGCGGGGGCGCCGACGCCTGGTACGGGCCGGCCGCCGACGGCGGGTTCTGGGCGCTCGGGCTGGCCCGGCCGACCGGGGAGCTGGCCCGGCGGCTGCTGCTGGGGCTGCCGATGTCCACCCCGGAGACCGGGCGCGCCCTGCTCGACCGGCTGACGGCCGAGCGGCTCGCCGTCCACCACCTCCCGGTGCTCACCGACGTGGACACCGTCGCCGACGCGCGGCTGGTCGCCGCCGAGGCTCCGCACAGCGGCTTCGCGGCCCGCCTGCGCGCGATGAAGCTCGCCGACGCGATGAAGCTCGCCGACGCGGTCGAGGCCCACGACGCGATCGAGGCGGCCGGCGCGCTCGGGACCGCTGGCCCGGAGCAGGCCGACGACGCGCTCGGGACCACCTCGGAGGTGACGCGATGACCGTCGCCGCCGGAGCGTGGGTGGACGACCCCTTCGCCGAGGCCGTCCGCACCGGGCGGGGCCCGCTCTGGCTGCGGCGCGAGGACGGCCACCGGATCCCGCTGGACGTCGAGCGCTGGTGCGCACCCGCCGCCGGGGCGGACCACGGGCTGCTGGAGCGCTGCCGCCGGCTGACCGCGCCGGTGGTGGACCTCGGCTGCGGACCCGGCCGGCTGGTCGCGGCCCTGCTGGAGCTGGGCGTACCGGCGCTCGGCGTCGACATCACCGGAGCGGCGGTGGACCGCACCCGGCGCCTCGGCGGCCCCGCCCTGTGCCGCTCGGTGTTCGACCGGCTGCCCGCCGAGGGCCGCTGGGGCGGGGCGCTCCTCGCCGACGGCAACCTCGGCATCGGCGGCGACCCGGGGCTGCTGCTGCGCCGCGGCGCCGAACTCCTCGCGCCAGGAGGCGTGCTACTGGTCGAGGTGGATCCGCGGGAGATCGACGAACGGATCACCGTCCGGGTGGAGGGCTACGACGGTCGGCTCGGTCCGCCGTTCGCCTGGGCCCGCTGCGGCGCGGCGGCCACCGCCCGCCGGGCCGAGCGGGCCGGGCTGGTCGAGACCGAGCGCTGGTCCGCCCTCGGCCGCCGGTTCCTCGCCTTCAGGAGGGCGGCCCGTCCCCGCTGACGGGCAGCGCTTCGGCGTCCGCCGCCGGGCGCTCCTCCAGCCACAGCGGGTGCTCGCGCTCGGCCCAGCGCCGGTCGACCAGCCCGGTCCGCATGCCGCGCCGGGCCTCGGGGTCCCGGACGGCCATCCAGACGTGCCCGGCGGTCACCACGGCGATGGCCGCCGCGAGCCAGTCGTGGACGAAGGTCGCGCCGGTCCGCCAGGCCGTCGGCGCCAGGTGGGTGAGCCACATCAGCAGGCCCGTCCCGAGGATCACCAGCATCGCGCCCAGCGTCCACTGGGCGTAGAGCTTCTGCCCGGCGTTGAACTTCCCCGCCGGGCGGTACGAGGCGCGGGCCCGGGTCGCCCGGAGCCAGACCCAGTCCGCCGGGTGGAAACGGCTCAGCCTCGACACGTCCGCCCGCACCGCCCGGAAGGCGAGCCCGAGCAGCAGCGGTACCGGCAGGGCCAGTCCGCACCAGACGTGCACGGTGACCACCAGGCGTCGGCGGCCGACCAGTTCGGCCAACGGCGTCAGGTAGAGGCAGGCCGCGGTGGCCAGGCAGACCAGCATCAGGGCCGCGGTGGTGCGGTGCACCCAGCGCTCGGCGCGGGCGAAGCGGAGCAGGAGGTCAGGCGGTCGGGGCATCGTCACGTCCGTTCGAGCGGCCGACCCAGGCGTCGACGTCGTAGCCGTTGCGCTCCCAGTACCCGGGCTCCACGGTGTCGGTCACGGTGATGCCCGACAGCCACTTCGCCGACTTGTAGAAGTACATCGGCGCCACGTACAGGCGCACCGGTCCGCCGTGGGAGTGGGAGATCGGGGCGTCCTGGAGCTTGAGCGCGACCACCACGTCGTCCCGCCGGGCCTGCTCCAGGGTGAGGCTCTCGGTGTACTCGCCGTCGAAGCAGCTGAACCGGACCGCCCGGGCGCCAGCCGAGACGCCGGCGGCGTCCAGCAGGTGTGCCAGCGGCACGCCCTCGAACGGGGTGTTCGGCACCCGCCAGCCGGTCACGCACTGCACGTCGCGCACGATCCGGCGCTGCGGCATCGCCTGGAGGTCGGCCAGCCGGTAACTGCCGGGGCGCTCCACCAGGCCGTCCACCGTGAGGCTGTAGGTGTCGGGGCCCCGGGAGGGCACCGAGGCCACCACGGAGTAGTACCGGAAGCCGCCGCCGCCCGGCAGCAGGCCGGTGAGCCCGGTCGGGTCCTGGCCCGCCAGGGCGTCCTGGGCGCGTTGGAGAAAGGGTCCGGCCGCCACGCCGGCGGCGCCGAGGCCGACCAGGCCGAGCACCACCCGCCGGCCCACCGGGGTGCCCCGGGATCGCTTCGCTCTACTGTCCACGGCTCGATTGGAACAGCCGGCCCGTACCCGCGACCAGCCCCGACGCCGAGCCGTCAGGCTTTCGTCATCTCCCGCGCGCCCGCCGAGGCCCGTTCCCCGGCCCCGCCCCGCCGGGCGCGCAGGAGCCCGCGCACCGCCGGCACCCCGAGCACGCAGGCCAGCGCGGCCCCGTACGCGGCCTGCTGCGCCGGCCCGCCGCCGACCAGGTAGAGCACCTGCCCGGCGGCCGGGACGGCCAGCCACTCCCAGCCGCCGTCGAGCGCGACCAGGGCCACCACCAGCAGGCCGTACCAGGGGTAGGCCGGCGCGACGAGCAGCAGGGCCGTCCCGGTCACCAGCAGCGCGCCCCGCCACGGGCGGCGGGGGTCGCCGTGCCGCAGCACCCGCCACACCACCGCCGCCAGCACCAGGGCCGCCGCCCACGGCGCCCAGCGGTCGGGCACCGCCAGCCGCAGCAGCCCGAACCGGTCCAGGTGCCCCTGCTCGTAGCCCTCCTCCCGCAGGTAGCCCGGCAGGTACCCGAGCACCGCCGGGCCCGAGACGGCGACATGGGGCAGGTACGCCAGCCCGAACGCCCCGAGCGCCGCACCGAGGACGGCGACGTCCCGGCGGGTCGGCCGGCGGGCGAGCGCCCCCGACAGCGCCCCCGACAGCGCCCCGGGCAGGGCGAGGGCCGGCAGCAGCTTGGTGGCGACCGCGGCGCCGAGCAGCACGCCCCCGGTGCCGGGCCGGCGGCCGGCCACGCAGCCCAGTCCGACGGTCATCAGCAGCGCGCCGAGGGTGTCGACGTGCGCGTCGTTGACCGCCCACAAGGTGATGCCGGGGCACCACCCCCAGAGCGCCGCCCGCCGGCTGCCCCGCCCGACCACCAGCAGCGCGCCCGTGGTCGCGACCGCCAGCAGCGCGCCGCCCACCTGCACCCCGCGCACCCCGCCCCCGAAGGGGTGCACGGCGAGGAACCAGGCCTGCGCGACCGGCGGGTAGATGGTGCGCACGGCGGGCCGGTTGATCCGGGTGCAGTCGCCCGCCGCCGTCCGCCGCTCGTCCCACCCCGTGCAGCCGTCCGTCACCGGGAACAGACCCGGGTCGCGCAGCCGGGCCAGCGCCGGGTCGTCCGGGGCGTGCGCGTAGGGGGAGATGCCGGCCGCCTGCACCCGGCCGTCCCAGACGTACCGGTAGGCGTCGTCGCTGGTCCGGGGCGGTGCGAGCAGTCCGACGGCGGCGACCGCCACGCTCCCGGCCAGCACCAGCGGCGCCACCCGGCGGGCCGGCACCCGCCGCAGGAGCAGCAGCGCCAGCACGAACAGGCCCGCGTCGAGGGCGTACCAGCCGTGGAGCGAGCCGCGGTCGGCGAGCGTGCCGCCGCCGGTCACGGTCGTCGCCAGGGCCGCCACCAGGGCGGCGAGGGCGAGCGTGCAGGGCAGAAGGGTCCGAGTGGCCACCCGCTCACCCTGCCACCGCGGCGGCGGCGCGAACGGCCGCGGCGGCCCCCGTTCGACTTCCGTAAGCACGTCGTACCCGCCGCGCGGGGCCCGGTGGCGCTTCGATGAGGGGGTGGATTCCAAGCACCCCGGCGCCCGGCGCCGCCCCCGCCTCGCCCTCCCGCCGCCGCCCGCGTCCCTGCGCCGCGGCCCGTTCCGGGACGGCGTCTTCCGCTCGGCCCTGCACGAGCCGCGCACCGCCGTCGTCCTCGGCCGGTGGCTGGGCACCGCGCTGGTGGTCTGCTTCCTGACCGGTCTCCTCAGCCATCTGCTCCAGGACCCGACGGGCCGGCTCGCCGGCCTGCTGCCCGCGCGCCCGGTGAACGGCTACCGCGTCACCCAGGGGCTGCACGTCGTCAGCGGGATCGCCGCCGTCCCGCTGCTCGGGGCCAAGCTCTGGACGGTGTACCCGCGGCTGTTCGAGTGGCCGCCGGCCCGGAGCGTGGCGCACGCGCTGGAGCGGCTGGGCATCGCCGTCCTGGTGGCCGCCCTGCTGCTGGAACTGTTCACCGGCCTGCTGAACACCCTCCAGTGGTACCCGTGGCCGTTCCCGTTCCGGCAGACCCACTTCTGGGTCGGCTGGCTGGCCACCGGCGGCCTGCTGGTCCACCTCGCGGCCAAGGCACCGCTGATCGCCCGGAACTGGCGCCGGCCCCGGCTCACCGTCCCCGGGCGGCGCGCCTTCCTGACCTCGGTCGCCGCGGCGGTCGGCGCGGTGACGCTCACCACGGCCGGGCAG
The DNA here is from genome assembly GCF_055564815.1 of Kitasatospora sp. NPDC028961. NCBI lineage: Bacteria > Bacillati > Actinomycetota > Actinomycetes > Kitasatosporales > Streptomycetaceae > Kitasatospora > Kitasatospora sp. NPDC028961. The sequence continues at coordinate 645,165 of NZ_JBVHVO010000002.1, read as the reverse complement.
AGCGTGCCCTGGCTGCGCCCGCTGAACCTGCTGGCGCCGCGCCGGCCCGACCTGGGCCCGCAGGGGCTCCCGGTGAACCGCACCGCCGCGCAGGCCGGGACGGTGGAGGTGCCCGCCGGCTGGCGGTTGCGGGTGGACGGCCCCCGGCCGTACGAGATCGGTCTCGACGAACTGGCCCGGCTCCCCCAGCACGAGGCGGTCCTGCCGATCGCCTGTGTGGAGGGCTGGAGCGCGAGCGCCCGCTGGAGCGGCGTCCGGGTCGCCGAGCTGATGGCCCGGGCCGGTGCGCCGGCCGGCTCCGCCGTGCGGGTCACCTCGCTGGAGGAGGAGGGCCCCTACCGGGTGATGGAGATGCCCGCGCAGTACGTCGACGACCCGCTCACCCTGCTCGCCCTCCGGGTCGACGGCGAGACGCTGGACGCCGACCACGGCTTCCCGGCGCGCATCATCGCGCCGAACCGCCCCGGCGTGCTGCAGACCAAGTGGGTCGCCCGGCTGGAGGTGTCCCGATGACCGGCTGGCTCCGCGGCACCGCCCTCGCCGCCGGTCTCGCACTGATCGGCTACGGCCTCTACGGCCTCCTGAACGACGTCTACCTCACCGACCCGGCGCAGGTCCTGGTCTGGGGGATCGGGGCGCTGGTCCTGCACGACGGGGTGTGGCTCCCGCTGCTCTGCCTGGTCGGCGCCCACCTGGCCCGCGGACCGGTGCTGCGCGGCTGGCTGGTCGTGGCCGCCGCCGTGACCGCCGTCGGACTCCCGGCCGTGCTGCGCGCCGACGACGACCACGGCAACTCCTCGCTGCTGCCGTTGCCCTACCTGCGCAACTGGCTCGCCGTCCTGGCCGCCACCGCCGCACTCGCCCTGCTGATCGGGCTCGTCCGGCGGTGGCGCCGGCCCCGGCCGGTCAGTCGCCCGGCACGCCGGGAAGACCGGTCGTGAGGCCGTCCAGGGCGTGACCGCACGGGCAGGCGCGCTCGGTGGGCAGCAGGCCGATCGTCTTGAACAGCACCGTGCGCAGCCGCTCGACGTTGCGCGCGAAGACGGCGAGCACCTCCGCGTGGGTGACCCCCTCGCCGCTCTCCACCCCCGCGTCGAGGTCGGTGACCAGGGCCACCGAGGTGTAGCAGAGGCCGAGTTCGCGCGCCAGGACGGCCTCCGGGTGGCCGGTCATCCCGACCACCGACCAGCCGTTGGCGGTGAACCACCGGGACTCGGCGCGGGTCGAGAAGCGGGGGCCCTCGATCACCACCAGGGTGCCGCCGTCCACGGGCTCCCAGGCGGCGCCGGCCGCCGCCGAGAGCGTGGCCCGGCGCCCCTGCGGGCAGTACGGGTCCGCCATCGACACGTGCACCACCTCGGGCACCGAGCCGTCCGGCAGCGGCAGTCCGTCGTAGTAGGTCTGCGCCCGGCCGCTGGTCCGGTCCACGAACTGGTCCGGCACCAGCAGCGTCCCCGGTCCGTACTCGGGCCGCAGCCCGCCCACCGCGCAGGGCCCGAGCACCTGGCGGACGCCGAGCGAGCGCAGCGCCCAGAGGTTGGCCCGGTAGTTGATCCGGTGCGGCGGGAGGCGGTGGCCGCGGCCGTGCCGGGGCAGGAAGGCGACCCGGCGGCCGGCCACCTCGCCGACGAACAGCGCGTCGCTCGGCTCGCCGTACGGGGTCCGGATCCGCACCTCGACCATGTCGTCCAGCAGCTCGTAGAGCCCGGAGCCGCCGATCACCCCCACATCCGCGCGGGGCAGGATGATCTGATCGTCCGTCACTGAATACACCTCTCTCACCTGACTGTGCCGCCACTGTAGGAGCCGACGCCGGGAGATCCCGCGCGTACGGCCTTACGATCCGCGAACGGCTGCCGGGCGGACCGCGTGAGTGGCGTCGCCGCCCGGAAAGGGCGCGCCTCCTCGGGCCCGCGACGGGCGGCTACCGCTCCCTCCCGTCCTGCGCCCTCCTGCCCTGGCACCGCGCCCCCAGGAAACGTCAGCCCATATGATCAACTTCTCGGGGCGCCGGTCGAGGGCCGCCGCCCCCGCATCGAGCACAGGGGGATGATCACATGGTCGAACTGTCCACCAGACCGATGACCTGGGTGATGGTCGGCGACAGCATCACCCAGGCCGTCCTGCACACGCACGGCGCCCGCGGCTGGGTGGAGCACGTGCACGAACGCATCGGCTGGCAGCTCGACCGGCTGACCGACATCGTGGTCAACACCGGGGTGTCCGGCTGGCGCGCCACCGACGTCCTCGGCGCGTACGACCACCTCATCGGCCGGTTCGCCCCCGACGTGCTGTCCATCTCGCTGGGCACCAACGACGCCCGCGCCGGGCTCGCCGGACTCGCCGAGTTCCACGCGTCGATGCGCGCGATCATCGCCAGGACCGGCGGTGCCCAGATCGTGCTGCACACGCCCCTCGTGGTCAGCCGGGCCGGCCGCGCCGCCCGCGCCGAACTGCCCGCCTACTGCCAGGCGGTGCGCGAGATCGCCGCGGACACCGGGGCCCTGCTGGTCGACCACGAGGCCTACTGGCTCGCCCACTTCCCCGACAGCGACCCGATCGCCTGGCTCGACGACCCCGCGCACCCCAACGCCGTCGGCCACCGGCACATGGCCGACCTCACGCTCCGCACCCTGGGCCTGGGCGAACTCACCGAGCTGTGACGGCCCCGGGTGACCGGGCGGCCGGTCACGGCCGGCGGGCGAGCAGCCCGACCGTCCCGGCGCGCCGGTTCCAGGCGATGACGGCCAGCGGCACCATGAAGACGAACGGCGTCCCGGCGTTCTCGCCGTGCATCGCGGTGAGCTGGGTGACGAACGCGAACGCCAGGAAGACGATCAGCGCCATGGCGGCCGGCCCGGCCAGGCGGCGGACCAGCAGGCCGACCGCGCCGGCAAGTTCCACCAGCCCGGTCAGGTACATGAACCAGTGGCCCGCCCCGATCGCGTCGAAGACCTCCGTCGCGGCGGGCAGTGCGAGCAGCTTCGGCAGCGCGCTGGCCAGGGCGAAGAAGAGGGCGAGCAGCACCCGCAACGCCAGGACCACACCGGCCCAGGCCCTGCCGGACCTCGCGCTGGTCGTCACGTCAGGGGCGGTGAGGGTGGTGATGTCGGACATGTCAGGTCTCCTCGGGTAGCGGGCGATGCTTTCCCAGGTTTGACCGCCGCCACCGCCCGAACTCATCGGTCCCGGAAGAACTGTTTCGTCCGCCGCCCCGGCAGCCCGCCCACCGTCCTTCAGGCCCTGACGACCGGGACGACCTCCGGCTCCGTGCGGCACGCGCCCGGGCCGGGGCGGCGTCGCCGGAGTGCGGGTCAGACGAACGGGAAGTACCGCGTGAAGGCCTGCGGAGTGACGGCGAGGAAGCCGTCGAAGGGCGCGTCGAGCTGCTGGATCAGCAGGATGGTGAAGGCGATCAGCCCGGTCAGACCCATCACCATCACCACGTGGGTGGCGCTGCGCTTGATGCCGAACAGGAACATGAACGCCACCGTGAGTGTGCCGCCGATGACCAGCCCGACCCAGAGCACCGTGGAGAGGCTGCTCATCGCCGACGCCTCCCGGCCCCGGCGGGCGTCGTCGAGGGTGGTGAGGACGGCGAGCATCTCCTGCGAGGCGTTCTGCTGCGTGGGCGTGTCGTCCTGCGACGAGGTCTGACTCACCGTCCGCAGCTGGTTCAGCAGCCCCCAGCCGTCCGGGCCGAGCGGCTCGCGCGCCGCCATCCGCGGCCACTCGGCGTGCACGACCTGGACGGCGTAGGCGGTGGCCGTGGTGCGCAGCGCGTCGCGGCGGTCCGGCGGCAGGAGGTCGGCGAGCAGGTAGGTCTGGTGGAGGGCGCCGGCCTCGTCCTGGGAGTGGTTGAGGGCGCCGCTGTGGATCTCCCAGACCGAGACCATCGAGAGGCCGAGCACCAGCGCGTACAGGACGCCGACCATCATCGCGATGTACTCGGCGACGTCCTCGCGCGGCTCGGCGTCCTCGGGGACGGGGAAGAAGCGCCCCTTCAGCAGGACGATGGCGGCGGCCACCAGGGCGACGCCCAGGACGACGGCGAGTGTCTGCAGCAGGTTCGACACGGTGGTTCCCGGGGGTTCAGCGGCGGAAGCGGGAGAGCGCCGCGACCGCGGCGGCGGCGGGCAGCAGGACGACCAGCAGGACGGAGGCGACCGGCAGGGCGTCCGACGAGCGCCCGCCCGGGCGCGGGGTGCGACCGGACCCGGCGGCGTGGTGCGGGCCGACCGGGGTGGTGGCGGCGGTGGGGGTGGGGGTGGGGGTGGCGACCTCCACCGAGGGGTTGCCGGTGACCGCGGGCGACGGGGACGGCTCCGGGGAGGGGGCGGGGACGGTCGGAGCGGAGGGCGCGGGGGTCGCCGCGAGCGCCGCAGGCACCGGGACATCGGCGGGCACCGCGGGCAGGGCAGGCACGGCGGGCGGCTCGGGGGGTGGCGCGGGAGCCCGGGCCGGGGCGGGGGCAGGGGCGGGAGCGGGAGCAGGGGCGGGAGCGGGAGCCGCCGGGGCGGCCGGGGCGGCCGGGGCCGGCACCGCGGCTCCGGGCCCGGGCGGCGGCACGGCGGGGGCATCCGCCGGGGCCGGCTCGCCCGGTGGGCTCGCGCCGGGCGGCGGTACGGCCGTCGCCCCCGGCACCGTGGTCCCGCCCGGTGCGGTCCCGCCCGGTGTGGTCCCGGGCGGGACCACGGGCCCGGGGGCGGTGCCCGGCGGGTACTCCGGCGGTCCGGCGGCCAGCGTGACGTCCGTCCCGGCGCGCGCGACCAGCAGCGGCGGCGGCACCGGCTCGCCGAACGGGCCGACCGTGGTGATGCCGTCCGAGCCCGTCACCTCGGCCGCGCTGCGGTACGTGCCGGGCGGCCGCCGGAGCACCGCCGCGCACCGCACCGTCCGGCCGGGCCCGAGCGCCACCGGCGCCGCCGGGCCGTCGCCGCAGTCGATCCCGTCCGGCACCAGCACGTCACGCAGCCGCAGGTCGTACAGCGGCCGGTCACCCAGGTCGGCCACCGTGTAGCCGAGGTCGGCGGTGCCGGATCCGGGCGCGCCGGGGGCGGCGTCGACCATCAGGCCGAGCGCGCTGACCACGCCGGTGTAGCCGGACGGGGCGGTGGCCGCCACCTCCCTGTCGGAGTGTCCGGACCGGCCGCGCGCGGTGGCGGTGGTGTCGTGGACACCGGCCTCGGCGGTGAGCCGGAGCGTGCAGACGACGGTGGCGCCGACCGCCAGCGGTTCGGCTTCGGGGCAGGGCACCGGCCGGCCGGCGTCGGTCACCCGGATCCCCCGCAGGCCGGTCTCCCCGGCGTTGGTGAGCCGGTACTCCTTGACCACGGCCGTGCCGCCCCGGACGGCGGGGCCGGGCGGTCCGGTGACGGTCACGGTGTTCACCCGGACGGCGAGCGTCAGCCCGGCGCAGTCCCCGTCCCCGGCAGGTGTCGCCGCCAGGTTCGGCAGTGCCAGCAGGAGGAGGAGCAGGAGCCGACCGCCGTGGCCACCCATCCGTGTCCCCTCGGTACCCGACGATCCGCCAACCCGTTCATCCTTGGGTCCGACCATCCTCGGAACCGGTCCGGAACACGCGGCCACCGTCCGACACGCCGCCCGATTCACCCACCCGGCGCTGCGGGGCACCCGGGAGACCGCTCCGCCCTCGGCCGGCGCGGCCGCCGTCCGCCGCACGCCTGCACCGCCGCCCGCACGCCGCCGTGGACCGGAGGCGAGCGGGAGGGAGCGGTACCCGGCCGGCGACCGCGGGCCGTCCCGTCGGCTCTGCCCTCGGCGAATCTGCGGCGGGCAGAGAATCGACCTGCGGGGATCCTCCGGGGGCAAGAGTGGGGTCGACGGCATCCCGCATCGACAAGGAGATCCCGATGACTCCCCTCACCACCGCCCCGCCCCGCGCGGACGAGGGCTCCCGGCCGCCCACCCGCTTCGACGACCACCTGGCGGCCCAGCTGCTCGCCCAACGAATCGTCCTCCTCGGCACGGAGGTCGACGACGTGTCGGCCAACCGGGTCTGCGCCCAGTTGCTGCTGCTGTCGGCGGAGGACCCGCGCACCGACATCTGCCTCTACATCAACAGCCCCGGCGGCTCGGTCACCGCGGGCCTCGCCATCTACGACACCATGCGGCTCATCCCGAACGACGTCTCCACCCTGGCGATGGGGTTCGCCGCCAGCATGGGCCAGTTCCTGCTCACCGTCGGGACGCCCGGCAAGCGGTTCGCGCTGCCGAACGCGCGGATCATGATGCACCAGCCCTCGGCGGGCATCGGCGGCACCGCCGCGGACATCGAGATCCAGGCGGAGAACCTCCAGTTCACCAAGAAGGCCATCGAGCGGATCATCGCCGAGCACACCGGGCAGAGCGAGGAGACGATCACCCGGGACGGCGACCGGGACCGCTGGTTCACGGCCGAACAGGCCCGGGAGTACGGGATGGTGGACCGGGTGCTGGAGTCGCTCGCCGACGTCCGCCCGGCCTCCTCGCGGCCGCGGATGGGGCTCTGACATGGGGTCGTACACGGTTCCCTACGTCATCGAGCGCACCGCACAGGGCGAGCGGTCCTACGACGTCTTCAGCCGGCTGCTGAACGAGCGGATCATCTTCCTCGGCACCGAGATCGACGACGGCTTCGCCAACGTCGTCATCGCCCAACTCCTGCACCTGGAGTCGGAGAACCCGGAGCGCGAGATCTCGCTCTACCTCAACTCGCCGGGCGGGTCGTTCACTTCACTGATGGCGATCTACGACACGATGACCTTCGTGCAGGCGCCGATCTCCACGTTCTGCGTCGGGCAGGCCGCGTCGACGGCGGCGGTGCTGCTGGCCGGCGGAGACCCCGGACGGCGGTTCGTGCTCCAGCACGCACGGGTCCTGCTCGGCCAGCCGGCCAGCGGCGGCCGGCAGGGGACCGTCTCCGACCTCAGCCTCGCGGCCAAGGAGATGGTCCGCATCCGCTCCCAGGTCGAGGAGGTCCTCGCCCGGCACACGCGTCACGACGTGGCGACGCTGCGGGCGGACATGGACCGGGACAAGGTGCTCAGCGCCGAGGAAGCCGTCTCCTACGGGCTCGCCGACGAGGTGCTGAGCCGACGGAACGCGCTCGTCTGATCCCGCCCGGCCGTGGGCGCGGCCGGTCGGACGGCGAGCGCACGGCGGCCGGCCCGGCGGCACCCGCCGCCGGGCCGGTCCGCGGGACGCGCGGTCGGTCAGGCCGCGAGGCAGAGACCGTCGTGGCGCGCCGGAGGCGACACCCGCCCCCGGCCCGCCGAGCCGTGACCCACCGAGCCGTGACCCACCGAGCCGTGCGCCAGGGAGCCGTGCGCCACCCGGCCGCGCCCGCCCCGGGCCAGCTCGCCCCGGGCCAGCTCGTCCTGGGCGAGCGAGAGCAGGTCGGCGAGGCCGAGGCCCAGGGAGCGGGCGGCGGCCGCGAGCACCTCGGAGGAGGCCTCCTTCCGTCCGCGTTCCAGCTCCGACAGGTACGGCACCGAGATCCGGGCCGCCTCCGCGACGTCCTTCAACGTCCGCTCCTGGGCCAGCCGCTCGCGCCGCAGCGCGTCGCCGACGAGGTCGCGCCACAGGGGTTCCCGGGGTGCGGGGGTCGGGGGGACACCCGCCGGCCGCTGCGGGGGGCGGGCGGCCGCACCGGGGCCGGGTGAGACCGGCGGGCGCAGCGGGATGACGCGGGCTTCGTTCGGCGTAGGAGTGCTCACACCTTCAGCCTAGGGATCCCGGGCGCCGTGGGAAGGGCACGGCGTTCTGCCCTGGGTGAAGCCGCGGGGGACCGCGACCGGGCCGCGGCTCCCGCCCGTTGTCCGGGGCGTGTTCGATCGGCCGTCGACCGCTGAGGCGCCGCGCCGGCGTGGCGGGCCGCCCCGGGGCGCCGGACCCGCCGGCGGGTCGGCTCCTCGGGGGTGCCTCCGGTCCGCGGTGGCGGCCGGCCCGGCTCCGGGCCGGGGCCGCGTCAGTCGACGACGACGACCATCTTCCCCAGGGCCTGCCCCGCCTCCATCACCCGATGGGCCTCGACGATCTCGCCGAAGCTGAAGACCCGGGTCGGGCGGGCCTTCAGGACGCCCGCCTCGACCTCGGCGCAGATCGCCTCCAGGGGCACGTCGGCGAGCGGGAACGCCGGTGTGCCCAGGACGAAGGCGCTGCCGAAGAAGCTGAGCCCGACCGCACCGGGCAGGTCGGCCATCGGGTCGAAGTCCGCCACCGGTGCGAAGCCGCCGAGGAAGCCGACCTGGCAGACCCGGCCCCGTGGGCGGACCGCGGCCAGCGAATCGCGCAGCACGCTGTTGCCGACGATGTCGAGCAGGGCGTCGACGACGAGGCCCCGGCGGCCGACCTCCGCGGCCAGGTGTCCGTCGTCGATGAGCACGTCGACGGCCCCGAGGTCCTTGAGCAGGGGCCCGTGATCCGGGTTGCGCGTGGTGGCCAGCACGTCGGCGCCGTGCCGGACGGCGAGGTTGACGGCGGCCTGCCCGAGCGAGGAGGTCGCGCCCCGGACCAGCAGCGTCTCCCCCGGCCGGAGGGCGAGGTTGCCGTGCAGGGCGCTGTGGGCCGTGGCGTACACCTCGGGCACGGCGGCCAGATCGGCCCAGGAGAGCCCGGACTCCACGGCCACCACATGGGTGGCCGGGACGGTCACCAGTTCGGCGTAGCTGCCGTTGCGGGTCCGCCCCATCCCGCCGAGGATCGCCACCACCCGGGTGCCGACGGGGAGTTCGCCCGAGGGGTCGGCCTCGACGAGGCCGGCGCACTCGATCCCGGGGACGGCCGCCACCGGACCCCAGGCCCCGCTGCGCATGTACGCCTCGGCGTGGTTGAGACCGAACGCCTTGACCCGGACGAGGACCTCGCCGTCGGCGGGTACCGGGTCGGGCAGTTCGGTGACGGCGAGCACCTCGGGGCCGCCGTGGGCGGAGATGACGATGGCCTTCATGTCCGAACCTCATTCTTGAGTAGTCATTCAACTATGGGGCCGAAAAGAGGGCCACCGCGTACGGTGGCCCGGGAACGCCGCGCCCGTCAGGAGAGCGCGACGAAGGCGTTGTCGACGACGGCCCGCAGGACCGCCGCGTCGGGATTGGCCTTGCCGACGACCATCAGCCCCTGGCAGGTCGCCACCAGCAGCTTGGCGCTGCCGGCCGCGTCGAGCGAGCTCCTGACCTCGCCCCGGCGGACGGCGTTCTCTAGGGCGTGGGTCATGCAGCGCTCCAGGCGCGCCAGGTGGCCGCGCACGACGGCCGCCGCCTCGTCGTCCTCCGCGGCCTTCTCGATCGCGGTGTTGACCAGGAGGCAGCCCTGCCGCCCCTCGGGGCTGAGCAGGTCGCGGACCAGCCCGTCGAAGTAGCCGCGCACCTGCGCCACCGAGGCGCCCGGCGCCTCCAGCTCCCCGAGCTTCTGCGGGACGACCAGCTTCGAATAGCGCTCCAGCGACTTCACGAAGAGCGCGTGCTTGCCCCCGGGGAACGCGCTGTAGATGCTGCCGGGCTTGACCCCGGTCGCTTTCACCAGATCCTCGATGGAGGTCGCCCGGTAGCCGCGCTCCCAGAACCGCCGCATCGCCTGGTCGAGGACGGCGTCGGGGTCGAACTCACGTGGCCTGGGCATGGGGAAAACATACCTGAGCGTTCATTCAAGAACAAGCCCCACCCACCCTCCGCACACGGCGGTCCCGCGGCGCGGCGAGGCCGAACCCGGCAATTCCGTGGTTTCCGACAAACCGTCACCTATCTTGTCAGCGCAGGGCAGTGCCCGGGGCAGCAGCGGGCGAACCGTCGTCGGTCCGCCTCGCGAGGACGCCCGGCGCAGCCCTCGTCCACGTCGTCTCGGCTCGCGGCCACGATGCCCGGTTCTGGCTCGACCGCAGACGCGGGGCCTCCCGCGAGACGTCGATCCCGATCCGCAAGGAGGCAGTACACCGTGCAGAGAACCACGCGTCTCGCCCTGGCCGTCGCGACCGCGCTCGCGACGGCCGTCGTCGGTGCCCCGTCCGTCGCCGCCTCGACCCCCGAGGCCGACCCGCACACCCGCGGCGGCCACCACGCCGTCTTCGTCCAGACCGACGACCCGGCGGGCAACCGGATCATCGCCTACCGGCGCGCGGACGACGGCCGGCTGACCCCGGCGGGCAGCTACGACACCCAGGGCCTCGGCGGCGTGCTGGACGGGTCGGTCGCCGACCACCTCGCCTCACAGGGGTCCCTCACCTACGACCCGGAGCACGCCCTGCTGTACGCCGTGAACGCCGGGAGCGACACCGTCTCGGTCTTCTCCGTGGACGGCGACCGCCTCGCGCTGCGGCAGGTGGTCGGCTCCGGCGGCCGCTTCCCGGTGAGCGTCGCCGTGCACGACGACGCGGTGTTCGTGCTCAACGCCCTGGACGGCGGCTCGGTCCAGGGCTACACCGTCCACGACGGCCGCCTGCACGAGCGGGCCGACTGGAACCGCTGCCTGGGGCTCGACCCGAACGCCGCGCCCCAGTTCACCAACACCCCCGGCCAGGTGGGCTTCACCGGCGAGGGCGACCAGCTGGTGGTCACCACCAAGGCCAACGGCAGCAACCTGCTGGTGTTCGGCCTCGACCGTTCCGGCACCCCCGCCGACTCCCCCGTGGTGACGCACCTGCCCGGCGCCGTGCCCTTCGCCTTCGTCCCCAACGGCCGGCACGGCCTCTACCTGGCCGAGGCGGGCACCAACGCCGTGGCCACCTTCGCCGTCCACCCGGACGGCACCGCCTCGCAGCAGGCCTTCGCGGCCACCGGCCAGTCGGCGACCTGCTGGATCGTCGCCGTCCGCGACCTGCTGTACGCCTCGAACGCGGGCAGCTCGACCCTCAGCGGCTTCCGGACGGCCGACCACGGGCGGCAGTTGACCGCGCTGGGCAACACGCCCACCCACCCCGGCACCGTCGACGCGGCGGCGTCCTCGGACGGGCGCTACCTCTACGCCCAGACCGGGGTCGACGGCGTCGTGGACGAGTTCGCGGTCAACCCCGACGGCTCGCTCACCGCGCTGGGCTCGCAGACCGTGCCCCAGGGGGTCGGCGGCGAGGGCATCGTCGCCTTCTGACGGGGGCGCCCGCGGCTCCCGGAACGCCTGTGCTCCGCCGCCCGATGGGCGGCGGAGCACAGGGCTGTCTGGCCGGACCGGACGCGGGATCAGAAGGTGAGGTTCCAGGCGTCGATCGTGCCGGTGTCGCCGGAGGCGCCGTCCTTGACCCGGAGTTTCCAGGTGCCGTTCGCCGCGCTCGCGGAGGCGTTCACGGTGTACGTCTTGGCGACGTCGTCGGCGCTGTCGCCGTTCGCGAAGTCCTCCAGCAGGTAGACCGTGCCGTTCGGGGCGACCAGGGAGATCACCAGGTCACCGCGGTAGGTGTGCTTGATGTCCACGCCGACCTTGAGGGTCGCGGGGGCGTTGCCGGTCACGCCGGTGACGGCGATCGGGCTGTCCACCGTGGCGTTGTCGGCGATCGCCGCGTCGGTCAGGTTCTCGAAGTACTTGCCGGTCGGCGGCGTGGTGGTGCCGCCGACCGCCTTCAGCGCGTCGACCTGGCCCTCGCCGAAAAAGGCGTTGTTCGCGGTGGTGCCGGTGCAGCGGCCGTCCGAACCGGGGCAGGCCACGTCGTTGGCCTGGGTGGCGAGGCGGGCCCGGATGCCGGCCGGGGTGAGCGTCGGGTCGGCACTGGCGATCAGCGCGGCCACGCCGGTGACGTGCGGGGAGGCCATCGAGGTGCCGCTCTTGGTCCCGTACTTGCCGCCGGGCAGGGTCGAGTAGACGCCGTTGGCGCCGTCGCCGCCGGGGGCCGCGACGTCGATGACGCCCTTGCCGAAGTTTGAGTAGGAGGCCTTGGCGCTGCCGCTGCCCATGGCGGCGACGGTGACCACGCCGGGGAGCTCGGTCGGGATGTCCAGGCAGGCGTTGCCGATGGTCCGGGTGACCGGCGTCGAGTCGTTCGGGCTCTCGCTGTCGGTCGTCTTGTTGGCCAGGTCGTAGTCGGAGTTGCCGGCCGCGGCGACCTGGAGCGAGCCCTTGCCCTCGGCGTACTCCTGGGCGCGCTTGACGCCCTCGATGATGGCCGCCTGGTCGACGTTGTCCGGGCAGTTGAACTGCCACGGGTCGGTGTAGTAGCTGTTGTTGGTCACCTTGAAGCCGTGGTCACCGGCCCAGACGAAGCCGCAGACGGTGTTCTCCGCGTAGAAGAGGGTGCTGGTCGGTTCGGCTATCCGGACGGAGGCTATCTTCACGCCCGGGGCGACGCCGACGACGCCCTTGCCGTTCTTGGCCGCCGCTATGGTGCCCGCGACGTGGGTGCCGTGGGTGTCGACGTCCCGCCAGGCGCCGGTGCGGGTGTCCGCCTTGCCGTAGGCGCAGGAGGCCGAGTCGGCGGCGTCGAAGTTCGGCGCGAGGTCCTGGTGCTGGTCGTCCACCCCGGTGTCGAGGACGCCGACCTTGACGGTGGAGGAGCCGGTGCTGACGGCCCACGCCTGGTCGGCCTTGATCTGGGTCATGTCCCAGCGGTTCGACTCGGTGAGGGTGGTGGCCGCCTGGGCCGGGTTCGCGGGCAGCGCGGGGTTGTACGCGTCGGCCGGCACGTCGGAGGTGCGGGTCGCGCCGACCTGCTGGACACCGGCGGCGCCGCGCACCGCGGCCGCGAAACCGGCCGAGGTGGAGTGGGCGACGATCACGCCGATCGCGTCGTAGCTCGCGAAGACCGTGCCGCCGTTGGCGGTGACGGCGCTCCTGGCGGCGGCGGCGTCGGCGGGTGCGCTGATCACCAGGTAGGCGCGCGTCCCGGCGGCCCAGCCGGCGGCGACCTGCGGGGCGGTGGCGGCGGCGGGCGCCGCGGCGGCGGTCGGCACACCGGCGGCGGCGGGCGCCCCGGCGGCCGTGGGGGCGGCGGCCGCGAGGGGGGCGGCGGTGGCCGTCATGCCGGGGACGGCCAGCGCCAGGGCCGAGAGGACGGCGAGGGCGGCGGCCGGGCGACCGAGCCGCCGGGATATCAGGGGTGACACGTGTGTCCTCCGATCGGCCCGTGCGTGAGGGGTTCGCACGGAGTTTGAACGCAACATGCCAGATCAGTGAGCACTTGGGGAAGGCTTTACGCGTGACGGCTTGTCACAAGCGTGTCAACTTTTGATGCCACCCCGGGGCACCCGCCCGTTCCCGCGGCGCCCGGCGCCCCCGCCGCCGGGCTCGTTCGTGCACGAGCCCGACTCCCCGCCCCCGCGGCCGTTCACCCCCGGAGCCGCGCGGTCACCACCTCCAGCACCGCGTCCCGCTGTTCGGCCAAGTAGAAGTGGCCGCCCGGGAACACCTCCAGCTCGAAGGCGCCGGTGGTGTGGCGGGCCCAGCCGGCGGCCTCGTCCAGCGAGACCCGCGGATCCGCGTCCCCGGTCAGCGCGGTCACCGGCTGCGACACCACGGCGTCCGGCGCGCACCGGTACGTCTCGATCGCGGTGTAGTCGCTGCGCAGCGCCGGCAGGATGACGGCCCGCAGCTCCGGGTCGGCGAGGACCCGTTCGTCGGTGCCGCCGAGCTCGGACACCTCGGCGAGCAACTCGTCGTCCGGGAGCCGGTACACCGCCGACTCCCGGGGCCGGGAGGGCGCGCGACTGCCGGAGACGAACAGCCGGGCCGGGCCGGGCCCGCCGTCCGCCTCGAAGCGGCGCGCCACCTCGAAGCAGACGGCCGCGCCCATGCTGTGCCCGAAGAAGGTCAGCGGCAGGTCGGTCCAGGGCAGCAGTGCCTCGTACACCCGGTCGGCGAGGCCGGTGACGGAGTCGATCCCGGGCTCGCCGAAGCGGTCCTGCCGGCCGGGGTACTGGACGGCGAGCACGTCGGCGTACGGCGCGAGGGCGGTCGCGTAGTCGAGGAAGTAGCTCGCCGACCCGCCCGCGTGCGGGAAGCAGACGACCCGGGCGGGCGCCGTGTCGTGGGAGTGGAACCGGCGGAACCACGGGCTCTCGGTGGCGGTACTGCGGGCCATGCGGGACGACCTCCCTGAAGACGGGTCAGCTGCTGCGCTACCTCCCCAGTGTCCCCTGCCGCCCCACCGCGCACCACGGGCCACCCGGCACCGCGACCGGCCCGCCGCCGCGGCGGAGCCGCGCTACCGGGCCGGCTCGGCCGGGCCGAAGCGGACGGCCGCGGCGCGTTCCCGGGAGACCCGGTCCAGCAGCAGCACCGAGGCGGCCTCCGGGGTGGGCGTGCCGGCCGCGCCCGCGGCGTGCCGGGTGAACGCCGCCAGCAGCCGGTCGAGGCCCCGGCGGTGGCGGGCGAAGGCCCGGCGCGGGGCCCAGCGCCCGCGCTCCCGCTGACCGGCGAGCGCGGTGACGGCGCCGACGTCCAGCAGGACGAGGTGCAGTTCACGGCCCTGGCGGGCGGCGGCGCCGGACAGCCAGCGGCGCATCCAGGCCCGGCTGCCGCAGTCGTGCACCAGCAGCGGACCGCCCCGGCGGACGGAGGCGCGCAGCAGGCGGAAGTGCTCGATCCGGGCCCACGGCCGGTAGACCGCGTACGGCAGGGCGGCCGGCATCACCGCCGCGCAGGCCTCGTGCACGGCCCGGGGGTCGACGGTGGCGGCCGCCCGGCTCCGGGCCGACCAGCGGCGCAGCAGGGTGCTCTTGCCGCTGCCGGGGAGTCCGGAGACCACCACGACCGCACCCGGCGGATAGCGGACGGTGAAGGACTCACCGGCCGCGCCCCTGAGGTCGACCAGGCCCCGCGGTTCCATCGCTGTCTGCGCCCCCTGCCGTTCTGCGGTCCGCCCGCCCGGCGTGGTCGGCCTGTCCATGGTGCTCACTCATCCCCGTCGGTGCCCGGCCTGGAACGATAACAACACCGACCGCCCTCCGGACCGCACGGTCCCCGGCCCGGCCCCCGGGGCCGCTCCCCCCGGCCCGCTCCCCCGGGCCCGGCCGCCGGACGGCGGGGTGATGTGATGGACTGTCAGATCGAACGCGGGTATCGGGAGTCGGGAGACGGCGCGTGACGAGGACGCGGACGGCGGGGCCGGCGGGGCCGGCGGCGGGCACCGGGACGGCCACGCACACCGGGCTGGTCCTCGACGGGCTGGCCCGCGATCCGGCCCGGGTCGCGCTGCGGTACGGGGAGTCGTCGCTGACGGCGCAGGAGTGCCTGGACGACGTGCACCGGTTCGCCCATGCGCTGGCCGCCGCCGGTCTCGGGCGCGGCGACGGCGTCACCGTGCTGGCCGGGAACCGGCCGGAGGCGGTGCTGGTGCGCCTGGCGGCGAACCTGATCGGCTGCCGGGTCGCGATGCTGCCCACCGACCGGTCGGTGGCGGACCAGGTCGCGATGGCCGAGGAGGCGCGGACCGCCGCCTTCGTCTTCGCCCCGGAGCGGTTCACCGCGGCCGCGCGCCGGCTCGCCGGGGCGCTCCCCGCCGCGCTGCCGCTGGCCCTCGGCCCCACCCCGGTCGGGGCGGACCTCACCGCCCTGGCCGCGCCGCTCCCGCCCGTCCCGCCGGCACCCCGCTGGCGGCCGGACGACGTGATGGCGATCCGGTTCACCGGCGGCTCGACCGGTCGGCCGAAGGGGGTGCTGCGCCGCTTCGCCCGGCCGCCCCGGCCGGAGCTGGTGGCGGCGTCCACCTTCCTGCTCTGCACGGCCCTGTGCCACGGCGGCGGCACCACGGCCGACCTGGCCCTCGCGGCGGGCGGCACGGTGGTGCTCCAGGACGGTTTCGAGGCCGAGGCGGTCCTGGCGGCCGTCGAGCGGTACCGGGTGTCACGGGTGTACCTGCCGCCGCACCTGCTCTACCGGGTGCTCGACCACCCCGCACTCGCCCGGACCGACACCGGCAGCCTGCGCCGGGTGACGTACACCGGGTCCCCGGCCGCCCCGGAACGGCTGGCGGAGGCGACCCGCCGGATCGGCCGGGTGCTGCACC
This sequence comes from Kitasatospora sp. NPDC028961, assembly GCF_055564815.1. Lineage (NCBI taxonomy): Bacteria > Bacillati > Actinomycetota > Actinomycetes > Kitasatosporales > Streptomycetaceae > Kitasatospora > Kitasatospora sp. NPDC028961. Next base: position 629,240 of record NZ_JBVHVO010000002.1, on the reverse strand, counting down.
AGACGTACAGCCTGACGGAGTGCGGGCCGGTCACCCGGCTCACCCCGGACGAGCACCTGGATCCGAGGCTGCTGACCACCGCCGGGCGGCCGCTCCCGGACACCGAGGTCCGGATCGTGGACGAGGCGGGCGCGCCGCTGCCGGTCGGCCGGACCGGGGAGATCTGCGTGCGGACGCCGACGGTGATGTCCGGCTACTGGCGTGATCCGGCGCTGACGGCCCGGGTGCTGCGCGGCGGCTGGCTGCACACCGGGGACCTGGGCAGCCTGGACGCGGCCGGGTACCTGACGGTGGCCGGGCGGCGGGGGCCGATGGCGATCGTGGACGCGCACAACGTCTTCCCGCGCGATGTCGAGCGGCCGCTGCTGGCGCATCCGGCGGTGCGGGAGGCGGTGATGTTCGCGACCACCGGTCCGGACCGGCTGGAGCGGGTGCACGCCGCGGTCACCACCCGGCCCGGGGCCGGGGTGACGGCGCGGCAGCTGCACCGGTGGGTGCGCGAGCGCGGCGGTCCGCTCGGTGATCCGTCGACGATCCTGGTGCTGCCGGAGCTTCCGCTGAGCGCGACCGGGAAGCCGGACTTCGACGCCCTGCGGACCCTGCTGGCGCAGGCGGGACCGGAGGAGGGACGGGAGGCCCCGGGGGCGGACGGCGGGGCCACGGGCGGCGGGGTCACGGACGGCTGACGGGATCGCGGGGGCGGGGTCACGGGGGCGGGGCACGGACCGCGGGGTCACGGGCGGCCGACGGGGGCGCGCAAAGGCTCCGGGGGCGCGTATCGAGGAGCACCGCGCGCCGCCGACGCTTCGAGTGCCCGCGCGTGCTCCCGGTGCTGCGGCGGATGTCCCACGGAACCGCCCGTGGACACTCGATCCTACGGCGCGTCCTGCCGATATCCCCGGCACAACTCCCGTCGCACCGCCCACCGGAGGCATCTGCCGTGACCTGGCTCCGCGTCCTCACCGCACTCGGCATCCTCACCGTGGCGGCCAGCGCCGTACTCGTCTTCGCGCTCTGCACCGCCGCCGCCCGGGGCGACCGCGGCAGGCGCGGCGAGCCGGAGCGGGACCTCCGCTCCGAGGCCGAGCGCAGCGGGCTGATCCGACGCATCGGCGACGACGGCTGAGCCTGCCCCGGAAGCCCCAACACCTCTGATCAGCAGGGCTGTTGCCGGGAAGCGGGGGTAGTGGGTGGCGGGCAGCGGGTAGCAGCTTCGGGCCCACCCGTAGCGGGCACGCTATCGACGCCAGGACACAAGGTGTCCTAGGGTGAACGACGTGTCCTCACCCGTCGCTCCCGGCGGGCGGCACCGCGGCCACGCCTGCCCAACGGCCCCGCCGCGCCCGGGCGTTCCCCTACGAAGGAGAAGCACAGCCGATGGCAGAGACCCTCACCGCCACCAAGGCGGAGCTGGTGGACCTCGCCCACCGCAGAATGCAGAGCGCCATCCCCGACAACGGCTGGACCACCCGGCAGAAGCTCGCGCTCACCTGCCGGATCCTGTTCGACGCCGGACACGACTCCGGCCTGGCCGGCCAGATCACCGCCCGCGCCGAGGAGCCCGGCACCTACTACACCCAGCGGCTCGGCCTGGGCTTCGACGAGATCACCGAGTCCAACCTGCTGCTGGTGGACGAGGACCTCAACGTCCTGGCGGGCGAGGGGATGGCCAACCCCGCCAACCGCTTCCACAGCTGGGTCTACCGGGCCCGCCCGGACGTCGAGTGCATCATCCACACCCACCCGCTGCACATCTCCGCGCTGTCGATGCTGGAGAAGCCGCTGATCGTCTCGCACATGGACCTCTGCCCGCTCTACGACGACTGCGCGTTCCTGGAGAAGTGGCCCGGCATCCCGGTCGGCAACGAGGAGGGCGAGATCATCACGGCCGCGCTCGGCGACAAGCGCGCCCTGCTCCTCGCCCACCACGGACAGCTGGTGGCCACCGGCACCGTCGAGGAGTCCTGCGTCCTCGCGGTGCTGTTCGAGCGGGCCGCCCGGCTCCAGCTGCTGGCCTCGGCCGCCGGGCGGATCCAGGAGATCCCCGAGCTGCTGGCCCGCGAGGCGCACGACTGGATCTCCACCCCCAAGCGCGGCCAGGCGTCCTTCGCCTACTACGCCCGCCGCGCCCTGCGGGCCGGCCACGGCGACGCGCTCGACTCCCTCGCCCCGGAAGGCGGTCGCTGACATGGCCGGTCCGACCCTGGAAGGGATCATCGCCTACCCGGTGACCCCGTTCTCCCCCACCGACGGCGGTCTCGACACCGCCCGCCTGGGCGCCCTGATCGACCGGCTGGTCGAGGCCGGCTGCCACGCCGTCGCACCGCTCGGCTCGACCGGGGAGAGCGCCTACCTCGACGACCAGGAGTGGTTCACCGCCGCCGAGGCCTCGGTGGCGGCGGTGGCCGGGCGGGTGCCCACCGTGGTGGGCATCGCGGACCTCACCACCCGCAAGGCCGTCCGCCGGGCCCGGTTCGCCGAACAGGTCGGCGCCGACGCCGTGATGGTCCTGCCGCTGTCGTACTGGAAGCTGGACGAACGCGAGATCGTCCGCCACTTCACCGAGGTCGCGGGCGCCGTCTCCGTCCCCGTGATGATCTACAACAACCCGGCCACCAGCGGCGTCGACCTCTCCCCCGAGCTGATGGTCTCGCTGGTCGAACGGGTCGAGAACATCACCATGGTGAAGGAGAGCAGCGGCGACGTGCAGCGGATGCACCGGCTCAGCCAGCTCACCGGCGGGGAGCTGCCGTTCTTCAACGGCAGCAACCCGCTGGCCCTGGAGGCGTTCGCCGCCGGCGCCGCCGGCTGGTGCACCGCCGCGCCCTGCCTGATACCCGAGGCGGTGCTCGAACTCCACCGGGCGGTGCGGGTCGGCGACCTGGACGCCGCCCGGCAGTCCTTCTACCGCCAGCTGCCGCTCCTGCAGTTCATCCTGCGGGGCGGCCTGCCCACCACCGTGAAGGCCGGCCTGGCCCTGCGCGGGCTGGACGTCGGCGAGCCGCGCCAACCGCTGCTGCCGCTGGACGACGAACGCACCCGCCACCTGGCCGAGTTGCTCGCGGCACTGGACTGACGAAGCGTCAGGGCAGGCTGGGCACCCGGTCCGACGGGCCGGCCGGATCGTCGTGGATCACCACGAGGATCGCGGCCGGCTCCGGTCCGGTGCTCCGGCAGCGGTGCGGCAGCGCCGAGTTGAAGTAGACGCTGTCCCCCGGGGCGAGCCGGACCGTCCGCTCGGGGAACTCCAGCTCGACCGTCCCGGCGTGGACGAAGAAGAACTCCTCACCCGCGTGCGACTTGAAGGGCGAGTCGCCCAGCTCCAGCGGCGGGTACATCATGAACGGCACCATCCGCTTGCCGCTGAGACCGGTCGCGATGCCCTCGTAGTGCGGGGCGCCGGGGCCCGTGCCGTCGGCCATCGGCGTCCGCTCGCCGGCCCGGACCACCGTGATCAGCTCGGGTTCCACGTCCTCCGCGAACAGGCGGCCGACGTCGACCTTCAGCGCGTGCGCCAGCTTGAGCGCGGTCGAGATGGAGGGGTCGCTGAGCCCCCGCTCCACCTTGGAGAGGTAGCTCTTGGTCACCCCGACCTGGGCCGCCAGCGCCTCCAGGCTCAGCCGGTTCTGCTTCCTCAGCACTCTCACGCGGCTGCTCATGCGGTACCTCTCGCCCCGGAACGTCCGGTCCAGTATCCCATCGCGCCCGGCCCCGCCGCCCCGGGGCCGGGCGGCGGGTGCGGCGACTGCGGCCGGGCGGCGGGTGCGGCCGGGCGGACGCGTCAGTGGCCCGCGATGTCGTCCGGGCGGACGGCGATGTGGTCGGCGCCCAGGTCCACCGCGACCCGGTGCTCCATCCCCAGCGCCTCCAGGAACTTGACCGGCAGCTGCACCCGGCCGGTCCGGTCCAGCATCACGTACTCGGTCTCGTTCACCGACTCCTCGCCGTACTCGTCGGTCACCGTCCGCCGCAGCACCTCACTGCTGGTACGGCCGTCCCGGATCGCGACCGTACGGCGCACCTCACCGGCGACCATCGGGTCGTGGGTGACGATGACGACGGTGGCACCCAGCTCGCGGTTGACGGTGCGGAAGGTCTCGAAGATCCCCGCCGCGGTCTCGGAGTCGAGCTCACCGGTCGGCTCGTCGGCGAGCAGGACGGGCGGGTTGTTGGCCATGCCGACGGCGATCGCCACCCGCTGCTGCTGGCCGCCGGAGAGCTCACCCGGGCGCCGGTGCGCGAGGTCGCCCAGGTCCATCGCCTCCAGGAGCTCGGCGACCCGGGCCGCCTGCTGCCGGGAGCGGGCCGCGCCGCCGCCGCGGCCCCGCAGCTGCATCGGGAGCGCGATGTTCTCGGCCGCGGTGAGGAACGGCAGCAGGTTGCGGGCGGTCTGCTGCCAGATGAACCCCACCACCTCGCGCCGGTACCGCAGCCGCTCCCGCGCCGACATCTCCAGCAGGTCGCAGCCCGCCACGGTGGCCGTCCCCGCGGTCGGCACGTCCAGCCCCGCCAGGATCGTCAGCAGCGTCGACTTCCCGCTGCCCGACGCGCCCACCAGGGCCACCAGGTCGCCCTGACGGATCGTCAGCTCAAGGCCCTGGAGCGCCTGCACCTCCACACCCTCGGCGCTGAAGATCCGCACCAGGCGCTCGCAGACGATCGCCGCGTCCCCCGCGACCACCCGCGGCGCCGAGGCCGCCAGCGCCCGCTCCCGCAACTCGTCGAGCGTCGGGCCCTCGACGACCGCCCCGCCCTCGGACACACTGCTCACCACTGATCTCCTGTCGCCGCTGCGCCTGGGTGCGCTCCTGGTCGCGATTGCCACGCGTTGGTTCCCCTGCCGAACGCCCGGCCGCGGGCCCCGCCACCGCCGGACGCCGCGCTGCCGAACGCCCCGCCGCCGGCCGGTGGCCGCGCGGGCCGGGTGCCGGTCATCGCTGGTCCCCCGCCCGCAGTTCGGTGCTGATCTGGCGCCGGCCGGAGATCAGCGCCTCGGCCAGCACACCCGCGGTGACCAGCGCCGCCAGGCCGAGGACCTGGAACAGCACCGGCAGCAGCGCCGGCCGCAGCCCGGTCGGAACCGGGGCGCCGACCAACGCGGACAGGTCGATCGCCGGACCGAGCAGGGCGACCGCGATCCACGCCACCACCCCGCCGCCGACGGCCGCGACCAGGGTCTGCGGCAGCGTCTCGGCCACGATCAACGCCAGCCCCTGCCGGGGCCGCAGCCCCATGGTGCGCAGCCGTGCCAGCACGGCCGCCCGCTCCGGAGCCGCCCGGAGCAGCGTCAGCAGGACGGCGAGCAGCGCGAACCCGGCAGCGCCGATCACCGCCGCCCAGAACAGCCGGGCCGCCGAGTGCTGCAACGGGTCGTTCGCCAGCTCGGCGGAGCGGGCGGCACTGGTGCGGACCAGGTACCCGGTCGGCACCGCGTCGGCGTCGGACCCGGCCGGTGCCTGCGCCGCCGTGGCGGCCCCGGACGGCGAAGGCGCGGCGGTCGGCCCGGGCGTCGACGCCGAGTCCGAGGCCGACAACGCGGCACCCTCCGGGGAGCCGTCGCGCAGCTGCACCGGTGCCAGCTCGCGCATCAGCCCCTTCAGCCGCCGCTCGTCGATGTCGCCGGTGGCGAACCAGAGGTTGGCACGCTTGAGTTCGGGAAAGCGCGCGGTCGAGGGGCCGGCCGGGAGCACCACGAAGCGTCGGGTGGAGCTCTCCAGTGCCGGAGTGCTGTCGAGGGTACCGGCCGACCTGGCGAGCAGCTCCCACCCGTTGGGCATCCGCAGCCGGTAGCCCCCGTCACCGATCCTCCGCGCGAGTTCGGTGCTGAACAGGGCCGGTACGGGGGTGTCGATCCCGCCGTCGTCACCCGCGAGGACGGCCGGGTCGAAGGCGCCGCGACCGACGGACCGGGACAGCTCGGCGTACGTCCGCGGGTCCACGACCAGGGAGCTGACCCGGATCGGCCCGGCGTCGCTGCCCAGCAGGAACACGTCGTTGTCCCACCACACGGCGGTGGCCGTCCGCACCCCGGGCAGCGCGCCGGCCGCCGTGAGGAAGCCCGGCGGGAGCACGGCGCCGGTCGGTGCCCCGACGACCGCGTCGCCACCGACCGCGCTCCGGACGGCCTGCGCCCGGCCACGGTCGACGGCGTCCAGCACGGTGGCGCCGAAGCCGGCCGTCGTGACCGCCAGCATCAGCGCGAACACCGGCAGCACCGACGGACGCGGCCGGCCGCCCGATCCCCGCGCGGCCCGCGCCAGGCCCAGGAAGCCGACCACCCCCGAACCCCGGCCCGCCGCCCGCGCCAACAGGCCCACCAGCACGGGCTGCACCCGGGCCAGCACCAGCCCACCCGTCAGCGCCAACAGCAACGGCGCCGCCACCAGCAACGGGTCCAGCCCGTCGCCGGGCGGCACCACACCCCGGCGCCGGACCTCCAGCACCGCCGCGACCGTCACCGCCCCGACCACCAGCTCACCCACCAGCCGGCGCCAGCCACCCGGCGCACGCCGCGCCGACCACAGCAGGGCCGCCCGGACCGGCAGACCCAGCAACGCCAGCAGCAGCACCACCAGCGCCGCGACCATCGATCCCCACCACCGGGGGGTCGGCAGCCCCCACCACACCAGTCCGGTCGCCACCACCGCGGCCGGCACCACGGTCACCGCGCCCTCGCCGAGCAACCGCCGTACCACCCCGCCCCGCGAACCGCCGCGGGCCTGCAGCAACGCCAGCTCACCGTGCCGCCGGTCCCCGGCCAGCCCCGCCGCCAGGCAGAGCACCACCACGGCCACCCCGGCCAGCCCGGCCGGACCGACCGCCGCCAACGGCGCCGCCGCGTCCCGGCGCGCCACCGCCTGCCCGAACAGCTCGGGCAGCTCCGAGCCGACCCGCAGGTCCTCGCGGCCGGTCAGCGTGGTGAGGCGCAGCGCCGTGGAGCCGGCGAGGTAGGAGGAGATCTCCTCCTTGGTCCGGTCCAGCTGGTCGGCGCGCAGGGCGGCGGTGTCGACCGGCAGCCGCCAGAAGTCCGTCGCGCCGCCGCCCCACGGGGCGATCCGGTCCGTCGCGTCGGGGGAGACCACACCGCCGGTGCGCCATTTGACCTTGGCGGTGGCCTCCCGACAGGCCCGCTCGGGGCACGGCAGGCCCACCCAGTACGGGTCGTCGGGGTCGTTGGCCACGTAGACGCCGACCACCTCGGCCCGGACCGGCTCGCCGGTGAGCGAGGATCCGGCGTCGACGAGGTCGCCGAGGTGCATGCCGATGGTGTCGGCGGCGGCCCTGCTGATCGCGATCGGCACCGGGCCGTTGCCACCGCCGACGCCGGGCCACTGGCCGGCCACCAGGGTGACCCGGTCGGTGAGGCCGTGCAGCGAGACCAGGTCGAGCCGGGGCGGCACCTCGTCGGGGCGCGCGTACCCGGTGTTGAACATCGGGCGCGACGTGTTGCTGCGCGTTCCGTAGACCGGGCCGCTCGCCGCGAACCGGAAGGTCTCGTTCGGGTAGGAGGCGAGCTTCGCCGCCACCTTGTCCAGGTCGGCGGCGTCGTACTGGTGGCGCCCGGTGGCCAGCAGGCTGGTCCAGGACGGGCCTCGGTCGTGCAGGAACTCGCGCAGCGCGTCGTCGGTGCCCCGGTCGACGGCGCGCGGGAAGGCGGCGGCCAGCAGGACGGTGACGAAGGCCAGCGCGGCCATCAGCGCGGCGGCCAGCGGCGCCGTCCGCAGCCTGGTCCGCACCCAGGGCGCGGGGCGGTGCTCCGGCCTCGGCGCGGGGCGGGGGGTACCGGTGTCGGCCGGGGTGGTCACATCTCCTCCACGTACCGCAGCCGGGCGGCCACGTCTCGACGGCGGCGGCGCCCACTCAGGGAGGCCGACAGCAGGGCAACGGCCGTGATCGCGGCGGCGAGCAGCAGGGCCGGGCCCAACGGCAGGTCGACCAGCACCTCGGGCACCGGCCGGTGGGCGGACGGGGTGAGCACCACCAGCGGCACCACCAGGTGGACGGTCAGGGCGCCCAGGGCCAGCCCGACCAGGCTGCCCAGCGCGACCAGCACGCCCTGCTCGGCGGCGACCGTCCGGCTCAGCCGGCGCCGCGGGGTGCCGAGCGCGAGCAGCACGGTGAACTCCCCCGCGCGTTCGCGGGCCGAGGCCGCCGCCGCCGCGGCGAAGCCGATCGCCGCCAGCACGGCGCTGACCAGGGCGATCGCGGCGAGCGCGTTCTGCGGCGCGGCACCGATCGGGTCCGCGAGCAGCTCAGCCGCCACCTCGTCGCGGACCACCAGCTGCTGGCCCCCCGGCTCGGCGCGCAGCTTCGCGGCGGCCGCGGCCGGCACCCCGTCCCCCGGCCCGGTGGCGGGCAGCCACCACTCGGAGACGGCCGGCAGCTGCCGGCCGCCCGCGCCGATCTGCCGCGCGACGGTGGCCAGGTCGACGACGACCGCCCGGTCGCCGACCACCGGCAGCGACTCGACCACGCCCGTCACCTCGACCTGCAGCGTGACGCTCGCGAACGGCACCTGGACGAGGTCGCCGACCGCCGCTCCCACCGCGGTCAGATAGGCGCGGGTGGCGACCCCGGAGATCCCCTTCGGAGCCGGGGCGCCGGCGGGGGCGACGATCGCCTCCGCGCTGTTCCTGCCGCCGTGCCCCTTCTCGTAGTGGAGCTTGAGCAGCTGCCGCTCGCCCTCACCCTCCCCCACCGGAAGGACCGCGGAGGAGGACAGCTCGTCGTCCGAGGCGGCGACGGTGGTCCAGGCGAGGCCGGCCGGGGCTGCGACGGGGGTGGCCGGTCCGGTGGCGCTGTCGGCGAGGCCGATCCGCCCGACGGTCAGCGTGCCGCTGAGCGGGACGACGCGGTCCGAGCCGAACACCACGACCAGCCCGGCCATCGTGAGCGGCGCGGCGGCGGAGCCGACCGGCGCGCCGGTCAGCGCCGAGAGGTCGGCGGTGGCCACCGCGCCGCCCTGCTCGGGGACCCCGGCCAGCGGGGCCCGGAAGGTGGCACCGAACCGGTCGCGCAGCATCAGCCAGACCTCGGGGCGCGCCTCGGCCGGCGCGGCCGGCACATTGGTGAGCTCGACGTCGATGCGCCGGGGGCTGCCCGGCAGCGGGAGCCCGGCCTGCGCCCCGGTCGGGGCCGGCCCGGCCAGCGGCGCGAACACCTCCCGCGCGCTCTGCCCGCCCAGCAGGTCCGCCCGCACCGGCACCCGGTCCGCGAACCCGGCGGCGTCCAGCGCCAGCAGCTGACCCGCCGCACCGCCCGGCAGCGAACTCTCCTGCCGGACCACCGGAACCAGCCGCTCACCGCCCGGCAGCGCCCCGTACCGGCCGCCCTGCCCCATCGACGCCGTCGCCGACCCGAAGATCCGCAGACCGCCCGCCGACACGAAGTCCGCCTGGTCCCGCTGCGATCCCGACCAGCTGGCATGCTGACCCAGCGCCAGCACACCCGTCGACACCGCCAGCACCAGCAGCAGCACCGGCCCCGCGGCGCGCCCGGGCCTGCGTGCCAGCTGCCACCCCGCCAGGGCCGGCGCCAGGCCCCGGCCCCGCGCCGCCAGCCTGCCGCCCAGCCGGGCGGCGAACGGCAGCAGCCGCAGCACCAGCAGGGTGCCGGCGCACAGCAGCAGCGTCGGAGCGGCCACCAGCACCGGGTCCAGCCCCAGCTTGCCGTCGGAGTCCGCCGACAGCCCGCCGCTGTAGCGCGCCAGCTGGAAGTAGGCCAGCACCGCCAGCGCCACCACCGCGAGGTCGGCACCCGAGCGCACCGCGCCCGCCACCAGCGCCTGCCGGCGCCCCGCCCGGCGCAGCACCGCGCCACCCGCGCCGCGGAACACCGCCGGAGCCGCCGTCAGCACCACACAGGCCAGCGCACTCACACCCGCGACCGGCCACAAGGTCCAGCTCAGACCGGTGTCCAGCGGCACCCGGGACAACGCGCCGAACCGGGTCAGCGCCCGCAGCAGCACCGGAACCAGCAACGGCGCCAGCACTGCCGCCGGCAGCGCCAGCAGCACCGACTCCGCCGCCGAGAACGCGCCCAGCCGCACGCCCGAGGCACCGCGCGCCGCGAGCAGGGCGTTCTCCCCCACCTGCCGGGCCGCCATCAGGTGCACCACCAGCAGCAGCACCGCGGCGGCGAGCACCACCAGTTGCAGCGCGCCGATCAGCAGGGTGGAGCGGGCGACCAGCGCGCTGGAGTCCAGTTCCTGGAGGAACAGCGGCAGTTCGGTCGAGACCTGGAGACCGGCCGAGGTGCCGAGCTCCGCGGCGAGGCCGGCGGCACGGTCCCGGACGGCGGCGGCCTCGGCGGCGCGGACGGCGGAGAAGTCGGCGCCGAGCAGCCAGCTCCGGCCGTTCTGCGGAACGCCGGCGGCGGTGAAGGCGCTGTCGTCGACCAGCAGCGGCCCGTAGGTGGTGAAGCCGCCGACCAGGATCTCGCGGCCGCCCACCGGGTCCAACCGCCAGTACGGGTCGGCGAGATCGGTGGCGCGGTAGACGCCCGTGAGCCGGACGGTGAGCGGCGCGCCGCTCAGGCGGTCGTCCAGCCGGACCTCGGCGGGCAGCGCCCCGGCGGTCAGGCCCAGCCTCGCGAGCGCCGCCTGTGGCACGGCCGCCTGGACCGGACCGGCCCCGGCCGCCGCCGGCCACGCGCCCGCCACCAGGGTGACCCGGTCGTGGTCGAGCGTGGCGAGCAGGGTGAGATCGGTCTGCTTCGCGGCGGCCTGGCCGGCGGCCGTGGCGGTGGCGGGAAGGCCGTAGGAGCGGCTGCGGGTCAGGCTCTCGTGGTGCACGGGCAGTCCGCCGAAGAGCCGGCCGGCGTAGCCGGCGACCGCCGCGTCGTCCGCGGCCCGCTTGTCCTGGCCGTGCTCGGCCTTGACCAGAACGGTGGTCCGGGCGGCCTGGCCGGGTGCCTGGAGCGCCTGCCGCAGCCCCGCCTCCCCCACGGTGCGGTTGAAGGCCACCAGCGCGGTGAGCACCGCCGTGGTGATCAGCACCGTGAGCAGGACGGCGCCGGCCAACGGCAGCCGCCCGCGCAGACGGCGCACGACGAAGCCGAGCATCCTGTTGCCTCCCCCGGAACATCCCGGTCGCGCCCGGCGCCGCCGTCCGGGCACTCTCCTGCCACGGGATGGACGCCTGTTACGCACCGCTACGGTGATCACCGGCGCTTGATCACCGGATAGCGGACGATGCTGTCAGATTCGCTCTTCAAACGGAAGGGACTTGCGCGAATCATGTAACTAGTGAGCAAATTCTCCGCGTTGGCAGTACATCGGACCCCCACCCGGCGGGACAGGAACAACGGGCCGACCGTGGCGCGCGGTTCGGCGTTCGATCAAAATGCCATGCACACCTCAGCTTGAACGCCCGTCATCAGTACTTCACTTCAGTCGAGGAACACCCAGGGGGACGCCCAATGACGCAGCAACCGGCCGCCACCGTCACCACCGACATGGTCACCGTCACCGACCTCACCCACAGCTTCGGCACCGGCGACCGCACCGTCCACGCCCTGCGCGGCGTCTCCTTCACCGCCCGACGCGGCGAACTCACCGCCCTCAAGGGCCGTTCCGGCTCCGGGAAGACCACCCTCCTGAACCTGGTCGGCGGCCTCGACACCCCCACCGGCGGCACCATCACCCTCGACGGCACCGATCTCGCCGGCCTCGAGGAGAACCAGCGGCTCGCCCTGCGCCGCGACCGCATCGGCTTCGTGTTCCAGTCCTTCGGCCTCCTCCCCGTCCTCACCGCGAGCGAGAACGTCGGGATCCCGATGCGCCTGCGCAACGTCCCGACCCCCCAGCGCGAGGAGCGCGCCCGCACCCTCCTCGCCCTCGTCGGCCTGAGCGACCACGCCAACCAGCGCCCCGCCGAACTCTCCGGCGGACAGCAGCAACGCGTCGCCATCGCCCGGGCCCTGGCCAACCAGCCCGACCTCATCATCGCCGACGAACCCACCGGCCAACTCGACTCCGAGACCGGCCGCGCCATCATGGAACTGCTGCGCGCCGTCGTCCGCAGCGAAGGCGTCACCGCCCTCGTCGCCACCCACGACCCCACCCTCATGGAACTCGCCGACCACGTGATCGAACTCCACGACGGCCGGATCACCGAGCCCACCCCCTGACCCGGCGGGTCGGCCCTTTCGGGGCAGCGGACCGTGCCCGGAGAGGCACGGCCCGCTGCCCGGCCGGCCCCGGTCCACCCGCTCAGAGCACCCTGAGCTCAGAGCACCCTGAACTCAGAGCACCCTGAGCGCGGACTCGCAGGCGCGGCACCGACGGGTCCGCTGGGACGGCGGGTACCAGGGCTGCCCCGGCCCGGACGGCCGGTAGTTCTCGCGCTCCAGGTCGCCCGTGCCGATCCCGCAGAACGTGACCGGCCCCGGGTCCTCCGGCACCTCCGGGTCGGCCGGGGCCGCGTGCACCCAGCGGATCCGGGCGCCCACGTCGACCTCTCCCGCGTCCAGCACCTCCGTGGACGGCTCCAGCTCGACCAGTACGATCACTCCGCTCATACCTCGACCCTGCCCCCGCCCCGCAGCGGCCGCATCCCGACCGCCGGGGCGGCGCCCGGAATCCCCGCCGGAGCGAATACCCGAATCCGGAGCCGGACCCGCCGGGATCCGCCCCGCACCGGAATTCCCGCGGGCCCGGACAAGGCGGAGCGCATTCCGAAGTACGGCGGCTCGCAATTCCCGGCCCGCACCCCCGAGCGGCCGAAATCCCCCCGCCACCAGGGCCTCACCGCGGAACACCCGGTCCGTCGCCGGGAATCACCCCTGCCCCGCGAAAACGCTTCCCCGGACGGCAGCGCGGGGCGCCGGGGCGGCGGACCGGGCATTCCTCAGGCGCGCTGCCGGTCGATCTCGGCCTGGGCCTGCCTGGCCGCGTCGGCGAGGATCTGCGCCGCGTCTCCCCCGCCGACGACCTTGACGGCGGCCGCCGCGAACAGCGTGTTCACCGTGCTGTTCCACAGGGCGGGGCTGTACCTGCCGCACTTGGCGGCCAGGTCGACGGCCTCCTGCGCCGTCCCCCCGCGCAGTCCCTCCGACCTCGCGGCCACGGACAGGCGCGGCGGCACGTGGAAGCCGTAGCTCTCCGACCAGTCCTTCTGCAGTTCGGTCCGCTCCACCCAGAGCCAGCGGACGAACGTCTTCGCCGCGGCCACGTTCCGGCTCCTGGCGTTGACGCAGCTGGTCCAGCCGCCGACGCGGACCACCGGGCCGCCGCCGGGCCTGAACGCGGGCCACGGCAGCACGCCGAAGTCGTCGCCGAGCGCCGTCCTGATGGCCGGCATCGCCCAGAGACCGCACCACTGCATCGGCACGACGCCCTGGGTGAACGCGGACGGGTCCCACCAGTCGGTGGTGAAGCCGAGCAGCAGGGACTGGTCGTCGCGCAGCCGCTTCAGGGCGCTCATCGCCTCGACGGCCTGCGGTGAGTCGAAGTCCGCCCTGCCGTCGGTGACCAGCGCACCGCCGTTGGAGAACACCGCGAGGGCCGGCGTGTCGCCGATGCCGTCGTTGCCGACGAACAGGCCCTTGGTGCTCCTGGTGGTGAGCGCCCTGGCCGCGGCCGCCAGCGCGTCGAAGCTGCGGGGCGGGGCGATCCCGGCCTTGGCGAACACGCTCTTGCGGTAGTAGAGCATCATCAGGTCGTCGATCATCTTGACGCCGTACAGCTTGTTGGCGACGGTCACGTAGTCGAGGTCCCCGTGGCTGAAGTCCGACCTGGCAGCGCCGTACACGTCGTCGAGCGCCGCGAGCTGCCCGTGCCGGGCCATGCCCTCGTTGAAGTCGCCGCTCTCGAACACGTCCGGGGCCTCGTCGGTGAGCAGCGTCGCGTTGAGCTTGCCCTCGTAGTCGCCGGGGATCCAGGTGACCTTCACCGCGATGTCCGGGTGGGCCTTGGTGAACGCCGTGGCGTAGCGCGTGAGCGCCTCCTGGGTGCCGGCCTCCCCGTAGGCGTGGGACCAGACGTTCAACGTGGTCTTGACGCCGCTCGCGCCGGACCCGCCGGTCGGGCCGGTGCTGCAGCCGACGACCATACCGGCCACCGCCAGCAGGGATCCGCCCAGGAAGCCTCTTCGGCCGGGCTCGGCTCGCTGTGCACGCATGTCGCATCCTCAAAGCTGGGTGGCGGGGCAGGGCCCGTCGTCCGACGTTCGGTACCGGCGCCGTCGCCGCCTCGGTGCTCGGCGGGGCACCGTCATGACAACGTTGTCTCCAGTGACGGACGAGCCGGTCGCCCACGCCACATGCCCGGGCGGCGACACGTCACGCCGATCCGGAAACACGGATGCAATGTAGCGTCGAATAAATAACGTCGTCCAGTATTGATTTTGGAACCGCACCCCTCACCGCCGGGGAACCGCCGTGACGGACACCGTCCACGCCGGCCGCGACCGCCCGCGCACCGGCCGGGAGAGCGGGTTCAGCCGTTCAGCCGGGTGACGCCCGCTCGCTCGGCGGCGGCATCACCGCTCCGGGATGCGGCCGCACATCACGTTGCCGGGCTCCGCCGGGTCGGCGCTGATCCAGAACTGCGCCCACAGGAGCGCGAATTCGGCCCGGCTGAGGTACCCGTCACCGTCCAGGTCGAGCAGCTCGAAGACGTCGTCGGTCGCCACGCTCCGGCCGTGCCAGATGTCGACCAGACTGCGGTGCTCGGCGCGCGAGATGCGGCCGTCCCCGTTCTCGTCCACGGCGTCGAAGACGGTGTCGGCCGTCGCCGTGACGACCTCGCGCAGGGCGGGGAGCCGGTCGACGAGCGCCAGGAACTCGTCCATGTCGACCGTACCGTCGTGGTCGGTGTCGGCGACCGTGCGCAGGTGGTCCCACCAGCCCGTCATGAGCGCCTCGACCCTGACCCTCAGCCCCGCGTCCCGCTGGACGGCCGGCAGCCGGCTCCACCGCTCCGCCAGGGCCCCGAAGTCGCTCTGCCGCAAGCAGCCGTCCCCGTCCGTGTCGAACGCGGCGAAGACGTTGCGGAGCTTGCGCTGCTGGAACTCGCTGGCCATCGACGGGCCTCCCCTGTGCCGAACCGCTGCCGTACCGAAACCACTGCTGTACCGGACCGCTGCGCCACCACGCGTGGCGACAGGATGGTGACGATAAGCGGCCGAAGCGGGCACCCGCCGGACTTCGGCGAAGAACGGGAGAATCCCGGCAGATCCACCGCCACCTGTGCTAGAAGCCGCCCCGCCCGGGGAGTTGAGCGACCCTTCGGCCGGGGTACGTGCCGGGGACGGCGCTCGGCCGGGCGGGGAAGGAGCAGACTGTGTCGGAGCAGCGGCGGTCCGTCCTGCGGTACACCTGGCGCGGGAGCGAACGGGTGGCGACCGAGGTCGTCGCCTACGGCGTCGAGGGCGAGCCGCTGCCCGGCCGCCCGGGTGTGCCCCCGTGGGAGGCCGTCGGGGGGCGCACCACCGACCGGGTGCGCCTGACGGTGACGGACGACGAGGTGCGCCGCTGGCAGGACGCGCTCGCCGCCTACGTCCGCGCGGTCGATTCGGCCTCCGCCCGGCTCAGGGAGGTCTGGGCGAAGGCTTCCCGCCGGGGCGCGCTCAGGAGGGTCCCGGGAGCCCGTCGGCGCGGGGCGGTGCGCCTGGGCCGCGCCGAGGAGGTGTACCTCGCCCACCTGGCGGCGGCCACCCTGGCCTACCGTCCGGTGCGTCAGGAGGTCGAGGCACGCGTCGCGGTGGCGCGGGAGGAGGAACGAGCGGTCCGCGCTCGCGAGCGGGACCGCGCGGAGGCCGCACGGCTGGCCCACATCGCCGCTCTGCGGCAGTGGAAGCAGCGGTGGACCGACCTCGCCCGGGCGGCGGACCTCCGGACGTGGACCTGGCGCTACGAGGGGCAGGCCCTCCTCGTCCTTCCCCAGGACGCCGGCCGGCCCGGGCAACCGGCGCTGACCGCGCGCGAGGTGGCGAAGCTCCTCGTCGTACTGGCCGGACGGGGGTGCACCCGGGTGGAGTGGGAGCGGGAGGCCCGCCGCTCGGTGGAGGAGATCGTCGGCCCCGGGCAGTTCCCCGCATGGTGGCGGGACGTGCTGAGCGCGACGGTGAACACCCGGGCCCGGGAGGCGGCGGAGCAGGAGATCACGTCCACGGCCGAACGGCTGGGCGCCGCCCTCGACACGGCCGGCCGACCCGGCATGCGGGTCTTCACCGTGGGCAGCCAGCAGTCCGTGTCCGGCTGGCACCTCGCCCTCGACCGGCCGCCGCACCTCGCCCGGCCGGGCGTCGAGCTGCCGGTCGTCCCCTCGGAGCCCGCCAATCGCGGCTGGAGACTCCGGAACTACGACGGCGGGGTCCTCCCCTACGACACGCTGACCCTGACGCTCGACCGGTCGCGGCGCGATCCGGTCGGCTTCGCCGAGGTGACGAAGGAGACCGTCTACAGCAGCTTCACGCGCTCGGTGTGGTACCGCCGGACCCCGGCTCAGTTCGCCCGGTCGTTCCTCGACGACGAGGCCAGGCACTACAGCCCCTGGCACGAGAACGACCTGAGCTTCCGCCTCGCCGACCACGCGGACGCCCGCGAGTTCGTGCCCTACGTCATGGCGCTCGCAGGCATGGTGACGTCCGCCCTCCTCGCCGTCGCCCAGCACCACGGTGTGGCGCTCTGACCGGCTTCAGGCCGGTGGACTCCACGAAGGCCACGGCGCCGGCGCCGACCGCCGGAACCGGCGTGGCCGGCCGTCGGTCGGTCGGGGCCCGCCAGGCGGCGCGGAGTCACGCGCCGACGGCATACCGGCGGGTCTGCGGGTGCCTGGCGTGATCACCTGCCAGCCAGTCCTTCAAGCCGTCCGCGCAGGCCGACAGCGCCCGGTGGGCGTCCGGGGTGTTGCCGTCGCGTTCGACCTCGCTCTCCTTGCGGTGGGAGTAGAGGTCGCTGCGCAGGTCCAGGTTGTCCGCGAAGGCGTCGATGAGTGCCTGCACGGTGGGATGGCCGGGCAGTTCCGCCGGGAGGTCCCGCCCGTGGGTGTAGCGGGGCAGGATCGTGAAGAGCGAGGTCCCGGCGGTTCGGCGGCGCGTCCGGAGGCACTCTTCCGGGCCGGGGACGCGGCCGTGGAGGGTGCTCGACCGCGGTAGGCCGTCAGCGGTCCGCGGGTGTCTTCGGTTCAGACCGTGCGGGCCGGGGAGCCGATCGCCACCTGGCGCAGGAGTTCGTCGTTGCCGCCGGTCCGCTTCAGCCGGTCCAGGAGCAGTTCGGCGGCCTGCTGGACGTCGAGAGCGCTCAGCGCCCGGCGCAGCGTCCACGCCGCGGGCGTGCGGGCGGGGCCGAGGAGGAGCTCCTCGCGGCGGGTGCCGGAGGCCTTGACGTCGACTGCCGGGAAGACGCGCTTGTCGGCGAGACGGCGGTCGAGTCGGAGTTCCATGTTCCCGGTGCTCTTGAACTCCTCGAAGATCAGGTCGTCCATCCGGGAGCCGGTCTCGACCAGGGCGGTGGCCAGGATGGTGAGCGAGCCGCCGTTCTCGGTGTTGCGGGCCGCGCCGAAGAGCTTCTTCGGGAGCTGGAGGGCCGCGGCGTCGATGCCGCCGGTGAGGGTGCGGCCGTTGGCGGGGGCGGCGGAGTTGTGGGCGCGGGCGAGACGGGTGAGGGAGTCGAGCAGCACGACGACGTCGTGGCCGAGTTCGACCAGCCGCTTGGCGCGCTCGACGGCGAGTTCGGCGAGCGCGATGTGCTCCCGGGCGGGCCGGTCGAAGGTCGAGGCGATGACCTCGCCCCGGACCGAGCGCCGCATGTCGGTGACCTCCTCCGGACGCTCGTCGACCAGGACGACCATCAGGTGCGCCTCGGGGTGGTTCCGGGCGATCGCCGCCGCGATCGACTGCACGACCATCGTCTTGCCGGCCTTCGGAGGTGCCACGATCAGACCGCGCTGGCCCTTGCCGATCGGGGCCACCAGGTCGACGGCCCGGCCGATCAGCTCCCGCGGACCGGTCTCCAGGCGCAGCTGCTCCTGCGGGTACAGCGGCGTCAGTTCGTGGAACGCGGGCCGGTGCCGGGCCCCGTCGACGGTGCGGCCGTTGACGGTGTCGATGCGGGTCGACGCCGGGCGGACGGTGCCGTCCCCGCGCGGGGCGGGCGTGCGCGGGGCGGTCGCGCCGGTCAGGACGTCGCCGGTCCGCAGGCCGAGTGCGCGGACCTGGTTGGCGGGCAGGTGCACATCGGTGGGCCCGGGGAGGTAGCCGGAGGTGCGCAGGACGGCTTTCCCCTCGCGGATGTCCAGCACGCCGGCGACCGGTAGGAGGTCGCTGTCCTCGGTGGTGGCCGGCTCAGCGGGCCGGCTGCCCCGGCGTTCCGTCACCGCGGGCCGGGAACCGGCCGCCGGCGCCGGTGGCCGGCCGGGAGAGCGCTTGGCGATGATCGCCTCGACGAGTTCGTCCTTGCGCAGCCGGGCGGCGCCCGGAACGCCCAGGGCGGAGGCGAGTTGGTGGAGGTCGGTCTTCAGCAGGCCGTCCAGCGGCGCGAGGGTCGACGGTTCGGTGGTGGTCGTCACGAGAAGGTACTCCTGGGCTGTCGGATGATGGCGAAGGGTGAGGGGCGCCGGGCGGCCCCGGTGGGGCGGCAGGAACCGGCGACGAGAGCTGTACGGCCCGGCGGGACGCCCGGAGCGGGCTGCGCCGGCGCTCGGGCGGGACACGCGGCCCCGGCGCGGCCACGAAGGGGCCGGGCACACGAAGGGGCTGGGCAGGGGAAGTCGGCTGCCTGCCGGGCGGGCGCCAGTCGGGTGCCGGCGATGCGTCGGGCAGGAGACCGCCGGAAGAAGCGGTTGGTGTGGCGGGATCCGGGCCGCTACGGCGGGGACTCCGGTGTGCAGTGGCGCCTGGTTCCCGCACCCTGAGGGTGGGCTTCCAGCATCGCCATAGGCAGGGTAGCACCTCGGGGCGTCGGCGTGACGCGGCATTCCCTGCCGCCCGGCCACGGTGCCGGCACCGGGGTACCCGCTGCCGCCCGCCCCTGCCCGGGGTACCCGCTGCCCCCGCCCCTGCGCGGACGGGTCCGGTGAGCGGGGCGCCCCGGAGTGCCCCCACCCCTGGCCCATCTGTTGACCGACCCATGATCATTCTTAATGATCATGGGAAGTACAGTGACCCCCTGTATCGATGTGTCGACAGAGGGAGATGCAGATGAAGGTCCGTACGACGGCGGGGCTGGCGGCGCTGGTCGTGGGCGCGTCGCTGCTCGGGGTGCCGATGGCAGCGGCCGAGGACACGCCGGTGGCGCTCACCACCACGTTCAACAACCCGGCGGGGCCGGCCGCCTCCCAGGACGCCATCCGCAACCAGCTGATCTCCCTGATCAAGCGCACGCCGGCCGGAGCCGAGATCAACGGCTCGATGTACCTGTTCACCGACGGCGGTGTCAGCGCCGCGCTGATCGCGGCCAAGCAGCGCGGCGTGAAGGTCAGGCTCGTCGTGGACGGGGACGCCATGCCGGCCTACGAGCCCGGCAGCAACCCGCCCAAGGCCACCGGGTCCGAGTACGCGACGCTCGCCGCGCCGACCGGCCTGGGCACCGACCAGAACGCCGACTCCTGGGTGCTGGCCTGTCCGGACACCCGCGGTTGCATCGGCAACCGGGCGCTGAACGACGACGACGACGGCGCGATCAACCACAACAAGTTCTTCCTGTTCTCCAAGGTCGGCAGCACCGAGAACGTGGTGTTCCAGACCTCTGCGAACCTCACCACCAGCCAGCGCAAGAACCTCTTCAACAACGCCGTCACCATCCCCGACGCCGGCTCCGGCCTCTACGCCGCCTACCGGACGTACTGGCAGGACCTCGTGACGTACGGCTCCTCCGGCAACGGCCTGGCGACGAACTACCTGAGCCAGCAGGCCGGCCCGTACAAGACGTACTTCTTCCCCCGCCAGGAGAGCGCGGGGACGGCCTACAACGACGACGCGTCCACCGACACCGTCGTCTCCCTGCTCGGCAACACGGACTGCGCGGGCGGCGCCACCCGGATCCGGATCGCCATGTACGCCTTCACCCGGGTCCAGGTCGCCGACAAGCTGGTCGAGCTGAAGAAGGCCGGCTGCCAGGTGGAGCTGCTGCACAACGGGGAGAGCGGCAACCTCGGCACCACCGTGAAGAACGCGCTGGCCGGCAAGCTCGACCTGGCCGCCCGCTGCTGGGGCACCGCGCCGAACGGCGACGGCACCACCCGGTCGATCGGCATCCACTCCAAGTACCTGCTGATCGAGGGCACCTACCTGGGCGCCGCCAACCGCAAGCTGGTGTTCACCGGGAGCCACAACTACACCTACCCGAACCTGCGGTCCCACGACGAGACCCTGCTGAAGATCGACGACCCGGCCGTCCACGACGCCTTCAAGGCGAACTTCGAGGCGATCAGGACGAGCGGAGCCTGCACCGCCTGGTGACCTGCCGCCGCACCGGCCGGCCGCGGGCAGCCGGGAGCGGCCGAGCCGGCCGGTGCGGCCGGGTCTGCTGAGCGGTCGGCAGGCCCCGGCCGCACCCGCGAAGGCGGCCCCCGATATGTCCGACGGTGGGTCGGCCGCGAACCTCGGTGCTCGGCGAAGAGCTCCACCGAGGTGGGCAGCCCACGCACGGACGGCTTCGACCAGGGTGATGCCAGGACCCCTGTGACCGCGCTCACCCCGCTCGTTCCGCCCCCACCGCCCGCCGCTGACAATCCGTCACTTGTACGCTGTCGGCACCGGAAATCAACGGAGGGGGCAATGATGACCAATCTGCCGACCACGGTCGACGGACTCGGAGGTCTTGCCGAGGAGGGCGCCATCGTTCTCGCCGGTGCCCTGGCCACGGGTGCGTTCGGGGTGGCCCGCGCGAGGATCGCCGCGATGTTCGGACGGCTGGGCCCGAACCACGAGGCGGGCGTGGAGACACAGTTGGACGCCGACCAGGAGCTCGTCCGCGACGCGGCCCCGGAGGAGCAGGACGAGGTCCGCCAGGACGTCGCGCCCGTCTGGCGGCGCAGGCTCGCCCGTCTGCTCAGGGACTGCCCCGAGGTCGAGCCCGAGCTGCGCGACCTGCTCGCCGCGCTCCGCGAGGCGCTGCCCGAGGAGCGCCGGGGCTGGGTGCAGACGATCGTGGCCCGCGACAACGCCACGGTCTACGGCGCGCAGGGCGGGAACGTCATCCACTACCAGGGCGCCCACGCCCGCGAGGTGCCACCCCCGGACGGCGCCGCCGCGGACGGCGGGCAGGCCGAGGCGTGAGCGACGCCCGTACGGGACGCGCCGACGGGACCCCGCCCGACCGACAACAGGCCACACCGCCCGTGCCGGCTCCACAGGCCCCACCCGCCCAGCGGGTCCAGGGGGCCCGGCACGTCCAACACGTCCGTGCCGAGGGCGGCTTCGCCTACGGTGCCGTCGGCGCCGACATCCACGTGTTCGGTGACGGTACGCCGGTCTACCTGCTGCTGCGCCACCGGCGCCCGGCCGGTCCCGACCCGGCCTGGCTCAGGTCGCAGCCCAGCCGACTGCTGGACGCGCGTGCCGAGGTCGTCGACTTCACCGGCCGCGACGCCGAGATGGCGGAGCTGCTGGCCTGGCGTGACGCCGAACCGAGGTTCGCGGTGCGGTGGCTGCACGGGGAAGGCGGCCAGGGCAAGACCCGGCTGGCCGGGCGGCTGGCCGAGGAGTCCGAGCGGGCGGGCTGGGTGGTCGCGGAGGCCGTCCACGGAACGGACACCCATCCGCCGGCCCACGGCAGCCAGGATCTGCGTCTCGACGGGAGCGCCGGGGTGCTGGTGCTGGTCGACTACGCCGACCGGTGGCCGCTGTCCGACCTGAGCTGGCTGTTCCACAACATGATGCTCCGGCAGCCGGTCCCCGCGCGGGTGCTGCTCATCGGCCGGTCGGCGGGCCAGTGGCCCGCGCTACGGGGCAAGCTGGACCGGCTGCGGGAGAGCATCCACACCTCCGACCAGCTGCTGCGGCCGCTCGCCGACGACGGACAGCTCCGGGGCGCGATGTTCGACGCGGCCAGGGACTGCTTCGTCCGCCACTACCCCGAACTCGGCGCCCCGGCCCCGATCCGGCCGCCCCGGGACCTGCGTCACGCCGACTTCGGGCTGACGCTGGCCCTGCACATGGCCGCCCTCGTCGCGGTGGACGCGGCGGCCTGCGGCCGCACGCCACCGACGGACATGATCGGCCTCACCACGTACCTGCTGGACCGCGAGCGCGAGAACTGGAGCCAGCTCCAGGAGAACAGCGGGCGGGGCCTGGACTACGGCACGCCCGACGAGGTGATGGCGCGGACGGTGTTCACGGCGATCCTCTCCGGGCCGGTCGCCCGCCCGAGAGCCGTGACCGTCCTGGAGCGGGTCATGCCCGGGCTGCCCGTCGACCGGGCCCTGGCCGACCACGCCGTCTGCTACCCGCCCTCCGACCGCGGCACCGCGCTGGAGCCGCTGTTACCCGACCGGCTGGCCGAGGACTTCCTCGCCCTGCTCCTGCCGGGCCACCCCGTCACCGGCTTTCCCACGGACGCCTGGGCCACCGCTGTCCCCGCGCGGCTGCTCACCGACGACCGCACGGCCTTCTGCGCGCCCCGCGCCGTCGCCTTCCTGGCCGCCGCGGCCGACCGGTGGCCGCATGTGGGCGGTACCGTGCTCTACCCCGTGCTGCGGGACCGGCCCGACCTCGCGCTCCGAGCGGGCAGCGCCGCCCTGACCGGCCTCTCCGCCATCGGCGCCGACAGCGCCGACGGCCGCCCGATCGACCCAGAGCTGCTCACGGTGCTGGAGCACGTGGAGCCGCTGCTGCCCGAGGGCGAGCACATCGACCTGGACGCCGGCGCCCTGGCCGTGGTCGAGCGGCTGACCGCGCACCGCCTGGACGGCAGCACGGACCCGGCCGAACGGGCCGGGCTGTACGGGACGCTGGGCAGGCGCCGGACCAACGCCGGCAAGTGGGGGCCCGCCCTGGCGGCGGCGGAGGAGGCCGCCAGGCTCAACCGGTGGCAGGCCGGGGACGACCCCCGGCACCGGGCCCGGCTGGCAGGCTCGCTGACCGAACTCGGCAACGCCCTCGCCCGGCACGGGCGCTGGAGCGAGGCGCTCGCCCAGTCCCAGGGCGCCACCGCCCTCCTGCGCGAGCTGGCCGAGCACGACCCGGGCCACCGCCCCGCCCTGGCCCGGTCGTTGACGGACCTCGGAGGACGGTTCGCCGACTGCGGCCGGGCGCGCGAAGCCCTCGACGTCGCCGAGGAGGCGACGGCCCTGCGCCGGCAGCTCGCGGCCGAGGACCCCGACCGACAGTCGGCCCAGCTGGCCCGGGCCCTCAGCGGCCTGGGCGCCCTGCGCCTGCGACAGGGCCACCGGGACGAGGCCGTGGCGGCGGCGGAGGAGGCGGTCGCCGTGCTGCGCGGGCTGGCCGCGGTCCGGCCGGGCGACCACCTCGGCGATCTGGCACGGGCGCTGGGCAGCCTGGCGCGGGTGCGGCTGGAAGCCGGACGCCGCGAGCAGGCCGTCGAGGCGGCGCAGGAGGCGGTCGGCCTGTTCCGGCGCCTGGCCGAGGCCAATCCGGCCGTACACCGGCCGCATCTGGTGACCTCCCTGGTCCACCTGAGCGCGACGCTCCCCCGCCGGACCGAACACGGCGACCGGACCTCCGGACCTGCCCTGACCGCGGCCGAGGAGGCCGTGGCCCTGGCGAGGGCACTCGCCGAGGTCGATCCCGCGATCCACCGGCGCGGCCTGGGCCGGGCCCTGGAGGCGCACGGCGACCGGCTGGCCGAACTCGGCCGGCGTGACGAGGCCGTCACGGTGCTGCGCGAAGCCGCCGACCTCTATCAGGCTCTGGGCTCCGGCGGCAGCACGGCACCCTGGGAACTCACCGGCCTGCTGCGGCGGTTGGCGGCCCTGTACGGCGAGTCCGGGGCGCCCGGCGACAAGGCGCACATGCTCCTCAACCTGAGCGCCCTGCCCTTCGGCGCGCCCGAGGAGCGCGTCGAGGCGGCCCGGCAGGCCGTCGAGCTGTACGCCGGGACGGACGAACGCGCGGTCGAGGCCGCCGCGCTGCTCAACCTGGGCACGGCGCTGGCCCGGGCCAGGCAGTACGAGGAGGCCGTGTCCGTCGGCCGGCGCGCCCTCGGGATCTCCCGCGAGCTGGGCTTCCGGGAGTTCGAGGCCGTGTCGCTCAGCAACCTGGCGGACCACCTGCGGCGCGCCGGGCGGTACGGGGAGGCGGTCGAGGCCGCCGACGCCGCCTGCGCCCTCGACGAGGAGCTCGGCCGGGAGCACGGCCACCCCTTCTACACCCGCGGTGAGGCGCTCCTCCAACTGGGCCGGAACGAGGAGGCGGTGGTCGCCCTGGAGCGGGCCGCCGACCTCTACGAGCGCACGGGCAGGCGGGAGTACGAGGACAGCGGCGATCCCCTGGAAGAGGTCGACGCCCGGCACAGCCTCGGGAAGGCGCTGTCGCGGAGCGGGCGACTCGCCGAGGCGACCACCGCGCTGCGACGTGCGGTGGCGCTCTACGAGGCCGCCGGAGAGCCCCGCCGGGCCAGGCAGGCCTCGCTCACCCTCTGCGCCAACCTGGTCGGTTCGGGGCAACTGGACCAGGCCCTCCCCCTCGCCGAGCGACTGCTCGCCCACTGCCGGGCGGCGGGCGACCGGGAGCAGGAGGCCGTGGCGCTCTCCCAGTACGGCGCCGTCCTCCTGGAAGCGGGCCGGGTCGACGAAGCCCTCCCGCTGTGCCGCGAGGCGGCGGCGGCACTGAACGGCCCGACCAGGCCGGACGACCCCCGCCACCCGGCGGCGGCCTGGCACAACCTGGGCCGGGCCCTGGAGCGCTCCGGGCGGCCGTCGGAGGCCGTCGCACCGTGGCGCGAGGCCGCGCGGATGTGGGCGGAACTCGGCGACCGCCGGTACGAGCGGGACGCCTGCTACGGGCTCGGCGTCGCCTGCTTCGCCCTCCACGACAACGCGGAGGCCGTCGACGCCTTCGAGCGGGCCGTGCGGCTGAGCCGGCGGACGGCCGACCGGTCGAGCGAGGCCGGGGCCCTGCTCGGCCTCACCGGCGCGCTGGTGGACGCGGAGGAGTTCGCCGAAGCGGTCGACGCCGGGCGCCTTGCCGTCGAACTGCTGAGGGAGTTGGGCCAACACGGCAGCGAAGGACTGGCGCTCGGTCAGCTGCACGACGCACTCACCCGGCTCGGCCGACCGGACGAGGCCGCCGCCGCCCTGGAGCAGGCGGCCGCCGCCCACCGCGCCGATCGCGACGCACGTGGCGAGGCCGCGGCACTCGTGCGGCTGAGCAACAGCCGGATCCGGGCGGGGCGTCCCGACGAGGCGATCAGCGGTGCCCGGCGCGCCGTCGATCTCTACGCGGCGGCCGGCGACCGGCTGGGCGAGGGGTCGGCGCTCTACAGTCTCGGCACCGCGCTGTCGGACGGCCGGCGCTTCGAGGAGGCCGCGGCGGTCAACGGCCGCTGCGCCGACCTGATGCGGGACCTCGGGGAGCTCTGGCGCGAGGGGTCGGCCCTGCTCAATCAGTGCTCCGCGCTCCAGGAGACGCAGCGGTTCGACGCCGTGGCCGACGTGGCGGACCGGGCTGCGGTCGTCCATCGGACGATCGGCGACCGGCCCGGGGAGGTCAAGGCGCTGATCCTGCTGGCCATGGCGTCGCGGGAGACCGGCCGGGCCGAGGAGCGCCTCGCCGCCGCCGGCCGGGCCACGACGGTGCCGCTGGAGCTCGGCGACCCGCTCCGGGCGATGGCCTGGTTCGAGTTCGGCGCGGCGCTCCACCAGGCCGGGCAGCAGGAGCGGGCGGCCGGTGCCTTCACCGAGGCCGCCGCGTCGTACCGGGCCTCGGGCAACCCGCGCTCGGCCGCGACAGCGTGGCTGAACGCGGGCGAGATGCATCTCCGGATCGAGCAGTGGCCCCGGGCGGTCGAACCCTGCCGACAGGCCGCCACCCTCTTCGCGGCTCCCCCCGCCGACCACGGGAACGAGCTCACCGCCCAGGTCTCGCTCGGCAAAGCCCTGCTGGGAGCCGGTCACTACGTCGAGTCGACCCCGGTGTGGCGGCGGGCGGTCGATCTCGCCCGGGCCCTGGGAGCGCGCGAGACGGAGGGCACCGCCCTGTTCATGCTCGGCGCGGTCCTGGTCGACCTCGGAGAACTGCAGGAGGGCATCACCGTCAGCCGCGAGGCCGCGGCGCTCCTCCAGGCCTGCGGTCTGCGCTCCCAGGCCGAAGGGGCGATCCGCAACATGCGGGTGGGCCTCGGAAAGCTGCGCGGCGGGTGACCGGATCAGCCGGCCGCGGCGTGCGGGCCCGGCGGTGTCGGGGAGCCGCGGTGTCGGGGAGCCGCGGTGTCGGGGAGCCGCGGTGTCGGGAGCCCGCGGTGCTGGGGAGCCGCACGCCGCCGGAGAAACGGCAGGGGAACCGGGCAACGCGGCGGGGCTCACGCCGGTCGGCGGTCGCCTCGTCGGCCGGCACCGTTGGACGTCAGGTCCGGGTCTGCCGACAGGTGGGCGCGGATGTAGGGGATGGCGACAGTCTCCACGGGCCGGTCGGGGTTGAAGGCAGGATGGACGTTCACTTCGAAGACGACACCGCCGCTCTGCGCGGCGAGGTCGACGCCGGCGAAGGGCAGTCCGACGGACGCGGTGGCGGCCACCGCGAGTTCGGCGAGCCTCGGGGGAAGCCGGTCGGGGCCCAACACGGTGGTGCCGGCCCCCTGGGAGACGTTGCACGGCCGGTCCGGGTCACTCTGGTGGCGTTCGAAGGCGTGGACGACCTTTCCGTTCAGCACGATCACACGGTGCTGGTTGCGGCGGCCGTCGGCCGTGAAGTTCCCCGCATCGCGGGAGATGAGCCAGCCCTGCCCGGTGCTCCGGTAGAAGGCGGCGGCGGCCTTCAGCTGCTCGGTGCCGGTGACGTGGAAGACGTCCGCTCCGCCCATGCCGAGTACGGGCCGCGCCCACACGTCCCGGCCCAGGCGGCGGAACGCGCTCAGCATGTCGTGCCAGGAGCCGTTCATTCGCAGCGTCTCCATCTGCGCGACGGAGTCCCGGCTGAACCGTTCGACCATCAGGGACTTGTCCGTCGCGACCCGCCACGCCTCGGGATCCGCCGCGAGCGTCCGCGCTCCGAAGCGGCGCAGCAGGTCCTGGAATCCTTCGAGGTGGCGTCTGCGGTGGGGAGGTATCTCGAAGACCACGACCACCGGTTCGACGGCCACCGGGGCGCGGCCCGGCCGGCGGACCGTGAGGAGGCCGCCGGCCCGCTCAAGGCTGGCCGTCACGGGCCCGTCGTCGTACAGGAGCCGCGCGTCCAGCCGCACCGGACCCTGGCCCGTCACCCGGGCGATGGCGTCGGCGAGGATCTCGCGGCTGCCCTCCTTGGACCCGTGGTCGGTCACCAACAACAACGGCATCATCGTCTCAGTCAACACCATCGCGGCGCCAATTCCGAGTGAGGGAACACGAATTGAGCGGCGATCAGTTCCTGGTGGCATCCCTGTCCGGGACTTCTGCCCGAGGTGTTCGTCGTTGCGGGCCGCCGGGGACCGCGACCCGCCCAGAGGCCGGGGAGAGCGGGTACCCGGTGTCCCGGGTACCCGCTCCCACAGGCCGCTCGACGGTCGCCGATGGTCCCGGCGGCGCCCTGGTCGGGTACCGGTGCCGGACGGTCGGGCGGTCAGGCGGTCAGGCGGTCAGGAGGCCGTCGTCGAGCCGGACGTCGTGGAGCCTGAGCCAGGCGTCCAGCCGGACCGGGGGCTCGGTGTACACCGAGCGCTGCATCATGGAGTAGGCGTTCTCGACCGGCGCGGCGAGGTGGGACCGGACGGCGTCGAGGTTCAGCAGCGGCCGCGCCGGGGCGTCCCGGTCGTCGGCGATCCGGGCGAGTTCGCGGTTGATGGCCCGGTCGTAGCCGAGGTCCTGGGTCGAGGGGTAGGGGGCCTTTCGGCGCTGTGCGATCGACCGCGGCAGCAGGTCCTTGGTGGCGTGGCGCAGCAGGCTCTTCTCCCGCCCGTCGAAGGTCTTGAACGCCCACGGCGTGTTGTAGACGTACTCGACGAGCCGGTGGTCGCAGAACGGCACCCGGACCTCCAGGCCGGTCGCCATGCTCATCCGGTCCTTGCGGTCGAGCATCATCTGGAGGAAGCGGGTGATGTTGAGGTGGCTGGCGAGGCGCATCCGGCGTTCGAGGTCGCTGTCCCCGGGCAGGTGGGTGACCTGGCCGACGGCGGTGCGGTACTCGTCGGCGACGTACTCGGCCAGGTTGAGGGACTTGACCAGGCCGGGGTCGAGGAAGCTGGTCGCCTGCTCGCTCACCGGGACCCGGTTGATGGCGTGCCACGGGAAGGTGTCGGCCTGCGAGGCCACCGGGTCGTGGAACCAGAGGTACCCGCCGAAGACCTCGTCGGCCGACTCGCCGGAGAGGGCGACGGTCGAGCTCTCCCGGACCGCCTTGAACAGCAGGTAGAGCGAGGGGTCGTGGTCGCCGATGCCGTAGGGCAGGTCCCAGGCCCGCAGCACGGTGTCGCGGACGCCGGGGTCGACGAGCTGGGCGGTGTCGAGGAGGATCTCGCGGTGCTCGGTGCCGACGTGGCGGACGAGTTCGGCGGCGAACGGGGCGTCCGGCGCGTCCCGGAACTGCTCGGGCTTGAACTCCCCGGCCAGTCCGACGAAGTCGACGGAGAAGGTCCGGACCCGGCTGCCGTCCTTGGCGTCGAGCGAGCGCTGGGCCAGCGCGGTGAGGGCGCTGGAGTCGAGGCCGCCGGAGAGCAGCGCGCAGAGCGGTACGTCGGAGACCATCTGCCGGCTCACCGCGTCCTCGATGAGCTCGCGGACGGTGGCGACGGTGGTGTCGAGGTCGTCGGTGTGCGGGCGGGTCTCCAGCGACCAGTAGCGCTCCTCGCGCAGCCCGTCGCGGCCGACCCGCAGGATGTGGCCCGGCCGCACCTCGTAGAGGTTCTTCAACGGGGTCCGGCCGGGCACCCGGGCGAGGGCGAGGGCATCGCGCAGCCCGTCCAGGTCGAGCGTCGCGGTGCTCCGCGGGTTGGCGAGGATGGCCTTGGGCTCGGACCCGAAGAGCACGCCGCCGTCGATCGGGTAGTAGAAGAGCGGCTTGACGCCGAGGCGGTCGCGGACCAGGAGCAGCTCCTGCGTCCGGGTGTCCCAGATCGCCAGGCCGAACATGCCGTTGAAGCGGTGGACGAACTCGCTCCCCCACTGGAGGTACGAGCGCAGCACCACCTCGGTGTCGCTCCTGGTGAGGAAGCGGTGGCCGAGCAGGACCAGTTCCTCGCGGATCTCCTGGAAGTTGTAGACCTCGCCGCTGTAGCTCAGGACCACGAGCGGCCGGCCGTCCGGACCGGTCTCCGGGGTGGTCATCGGCTGGGCGCCGCCCTCGATGTCGATCACCGCGAGCCTGCGGTGGCCGAGCATCGCGTGCGGGGCGGTCCAGACGCCTTCGGCGTCGGGCCCCCGGCAGGCCATGGTGTCCGTCATGGCCTGCGCGGTCGCTCCCTCCCTGGTCAGGTCGCGACCGAAGTCCACCCAGCCGACTATTCCACACATCTCGGACATCCCTTTCGTCGAGTGATCGAGCGCGTTTCAGTGGTACGAATCGACCTTCGACGGCTCCGCCGCCGGGGTGCGCGAGGACAACCGGTGCGCCAGCTCGGACAGGCCGAGGGCGGCCACGGCCAGCCCCGCTCCGATGAAGCTGATCCGGTCCGCGCCGATCGAGCTCATGCCGACCGCCCCGATGACGCCGGAGAAGGCGATGGCGAGGTAGAGGAAGGCCGCGTTGAGCGAGATCAGCAGGGGCGCGGACTCGGGTTCGAGGGTGATCAGACGGGTCTGCTGGGGGGCCGTGATGGCCCAGGCCGCGACACCGTACGCCACGATGACGACCAGCGCGGCCGGGTAGGAGCCGGTGGTCAGCGGGAGGACGACGAGGCTGAGGGCCAGCAGCACGATGGCGCCGCCCACCACCGGCCGGGCACCGATCCGGTCGACCAGCGCGCCGGCGTAGAAGTTGCCGACCGTCCCGGTCAGACCGAAGGCGAACATCAGGATCGCCAGCCTGGTGCCGCTGCCGCCGGTCGCGTCGGAGAACACCTCGGCCATGTAGGTGTAGACGATGTAGGCGGCGGTGAAGGCGACCAGCGTGGTCGCGAGCACGGTGACCACCCGGCGGTCGCCGAGCGGGGCGAGCCGCTGGCGCAGCCCGCCGGGGGCCGGCACGGACACCCGGGGCACCAGGGCCAGCACCCCGATCAGGCCCAGCGCCGTCAGCGCCGTGATGAACCACATCGTCGCCCGCCAGCCGAGGACGCTGCCGACCACGGTGCCGATCGGCGCGCCCAGGGCCGTCGCCGCCGTCAGCCCGGTGGTCACCGCGGCGATGGCCCGGCCCCGGCGTTCGGGTTCGACCAGACTGGCGGCCGTGACGCTGGCCGCGGGGATGTAGAGGCCGGCGCCCGCCGCGGCGATCATCTGCGCGACCAGGACGACCGCGAAGGACGGGGCGAGCCCGGTCGCGATCACGCCCGCCATGTAGAGCAGGACGGCGAGCTTGAGCACCCGGTGGCGGGGCCAGCCGGCGGTCAGGGTGCCGAGGACCGGCGACATCACGGCGCAGGTCAGCGCGAACACCGTGACGGTCTGGCCGGCGGTGGCGATCGAGACGTCCAGGGACTCGCTGAACTCGGGCAGCACCCCGGCGAGCACGAACTCGTCGGTACCGAGCGCGAAGGTGCCGAAGCCGAGCATCAGGACGGCTCGCCACGCACTCCTCGCCGATACCGCCTCGGGGTCGTCCTCGGCCATCAGCGCTGTTCCCGTGCCGGAATCAATCAGCCGGGCCATGGGCCCTCCTTCATTCGGTACCGATCGGTTCTGTTTATGAGGACGGTACCGCTCGGTGCCGTTTGGGGTCAAGATCCGCTACCGTGGACCCATGGCGACCCATGCACGCGACCGCCTCCTCCAGACCGCGGAGGAGCTCTTCTACGCCGAGGGGATCCACGCCGTCGGCGTGGAGAGACTGCTGGCCGTCTCCGGGGTCGGCCGGGCCTCCTTCTACCGGCACTTCACCGGCAAGGACGCCCTGGTGGCGGCCGTCCTGACCCGTCGGGACGAGAGCTGGCGCGCCTGGCTCGAAGACGCCGTGGACGCCCGCGGGGGCGGACCGCTCGCGGTCTTCGACGCCCTCGCGGAGGGGGCGGCGGACGTCAACTTCCACGGCTGCGCGTTCATCAACGCGATGGCGGAGGTGTCCGACCCCGCCAGCGAGGTGTACCGGCTGGCGGCAGCGCACAAACAGGCGGTGACCGACTTCCTCGACCGCCTGCTCGAAGCCGCCGGGCACAGTCGGCACTCCGAACTCGCGCCGCAGTTCGCCCTGCTGATGGACGGCGCCATCGTCACCGCGATGCGCGAGCGCAACGCCGCACCGGCCCTGCTGGCCCGCCGGATGGCGGAGCGGCTCCTCAACTGAGCGCCGCCCCCGCCCCGGGAGGACCGGCGCGGCCCCGGCGGCCCCCGCGTCGGTCGGGCGGGCGGCGGCCCGGCCCGGGGCGGGCGGCGTCTGCGGCGGTGGTGGCACGGGCTCTCCCCCTCTCTCGACTGTCCGGTTCGTCGGTCAGGGCCGGTGCCCGGCCCGGGCCACCGGCGGTGCGTCCGCCGCGACCCTGCCCGGTGTCCCGATGGCGGCGGCGACGACCAGTCCCCGCTTGTGCGTGATCGAGACCCCGATGGCCGCGATGCCGCGCTCCCGGGCCCTCAGCGCGGCCTCGCCGCCGAGCCGGACCACCGGCGCCCCGCCGTCGGCGCGCAGGACGCTCACCTGCCGGGGGGTCACTCCCCCGCCGAAGCCCGTGCCGATCACCTTCAGCACGGCCTCCTTGGCGGCGAACCGGCCGGTGAGGAACTCCCGGGCCCGCTCCGCCCCGTAGGAGTCCGCGATCTCCAGCTCCGCCGGCGCGTAGGCGTACACCCGGAACCAGGGCCGGCCGAGCAGCGCCGCCAGCTCGCCCTCCTGGAGGACGTCGATGCCGATCCACACGGTCAGCGCACCCCCCGCCGAGGCGGCCGGACGACACCGGCCCGGACGGCGGGCACGGCGCGGACGACGCCGGCGCGGACCGGGCTCACCGGAGGAACGTGCCCTTGAGCACGCCCTGGAAGACGGCCAGCCGCTGGATGTGCCCGGTGCCCTCCATGAACTCGAAGGCCCGCGCGTCCCGGTACAGCTTGTCGAGCAGCGGATCCGCCAGCAGGGCGCCCGGTCCCAGCAGCTCGGCGGCGGCCAGGGTGCTGCGCTCGGCGAGCTCGGCGGCACGCGTCTTGACCCCGGCGATCCGGTCCGCTCCCGTCCGGCCCGCGTCGATCGCGGCGGCCACCTCGTAGTTCCGGTGCCGCAGCGCGGCGAGGGCGTCCACCAGCTCGTCCAGCCGCAGCCGGTCCGTACCGGTGAGCCCCGGGCGCTCCTCCCGCACGTGGTCCAGCACCGCGCGGACCAGCCCCAGCGCCGTCCCGGCGAGCACCGGACGGAACCGCTGCAAGGTCCGGATGGCGCCGACCAGCCCGCGCCGGCTGGGCTTGAGCGTCTCGTAGCCGAGGATCTGCTCGCGCTCCACCCGGACGTCCTCGAACCGGATCGCGGAGATCCGCGCGCCGCGCAGGCCGACGGTCGGGATCAGCTCGGCCCGCAGGCCGGGCGCCGTGGTGTCCAGCAGCACCGCCTCGATGCCGAGCGGTCCCGGTGCCCGGCGGCAGAACACCACGCCCAGCTGGGCGAAGGCGGCGTTGCCCACGTAGCGCTTGGCGCCGTTCAGCCGGAAGCCGTCCCCGTCCGGGGTGAGTGCCGTCTCCAGTTCGGCGGCGGCGGACCCCTTCTCGGGCTCGGTCAGTCCGAAGAAGGTCCAGGTCGACCCGGGGGCCGCCACGCGCTCGTAGTAGGCCTGCCGCTGCTTGTCGTCACCCAGCGCGGCGACCGCCACGCCGGACATCAGCGGGCCGGGGCAGGCGAGCATGAAGCCCGCGTCTCCATAGCTCAACTCCTCGATGGCAATCGAGTGTTCGAGACAGGAGCTCATGTCGTAGGTGTGTCCGTCGATGCGCAGCGGCCGCTCCAGGTACTCCACCGGGACGGTGGCCTTGCGCATGATGTCCACCACGGGGAGGTGCAGCCAGCGGTCGATCGCCTCCGGGTCGCGGTCGATCTCCAGACCGATCCCGCGCAGCTCTCCGGCGGACTCGCGGATGTGGGACCTGAGCGCGGCTGTCCGGTGCGGGTCCGGCTCACTCATTCCCGTCCTCGTCTCGTTCTCGGCGGTCCGGCAGGAGGTAGGTGTTGCCCAGCAGTTCGGCGAGGTACAGCAGCCGGCCGGGGCCGTCGGCCACGAAGCCGCTCGCGCCGTACAGCTTGATCGCGACGCGGCCCGCGTCCACCAGCCCCCGGTGGATCCGGTGGCGGCGCGCGGCGGTGCGGTCGGGGATCGCCAGCAGGTCGGCCGCCTCGGTGAGGGCCAGCGCGACGTCGGCCACCGCGCTCCGCACCAGCTGACGGTTGAGCAGGGTGGCGCCCTCCGAGGTGCGGTCGTTGAGCCGGACCACGACGGCGTCGAGCAGTCCGCGGAGCAGCTCCCGGTGGAGCCGGAGCAGCCCGTCGGCGAACAGCTCCCGGGCCCGGTCCGGCGACGGCGCGCCGGGGCCGGTCACGGCGAGCGCGTCGAAGCCGCCCGGCACCGGGGCGCCCTCCGGCAGGCGCCCGGCCGAGGCGACGGCCCAGCCGGCGGCCGAGCTGACCAGCGCGCCCGGGCCTGCCAGCTCGTGGCAGGCGTCGAGCGCGGCGGCGAAGTTCCGCAGGGCCGCCGCGGCCCCGGCGCTACCGGTGCCGGCGCCGCCGGGCGCCGTCCAGGGCGGGGTGTCGACCGGCGGCATCAGAGCGCTCCCTCGCCGGAGGCCGCGGTCCCGGCGGAGTCCGAGGCCAGCACGGCCAGGTGGCTCTCGCCGGAGCGCGGGTCGGTGTCGCAGAGGAGCACCGTGGCGTACCGGTGCTGCCAGGAGCGCCAGTTCCGGGCCAGCGCCAGCCAGACGCTGGTGCAGTAGCTGCCGGGCTCCACCCGGTGCCGGGGGCCGTCCTGGTCCAGCCCCCGCCGGTCGAACCAGGGCCCGGTGACCACCAGCGTGCCCGCCGGGTCCTTGGCGGCCAGCTCCCCGAGGCGGTCGAGGGGCGACTCGGTGGCGGGGATCGTCTCGACCCCCGCCACCCGGGGTCCGCCGGTGGTGCCGAGGACCAGCACCACCCCGGAGTCGACCAGGCCGTTGTCGTGGACCAGGGGGAACCGGGTCGGCAGGGTGGTCTGTTCGAGGACGGCGAGCACCGCCGTGCGGCTCCGGCCGGCCCGCTGGAAGGCGGAGACGACCCGCAGCGCGGTGAACGGTGCGGCCAGGCCCTGCTGGCCGATGCCGAGGTTGTTGGCGGACCCGCCGCCGAGCAGCCGGTCGAGGTAGGGCGCGATGGCGACGAACGGCGTCACGTCCGGCAGTGCCTGCGCCACGATCACCAGGTCGGGCGCGCTGTCCCGGACGCCCTCGATCGCCGCGAGCCGGTCGACCAGGTCGCGGTGGGTGACGTTCGGCGCGGCGCGCAGCAGGTCCGGCGCCACCTCCAGGCCGAAGGGCTCGACCAGGTCGCGGTAGTAGGAGAGCGTCGCCGGGTCCTCGTCGTACGGCCGGCGCGGCGGGGAGACCACCGCACCGGCGCCCTGGAGGGTCGTGGACATCGCGGTCTCCCTCATGCCCCGTCGGCCTGGGCCAGGACGTAGTCGGTGAGGGTGCCCACCGACTTGAAGTCGTCCATGTCCAGGGCTTCCGGGTCCACCGAGATCTCGACCGTGTCCTCCAGGACCATCAGCAGTTCCAGGACGGAGGTGGAGTCCAGGTGCAGGTCCTCGAAGAGCCGGGCGTCCTCGGTGATACCGGTGACGGCCCGCTCCAGGACCTCGCTGAGAGCGGCCTCCACCGCGGACACCACGTTCTGACGTTCCATGTTCCGGTTCACTCCTCTGTGCCGGGGCTGTCTGGGCTGGGCTGGGCTGGGCTGGGCTGTCTGGGCTGCCGGGAACGGCTGCCGACCGGTCAGTCGAAGTCGACGAGGTGCTGCTTGGCGAGGATCTCCTCGCGGCGGTCCCGCTCCCGGACCAGGTGCGCGGCACCGTTGTGGACCAGGACCTCGGCGGGGAATCCGTGGCTGAGGAAGAGCCCGGGGGAGGCGGTCGGCCCGTAGGCGCCGGAGCGCTCGACGCCCAGCAGGTCGCCGGCCTCGACCGGCGGCAGGGCGACCTTCTTGCCGATGACGTCGTTGGGCGTGCAGAGCGGCCCGGTGACGGTGTACGTGTCGCTGGGCTCGTCCCGGTACCTGGTCAGCGAGCGGATCGGGAAGTTGCGCTTGACGAAGCTGCCGACGCCGACCGCCGCCATGTGGTGGTTGGTGCCGCCGTCGGCGACCACGAAGCGTTCGCCGAGGGACTCCTTCACGTACAGCGCGCGCACCACGTACGTACCGGCGTGCGCGGTCAGGTAGCGGCCGAGCTCGTTGATCAGCCGGCAACCGGGGTGCGCCCGGACGAATGGCTCGACGACCTCGTTGATGCCGGCGAGGACGGCCCCCAGGTCGAGGTCCTTCTCGTTGTCGAAGTAGGCGACGCCGAAGCCGCCGCCGAAGTCGACGGTCTCCAGCGGGATGCCGAGCGTCTGCGACAGCTCCTCGGCGGTCGCCAGGATCTGCCGGGTGTTGTGCACCAGGTCGTCGGCGTTCAGGAACCGGGTGCCCATGTAGGCGTGGAAGCCGCGGACCCGGACCCGGCGCAGTGCGTCGATCACCGGGCGGGAGCGGCGCAGCAGTTCCGCGTCGATGCCGAACTGGCGCGGTTTGCCGCTCATGGCGAGGCCCGAGCCCTTGGTGTGGAAGTCGGGGTTGACCCGGAGCAGGACCGGCACCTCCGCCCGCCCGGCCTGTTCGGCGATCTCTTCCAGGAGGCGCAGCTCATCCAGCGACTCGCAGACGATGGCGTGCAGGTTCGCCGCGACGCACGCCTCCAGCTCGGCGCGGGTCTTGCCCGGCCCCAGGAAGATCACGTTCTCCGGCGCGATGCCGGCCCGCTGGACGGTCATCAGCTCGACCAGGGAGGAGATCTCGGCGCCGGCGCCGAGCGAGCCGAGGTAGCCGCAGACGGCGACGTTGGGGTTGGCCTTGAGCGAGAGGAAGACGTCCACCGCGGGGTGGAGCCCATCGCGCAGCGACTGGTAGACGGTGCGCAGCACCTCGGCGTCGTAGACGAACAGCGGGGTGCCGAACTGCTCGGCGATCCGCGAGACCGGTACCCCCTGCACCCTCAGTTCGCTGGTGTTCATGGCGTCCTTTCGGTGGTGCCGAGACGGTGGAGCGCCTCGGTGGTCCGGCGGTCGAGGTCGCCGAGGCCGTGCCGGTCGGCGGCGAAGAGCAGGGTGTAGAGCCGGCCGTCGAACGGGAGGGAGGTGCCGGCCTGCGCGTTGACCGTGCCGAAACAGGTGACGACCAGCCCGTTGCCGTCGACGGGCGGCCGGGCGAGGTCCCCGAGGGCGTGGGCCACCTCGTCGAAGGAGACCGGGGCGGAGATCCGCAGTGGGTAGTGCTTCGCCAGCGCGGCCCCGCCCGGGGCGAGGAAGCGCTCGGTGACCTGCCCCTGGTAACTGGACATGTTCAGACGGGCGTTGATCTCCAGGACCGGGTACACCAGATCGTCCTGCCCGAGCAGCGCGTCCACGCCGACCACGCCGAAGAAGCCGTCCTCGAAGAGCCGGGCACCCAGCCGCTCGGCGGCGGCGACGAGGCCCTCGTACTGGACGGGAGAGAGCGCGGCGGGCATGACGTGCCCGAGGTGGACGCCGCCGGAGGTCAGGGCCTCCTTCGCGAAGTCGAACCTCACCCGCCCGTCCCGGGCGATGGTGAACTGGTAGTTGAGATCGAACCGCTTGGGCAGGAACCGCTCGACGACGACGTGGATCGCGTCGTCCCCGCTGCTTCGCGCGCGGCGGTCGACCATGCGCAGCAGCCGGTCGGCCTTCTTGCGGCTGTCGAGCACGATCAGGCCCTTGCCGGAGACGCCGTAGGCGTCCTTGACGATCACCGGTCCGCCGTCGCCCAGCGAGTCGTCGAGCGCCCGGTGGAGCTCGCCCACCGTCTCGCAGGTGAAGCCGGGGATCGCCCGCAGGCCGAGCTCCTCGGTCAACCGGCGGCTGTAGATCTTGCTGTTGACCCGCGCCGAGGTCTCCGGACCGGGCACCGCGGGGCGCAGCCCGGTCCGCCGGCAGATCTCCTGCTCCAGGGGGGAGTTGCCCATCGGCATCAGATAGGCGCCGCCGCCCGCGAGCACCCGCAGCCGGTCCAGCAGCTCCGGGGAGTCGAGGACGGCCCCGCTGGTACCGTCCTCGCCGGCCGGGGCCCGGGTGATCAGTTCGGTGGGCGCGCCGAGCCCGGTCTTCTCCGCGTACGCGCGGTAGCCGGGATCGAGCGGGCGGTCGAGCAGCAGGTGGTCGGTCGGCTCGGCGAGCAGGGCGCCGAGTTCCTCCATCCGCTGCACGGTCGCGGCGGTGGTGGTGATCCGCGCCGCCGGGAGCCCGGTGTGGCCGTGCGCCCACTGGTTCTCCACCTCGAAGTTGCAGAGCCAGACGAACCGCGCTTCGCGGTCGCCGGTCAGCGCCTCCTTGAGGTCCGCCGTGTAGGCGGTACCGGTCATCGGGTGCCTCCCTCGCGGTGGGTGATGACCATGGCGCCGAAGGTGGCGCCCAGGCCGACCGAGACCAGGACGTAGTGGCCGCCGTCGACCAGCCGGCCCCGCTCGCGCAGGGTGGTGTAGTTGAGGAACACGTCCGAGGCGAAGCAGTGGCTGTAGAGCGGGATGTTGTCCAGGAAGAAGCGGCCCGGGTCGGCGCCCATCCGCTGGATGGTGTGGCGCCAGGACACCGCGTTGACGTTGTGCGGGATGACCAGGTCGATCTCGTCGAAGCTCAGGCCGGCCCGGCGGACGGACTCCTCGATGACCTCGCCGAGCACGGTGACGTAGTCCTGGCCGAAGGCGCTGATCTCCTGCGGGGTCATCTCCAGGCCCGCCGCGTAGGCGCCGAGGGTGCGGGTCAGGTACGAGCGCACCTCGTCGCCGGGACCGCCGACGGTCAGCAGGCAGGCGGAGGCCGCGTCCGCCATCACCGCGCTGTTCGGGATCAGCTGGACCTTCGGGGAGTACGCCCGCTCCCCCGTGACCATCAGCGCGTACGCGCCCTCGGGCGCTTCGGCCCGCAGCAGCTCGCCGGCCAGGTCGATGGCGCCGAGGCTGCTGACGCACGCCTGCTGGGTGAGGGCGAAGGCCTCGGCGTCGTGCAGCCCCAGCTTCGCCCGGATGACCCGGGCGGCGTCGATGTGCGGCGGGGCGAGCGTCTGCATGGTGTGCGCGTAGATGACGTAGTCGACCCGCCGTCCTTCGGGCAGCGCCGCCAGGGCACGGCGGGCCGCGGGAAGCACCAGGTCGAAGAGGCCGGTGCCGGGATCGAACCGCAGCCGGTCGAGGCCGTAGATCTTCCGGAACACGCCCACCTCGGCGCGGCGCAGCCCCAGGCTCTCGGCGAGGTCGTCGATCCGCACGCTCCGTTCGGGGAGGAACGACTCGATCCGCTCCAGTGTGGTCACGCCACCCATCCGGGAACTCCTCTCATCCGCCCGCTCCTCATCCGCTCGCTCCTCCTCCGCTCCCTCCTCATCCGCCCGCTCCTCAGCGGCCGGCGAACTCGGCGCGGACCAGCCAGCTGCGCGCCACGCCCCGGCGGTCGCGGGGCTGCACCTCGTACGGCCAGCGCCCCTGGCCCGCGCCGGGCTCGCCGGGCTCGCGCAGCTCGCGGACCTTCCAGCCGGTACCGGCCAGGAACTCCTCCGGCTCGTCGGTGCCGAAGAGCCAGGGCGTGCCGTCCTCGCGCAGGCCGGCCAGGAAGGCCCTGGAGAAGGGGCTGCGCAGCAGCGCCCGGCTGGCGAAGTCGACGGCCAGCCGGCTGCCGGGGGCCGAGACCGAGCCGAGCACACCGAGCAGGCGGGAGGCCTGCTCCTCGGTGAGGAAGAACATCAGCCCTTCCGCGACCCAGAGCGTGGGCAGTTCCGGGTCGAAGCCGGCGCGGTGCAGTGCGGGCAGCCACTCCGTGGCGAGGTCGGCCGACACCTCGCGGCGCTCCACCGTGGGCTCGGCCCCGAGCGCGGCCAGCCGGGCACGCTTCTCGTCGATGAGGCCGCCGTGGTCGACCTCGTACACCGTGCTGCCGGGCGGCCAGGCCAGCCGGAACGCCCGGGTGTCCATCCCCGCGGCGACCAGGACCACCTGCCGGATGCCGCTGTCCGCCAGCAGCGCCTCGATGCTGTCGTCCAGGTACTTGGTGCGGATGGCGATGAACGGGATCAGGCCGCCGCCGCCGTACTTGTCGAGGAGTTCGAAGCCGCGCGGGGCCGCGAGATCGCGCGCGAACCTGTCCTGGAACATGGCGTCACCGGGGCGCTCGGACTCGACGGCGCGGGCCGCGGCGGTCCACTGGGCCGTGTACGAGACAGCTTCCATGGGGATGGCCTCCTACGGGAGTCGGGCCGGGGT
This sequence comes from Kitasatospora sp. NPDC028961, assembly GCF_055564815.1. Taxonomy (NCBI): domain Bacteria; kingdom Bacillati; phylum Actinomycetota; class Actinomycetes; order Kitasatosporales; family Streptomycetaceae; genus Kitasatospora; species Kitasatospora sp. NPDC028961. The sequence goes on along the minus strand of NZ_JBVHVO010000002.1, from coordinate 589,592 downwards.
GAAGAAGGCCTTCTCGATCGACGAGAGGGTCTGGAGGTCCTGCATGTCGATGCTGTCGAAGTCGATCTCGACGCCGCTGGCGCTCTCGATCGTGTAGACCAGCTCCACGAAGGAGAGCGAGTCGACGAGGCGGCTCTCGATGAGGTTCTCGTCGGGCTCGATGGATTCCCGGTCCGGGTGCCTGGCCAGGATCCACTCGCGGACCTGGTCGATTCCTGCCGAAGCCATTGCCACTCCTCGGGTGTTGGGGCGATAGGGCGATAGGGCGATCCGGGCATGCTCGGGCCGTGCCGGATGCGCTCGGGACGTACGGGATCCACGCGGCCCGTGCCGGATCCACTCGGGCCGGTGCGTGATCTACTCGGGCCAGTGCGGGATCTACGCGGAGGCTCCGCGGCTCAGGTGAGCTGCCGGGCCGCGGTCCGCACCGCGTCCAGGGCCTCGACCGCGTCGCCGTGGTGCAGGTCGACCAGGACGGAGAGCCACCGCTCCAGGCCGAACGCCACGCAGCTGGTGAAGACGAACTCGTTCTCCGGCCCGCGGATGTCGCAGCGCTCGCCGAAGAAGTTGCGGTGCGTGTTGACGGAGGAGACGGCCAGGTCGCCGACCTGGAACTCGTACTTGACCGGGCTGAGCTTCTGGAGCAGGGCGCGGGCGCCGTCGGCCCGGAAGAACGGGTCGAAGGCGGGCACCTTCTCCAGCCGCAGGGCCAGCGCGTCGGCGAACGCGGCGATCCGCTCGGCGAAGGACCCGAGGACCTGCTGCGTGTGCTCGTACGAGCCGAGTGCGACGACCTCGCGCATCTGGAAGCTGAGCAGCCGCCGCAGGCCCTCGTACCGCTCCTCGTTGCGGAAGCAGCGGTTGACCAGGGTGATCAGCGCGTCCGCCGCCACGACGGAGTTCTCGTAGTACAGGAAGGCGCTGTAGCAGGTCGCGTGGGGCAGGCCGACCTGTGCGCCGCGCAGTGCGGCGGGCGCGAACCGGCCGTCGACGGGCTTGTTCTCGCCGCTCTCCAGGTCGAGTCCGGCACCGACGAGGGCGAGGTGCGGGAAGTTGACGTAGACGTCGAACTTCTCCAGGTCCGACACCGGGTACAGCGGCGGCGGGAGGATCTCGCGGGCTCCGGCGGAGCGGCCCCAGCCGGCGAACGTCCGGTCGAGTTCGAGGAGCAGGTCGGTCTGGTCCGGGTCGAGGATGACCAGTCCGCCGGCCGGGCCGGTGGTTCGGGGGCCGGTGGTTCGGGGCGCGGTGCCGGCCATCAGATGAGCCCCGTCTTCTCGAGGTACTTGGCGGTCTTGCGGTACACGCTCTGCTCGAACTCGGCGCGCTGCGGGGATTCGAGGAGCTGCCGGCGCAGGCCGTGCGGGTCCTCGATGCCCGCGTCCCGGTACACCTGCGGGCTGTAGAGCGTCTCGAAGCTGTAGGTCATGTAGCGCCGGATGTAGCCGGCGATGTCCCGCATCTCCTCCTCGGTGGAGGTCTGCCGGACGTCGGCGGCCAGCGCGGTGACCAGTTCACGGCCGAAGGCGATGTGCCGCGACTCGTCCTGGTGGTGGATCCGGTTGATCCCGCGGATCGTCTCGTGCAGGCGGTCGTCCAGCGCCATCCGGGAGTTGAAGTGGTCCACCAGCTCCTCGAAGATCAGGATCCGGGCGAAGACCAGCAGGCTCTCCACGTTCGAGCGGGGGATCTCGACGTTCGCACCGGCCGGCTGCCGGTAGATCTTCCTGCCGTAGCGCAGGCAGAACTCGGCGAAGAACCACATGTGCTCGTTCTCCTCACCGATGAAGTGGTGGAAGAAGTCCGAGGGCGTCTCGAAGCCGGTGGTGTGAATCCGCCTGGTGACCTCGATGAGAAGTTCCCGGATTCCGTGCACATTGAGGCTGTAGAAGTTGATGCTCTCGTACCGCGACAGTGCGTGGAGCTCCTTTTCGGTGAGCCGCCGGGCGGCCTCGGTACCGTGGGTGGTGGTGAGTTCGGGGCTCATCCACCACATCTCCTCGGGCAGGCTGTCCGGCCATTCGAAGAGTTTGTAGGGGTTGTAGTAGTCATCGATCGACTTCGTGGTCAGACGGTCGAGTATTTCCAGGAACCGGCCGTCCTGGTCGATCAGTTTGCTGACCATGCTGGCGTTGACCTCCGAGTTTCCCCGGCCGCCTCGTGGTGGCCGGCGGCTCCAATGCCGTGCCGTTTTCCGGCACTCTTCGAAGGTAGGGAAGTCCCGGCGGGCGCCGCAATGACCTGATGTGGTGTGGCCACATACGGCCATATCGAAGCGGCGACGCCCTCCGGGACCGACGGCACCGGGCCGGTCAGCCGGCGGCGCCCCGGACCGGCAGGAGTCCGGCCTGGACGGCGGCCGCGCCCGCCTGGAACCGGCTCTCGGCGTTCAACTCGTCCATGATGGTGGCGAGGTGACGGCGGAAGGTCCGCGAGGACATGCCGATGCGCCGGGCCACCACCTCGTCCTTGAGCCCCGAGGCGAGCAGTTCCAGGATGGCGCAGCGGACCTCGTCCAGGGTCTCGCCGTACCTGACCACGTTCGAGTCGATGTCCGTCCCGGACGCCCAGGCGTGCTCGTAGGAGCGCACCAGCCGGGCGACGATGGCCTGCTCGTAGACGACGGTGACGCCCGCGTCGTCGCCCCCGGGGTCGGCCAGGAAGGCCACCTCGCCACCCACGATGACCAGGCGCTCGAAGGCCTGGGTCGAGGTGCGGACCCGCGCGCTCGCCTCGGCCAGCGTCCGCAGGCTGCCGCGCGAGGCCAGGCTGCTGCGGGCGGTGTGCGGGTACAGGACCTGAATCGGGACCCCGGGCGGCAGCGCCGACAGGCCCAGCACGTGCGAGTCCTGCCCCTGGACCGGGGCGAACGGCTCCATGACGAGGATCTCGGACGGGCGGTCGCGCAGGGCGTCCGCCATCCGCAACCCGGTCTGCTCCCGGTCCAGCCCGCTGAGCACCGGCTCCCTCCGCAGCCGGGTGCGCTGGAGGCTGCTGTAGGTGTCGGCGAACGAGCCCAGCGTGTCCTGGAAGTCCGTCAGTTCACGGCGCTTCTCGCGGATCGCCTGCTCCAGCGGCATGAGCAGTTCCAGTTGGGCGATCTCGGGGCTGCGCGCCACGAAGCGCCCCTGCTCCTGGCAGTACCTGACGAGCTTCAGGCAGCGCAGGGCGGAGAGCGCCTGTTCCGCCCGCTCGGCCGTGATGCCCAGGTCGGTGGCGAGCTCCGGGAGGGTCACCCCCTTGGCCACCAGCAGCCGCTCGTAGACCCGGACCGCCAGCTCCTCGTCGATCGAGCACAGTCCCCGCTTCACGCTCTGTCTCCGTCCGCTCGTCCGGTGGATCCGACACCCAGGTCCGCGGTGATCGTCGCGACCACCGCGGCCAACTGCTGATCGAGGAAGAAGTGGCCACCGGGGAAGGAGGTAAGCCGGAACTCCCCTGTGGTGTGGCCCTTCCAGCCGAGCGCCGCCGCCGGGTCGAGATACGGGTCGGCGTCCGCGAACAGGAAGGTGACCGGACAGGTCACGGTGGTGTCGGGCCGGGCGGTGTAACGGGAGTTGGCACGGTAGTCGTTGCGGATGACGGTCAGGATCGACTCGCGGTACTTCGGGCGCTCCAGCAGCCTCGCCGGGATCCCGCCCAGCTCCCGGAGTTCGTCCAGGACCTCGTCGTCGCCCCGGGGGATGTTCAGGCCGAGGCCGGCGGACGGCGAGCGGCGGCCGGAGACGAACAGCCGCACCGGCGCCCGCCCGGCCGCCTCCAGCCGGCGGGTCACCTCGAAGGCGACGACCGAGCCCATGCTGTGGCCCAGCACGGCCAACGGCAGGTCGTCGAAGCCGAGCAGTTCGGTGCCGATCCGGTCGGCCAGCGCGCCGATGTCGTCGATCCCGCGCTCCCCGGACCCGCCGCGCCGCCCGGGGTACTGGACCGACAGCGCCTCGACGCCGCCGGGAAGGGCGGCCGAGAGCCGGCGGTAGGTGCCCGCCGAGGCCCCGGCGTGCGGGCAACAGACCAGGCGCAGCCCGGCCTCCGGTGCGGGGTCGAATATCTGGATCCATCCCGTGTTATTGGTCAAGCCTTGTTCTTCCATCCCAGTTGTCCCGTCCTATCCGATCACTGGGCAGCGGAGACGCAAATGATTGACGCAGGCGTGGAAGTTCTTCGGTGAGGAGAGTCGGCAGAAGGCAGGTGCGGCGCTTTCCTCGGGCCGTGATCGCCGTCGGGGCGGAGTCGACGGCGGCAACTCGCGTTCTCCATGGTGAGGGCCGCAACACGGTTCGCGGCCACAGCAGTTGCCAGGACGTCAGCTTACCTTGCGCCACTTTCATGTCAACCAATCAGAGTCCGTGTGCGACGTGTTCCCCGTGGGACTGCTGGTGAGGATTGGAAGGCCATGAAGGAACACGCACCATCCTGCCCGGACGCACCCGGGAGGCGCCTCGACCACCTCTTTCGCGACCGCGCGCCCCCGGGATCGCGGTCCGTACCGCAACGAAGCGGTGGCGAAGGCCATTCACCTCTATGACAGAGATATCTCGACGGTGCACATCGCCTATATCCGCGGAACGGCCCCGCGAAAGTCCGCCCCTGCACCACCCGGAGGCCTTCACGGCCTTCTTCGGCGTCAAGCCCGCGTACTTCTTCGGTGACGAGGTCGCAAAGGAGGCCGATTCGACGCCGTGGCTCCGCCGGTCGGCACTGTCGTCAGCGGCGGCAGCGGCGGCCTCCCGCCGCTGCCCGGCGACCTCACTCCGCGGGCGAGGACACCGGCGCGGCAGGGGGCTCGGCGGGCGCCGTACGGCCGTCCGCCCGGCCCGAGATCCAGGCGAGGCCGGCCGCCGACACGGCGAAGGCCGCCGCGACCGGGAGCAGGTGCCCGGCGGAGCCGAAGGCCTTCAGGCCGATCGCCCCGAGGACGCTGGACAGCGAGACCGCCAGGTACAGCACGGCCGCGTTGAGCGAGACGACGAGGGACTCGGAGCCCGCCGGGGCGAGCGCGATGATCCGCTGCTGCTGCGGCGCGGTCAGCGACCAGGAGGCCACCCCGCAGAACGCCACCGACACCAGCGCGGCCGCGAACGAGCCCCGGCCCGCCAGCATCGCCAGGAAGACGGCCGCCAGCCCCAGGGTCGCGGTGATCACCACCTTGCGCGGCCCGTACCGGTCGGCGAGGTGCCCGGCCATCAGGTTCCCGGCGGTGCCGGCCACCCCGAAGACCAGCAGCAGCAGCGACACCCGCCCACCGTATCCCCCGACGGCCGGCGCGAAGACGGAGCTGATGTACGTGTAGGGGAGGTAGACGCCGACGAAGGCCAGCAGGGTGCAGGCGAGCACGCCGGCCACCCGCCGATCGGTGAGCGGGGACAGGCGCCGGCGCAGCCCGGCCGCGGTGCCGAGCCTGATCTCGGGCAGTCGCAACGCGATCACGGCGGCGACCGGGACGGCCAGGGCGGTGACGAACCACATCGTCGCCCGCCAGCCGATCGCGTCGCCGAGGGCGGTGCCCAGCGGAGCGCCGAGGGCGAGCGAGGCGGTCAGGCCCACGGTCACGATGGCGATCGCCCGGCCGCGGTGGCGCTCACCGGCGAGCGCCGCCGCCGTGGCGCCCGCGTTCGGGGTGAACATCGCCGCGCCGGCCGCCGCGATCACCCGCGAGGCCAGCACCAGCCCGTAGCCGGGGGCGACCGCCGTGACCACGTTGCCCACCCCGAACACCAGCAGCGCCGTGACCAGCACGGTACGCCGTGACCAGGTGCCGGTCAGCGCCGCCAGAACCGGGGAGAGCACCGCGTAGGCGAGGGCGAAGACACTGACCAGCTGGCCCGCCGCGGCGACATCGACGTGCAGTGAGCCGGCGATGTCGGGGAGCAGGCCCGCGATGACGAAGGCGTCGGTGCCCACGGCGAAGGTACCGAGGGCCAGGTGCGTCGCGGCGGGTCCCCAGGGGACCGCCGGGGACGCGTCGGCGGGGTCGGTCACGGTGCGACTCCCGGTTCGATGATCGGCGTCTGTTACGACCGGCATCGTAACGGCAGGGGCCTCCCCCACTGGTGCCGACAGCCCGGCCGACCGTCGGGTTCCGGCCAAATGCCCGTCGGAGAAGTTCCGTTGAGGCCTTCGACGGCCGACGACCACGCGGCGACGCCGGTCCCGCGCGACGGCCGAAAGACTTCGGGAAGGTCGATGTCCATCGGACAAGACGACTACTATCGAAGCACGGAGAGCCTCCTGCCGAGCGGCCCGGACGGATGGGTATCGTCGGCACCGGTGCACGGCCGCACCGACGAGCAGGGTGGAGCGGATGAACGCGATCGAGGAGACCTGGCTGCCACAGCCCGACCTGGCGGCGGTGGACATCGGCACCGTGCTCCAGGCGCTGGCCGATCCGGTGCGCCTGCAGATCCTCCGGGCGCTCGACGCCTCCGCCGAGGAGTCGTGCACGTCGCTGGACCTGCCCGTCAAGCGTTCGACCGTCTCGCACCACCTGCGCACCCTGCGCGAGGCCGGTGTCGTGGCGACCAGGCTGGTCGGCAACAGTCGGCTCAGCCGGCTGCGCCGGGACGACCTCGAATCCCGTTTCCCCGGACTCCTGACCTCGATCCTCACGGCCGCCCCGGCGACCGCCCCACCGGCCGACCCGACCGGCTGACCCGGCGGGCCCGGTGATCCGGACCGCCACCGCACCGCCGCGCCATCGCGTCCACCCAACCGCCCCACCGGCGAGAAGGAGCACAGCATGGGCCGCTACGCCCACCTGGCGTACACCGACGAGGTGCGCCTGGTCCAGAGGGAACAGGGAAGCGAGTTGTCGGCCATCCGCCAGCTCGCGCACGGCGACGAGCCCGAGGAGCTGACGGACGCCGAGACCGACTTCATCCAGTCCCGCGACGGGTTCTACCTGGCCAGCGTCAGCGAGACCGGCTGGCCGTACGTCCAGTTCCGCGGCGGCCCGCCCGGCTTCGCCCAGGTCGTCGACGAGCGGACGATCGCCTTCGCCGAGGTGCGCGGCAACCGCCAGTACATCAGCACCGGCAACATCCGCGCGGACGGCCGGGTGGCGCTGTTCTTCATGGACTACGCCCGCCAGGCCCGGCTGAAGCTCTTCGGCCGGGCCTCGGTGCAGGACCTGGAGCAGAATCCGGAGCTCGACCGGCGCCTGCTCGCCACCCGGACCGGGGGCCGGGTGGAACGCCTGATGACCATCCACGTCGAGGGCTTCAACTGGAACTGCCCCCAGCACATCACCCCGCGCTTCTCCGAGGCCGAACTCCGGCCCCACCTGGACCAGTTGCAGGACCGGCTGGCCGCATTGGAGGAGGAGAACCGCCTACTGCGGACGCAACTGGAGCAGCGGGCCGGGTAGACCCCGCCTGAGGGTGCGCGGACCTGAGAACGCCGCCCCTTCTTTACTCCGGCGCCTTTCACCTCCATCTCCTCTGCTGACCGGATGGCCGGCATGGCTCCGTGTGTGCGGTCAGGACGGCAAGGTGGCCGACTGGGCATGGTGGAAGACGTTCTTCCCGTCCCAGGTCTTCTTGGCCCTCTGCAGTCGGCCGTAGTTCTGCTCGTTGTCACGCGGTCGGCGTCTCCGCGCAGCTCAGGGGCGCGATCCATCATCCGGGGTCAGCAAAAGGTCAGCAAGACCCGGGGCCAGCCAGCATGGCAAGCACACGTCTCATCCGCGGCCACCCTCAAGAACCACCTCCTGCCGACCTTCGGCAGCCGCCGCATGGGCACCTTCGACCACAAAGTCGTGGAAGGGTTCCCCACCGGGGGCGGCCGCCGCTTGGAACTGGACCACTGTCTCCAAGCCCTCGTGCCCGGGGCCTTTCCCAGGGCGCACCCATGCGTGAGCGAAAACGTACCTCTGTGCCGTGCCGCTCGTTGGTCCTTCTGTAGCGGTCGCGAGCATGGGACGGGGAGACTGGCGATGGGTGACGTAGCGGCGCTGGACGGTCCACGGGAGGTGGAGACGGTGGTCATCGGCGCCGGCCTGTCGGGAGTGGCTGCCGCCATCACCGTCCTCCGGGCCGGCCTCGACGACGTCGTCGTACTGGAAAGTACCGACCGGCTCGGCGGCACCTGGCGAGACAACACCTACCCCGGATGCGGCTGCGACGTGCCGTCGTTGCTGTACGAGTACTCCTTCGCGCCCGGGCCCTGGACGCGCACCTTCGCCACCCAGCCGGAGATCCTCGCCTACCTCCGGACCACCGCGGCCGGACACGGCATCGACCATCTGATCCGCTACAAAACCGAAGTCAGAGGCGGCCATTGGGACGCCACGAAGGGACGCTGGCTGCTGGAGACCTCGGCGGGGACGTACGCCGCCCGGGCGGTCATCGTCGCTACCGGCTCCTGGAACCGGCCCCGCCACCCCGACCTGCCCGGACTCACGGCCTTTCCCGGTGACGTCTTCCACTCCGCCCGCTGGGACCACGACGTCCAGCTGGCCGGCCGCCGTGTGGCCGTCGTCGGCAACGCCGCCTCCACCGTGCAGTTCCTACCGGACCTTCAACGCCACGCGGCGAGCGTCGACATCTTCCAGAGCACCGCCCCGTGGGTGCTACCCAAACCGGACGTATCCCTGCCCGAAACCGTACGCCGCCTGCTCCAACGCAGCCCCGCTGCCCGGCGCTTCGCGCGCGCCGCGCACCTGGCGGCGCAGGAGACCATCGGCCTGGCCCTACGCCATCCGCACCTGCTGCCGCCGCTCGAAGCCGCAGCGCGCCTGCACCTGCGCCGCTCGGTGCCCGATCCCGACCTGCGCAGGTCCCTCGCCCCTGGCAACCGCCTCGGCGCACGACGCCTGCTCACCTCGGACACCTACTACAAGGCCGTCGCTCGGCCGCACGTGCGCCTGCACCCCACCAGGGCGTCGCACATCGAGGGCGACGAGATCGTCGGCGACGATGGGCGGAGGGCGGCTGCGGACGTCCTCGTCCTGGCCACCGGCTTCCACATCGGTGAACTGGCAATCGCCCCGAAGCTCTATGGCCCGCGCGGCCAGAGCCTGGCGGACACCTGGCGTGCGGGGCGCCATGCCTATCTGGGCACCACCGTCAGCGGCCACCCCAATCTCTTCCTGCTCCTAGGACCGAACCTGCTCAGCGGCACCACCGCCGTGCCCACCGTCCTCGAAGCGCAACTCCGGTATGTGACGGCCGCCCTCACCCATCTGCGCCGCAGCGGACAGGCAGCGATGGACGTGCGCCAGGAAGTCCAGGACGCGCACAACACGGCCCTGCAGGCAGCCCTCACCACGACCGTCTACGCCACCGATCCGACGGGCTACTACTTCACCCCGCCAGGTCTGAACACCTTCTGCTGGCCGTGGTCCACCCGCCGCCTGCGTCGCGCGCTCCATGCCTTCGACCCCTCCGTCTACACCTGGTACCCGCCCGGTCCGGCCGCACTGCCACTCCCGGCCCAGCGCACGACGAAGGTGCCCGCTCCGTATGTCGACCCGAGCTGACACACCAGCGGGCCAGGGCCTGATGCTGCTCTACGGCGGCTTCGACGGCTCGTCCGAGACCACCGCAACCATCGGCCACGAGGTCGTAGCCGCCCTCGAAGCGGTAGACCTCCCCGTCGAGTGGGACCTCCCCGTCGAGTGGGACCTCGCCCCCGCCCGGGCCGTCATCATCACGCCCCTGGCCTGGCGGCGCCGCCCGGTCGGACAGAGAACCTCGTCAGACCTTTCGACAGCACGTCAGAGAGCGGAGGCGAAGCGTCCCCAGGCGGCTGCGGCGACTGCCGGCGGGCGGGTTCAGAGGGTGAGCAAGCCGATGGCGTGGCCGTCGTGGTCGACGACCGGCCACACGGCCAGGCCTCGGGCGCGCATGGCGGCTGCCGCGGTGGCGGCGGACATGTCGGGGGTGGCGAACGGCGCGCGGTCGAGGACGATGTCGCGTACCGGGGTCCGCTCGGTGGTCCGGGAGCGGGCCTGGAACGGGGCGAGGTGCCGCCGGGTCAGGAGGCCGGCGCAGCGGCCGTCGTCGTCGCGGACCAGGAGGTGGTCGGCGCCGGAGCTGTGCAGGATGTGGATCGCCACGTCGAGCATGACGTCGTCGCTGATCTGGAGCTCCGGGTGGGTCATGAGGTCGCGGACCGTGGTGGTCGTGGCGGTGCGGTCCAGGGTGAGGGTCATCGGCGGACTCCTTTGGGGTCGTTTCCGCCGGGGCCGGCGGTGGTCGGGGCACTGACGACGGTGGGACGGCGGACGGGGGTCCGCCGGGGGGCGGGGCCGGACCGTGGGCACGGTCCGGGCCCGCGCTTGATTTCTGGGCGGCGAGGGCGACGCGGCGGGGTGCCCGGCGGCGGCCGGAGGAGCCCTGGCCGACCCGGCCCACGGCGGCCGTGCCGGTGGCGCCGCCGGCGTGGGCGGGGCGGCTGCGGCGGCCACGGCTGGTGGAGGTGCTGCGGCGGGGGCGTTCGGTGACGGGGTCGGCGATCACGGTGGGGATGCCGGTGCGGGGCGCCGACAGGAGATCTCGAGGGAACGGGCCGAAAGTGTGGTGCTCACCGCGGGGCGGGAGCGAAGAGAGACTCGAACCGTGAGCTGTCACGGTAGGGCGCCGATCCGGACGCGGCGCTGGGCGTCTCGCGTGGGGATGGCCGCCGATGGCGGGGCCAGGGGGCCTGAACGGCCGGGGATGCGCGTGTGGCGCAATGCCGAGGGGCCCGCACCGGGCATCAAGTACGCGGTGCGGGCCCCTCGCTACCAGGCGGGTGCCGTGGCAGAAACTACAGCGGACGAATGTTCTCGGCCTGCGGGCCCTTCTGGCCCTGCGTGACGTCGAACTCGACCTTCTGGCCCTCGAGCAGCTCGCGGAAGCCGTTGGCGTTGATGTTCGAGTAGTGGGCGAAGACGTCCGGGCCGCCACCCTCCTGCTCGATGAAGCCGAAGCCCTTTTCCGCGTTGAACCACTTCACAGTGCCATTAGCCATAAAGAAATCTCCTTCAAGGGGCTGTCCGAAGCACGCACCGTGCGTGCTTCGAGTCGCCGCGATGAGCACCCACCCGGGGAAGAGCCGGGAAACAAAAATGCGCCTGCGATACATCAGCAGGCGCACACAAAGTTCATGGGAACCACTACTGCAACTAAGGAGACTCTAGCAGGCCCGGGCCCGCCACGGGCGGACATTCCGCCCCCGGTTCTGCGGCGCCTCGCGCCGGACGCCGCCGACCACGAGGCCGCGGGGCCGTCAACACGCCTGATTGGCGGCCTGGTCGGGCGCCGGCTGCAGCGCCTTCGGAGCCCGCTGCCCGGCTTACCCGGACGGGCGGGTCGCGCAGGCCCTGAGCCGCCCGCCCTGCGACGCCGGCCCCGCACCGCGCCCACCGGCGCGACCGGTGATCATTGCGGGCGGCGTGCGCGAAATTCTTGCCGCAGCCGCGAAATCGAATACGCGGGAAAGGCCCGCTCCCGCGATTTTCGGCGCATACTGCAGGGGATGACGAAATCTGTAGCAGTTCGCCGCGTCCTGCCCACCAGCCCCTTCAAGGCCCGGATCGAGGCGCCGCGCAAGCATTTCGCCGTCGGCGACCGCGTCACCCACGACACGTACGGCCTCGGCCGGGCCGTCGGGGTCGAAGGCGACAGCGACATCGCGGTACTCGTCGACTTCGGATCCCGGCGGGAACGCATCACCCAGCCCTACACCGCGATGTTCAAACTCTGACCCAGGACGCACGCGGCTCCCACCCGGGAACACCGCAGCGCACAGGGTGCGTCCCCTGGACGGCGCGCCGTCCAGGGGACGCACCCTGCCGGGCCGAACGGCACTCACCGATCCGGCCCGGAGCCTCACCCGCAATGGCCGGAAAGACACGTGGCGAGCCGCCCTCGGCAGCCGACAGCGGGCTGGGCAGGCGATAAACTCCGCGCGTGGATGACAAACACCTGTTTGAGTCCGTCTGCGCAGTGCTCTCCCTCCGAGGGTTCGAGCCGGCACCGCACCAGGCCGCCGGGCTCTCCGCCCAGCAGCGTCCAGGCGCCGGACTGGTGCTGACCTGGAGTCCCGGCCAGGACCTGATCGGCCCCACCCTCCAGGCCTGTCCGCATCCCGGCGACGCCGTCGGGCGCACCGAGTTCCGCGGCATCCGCAACGCACTCGTGCTCGCCCTGTCGGAGATCCTCGGCGCCTCGGGCTTCACCGTCACCACCCTCGGAACCGACCTCCTCGTCACCGCCGGCCCACACGATCCAGGTGCTGCCCCGGCCCTCACGACCGCTCCCTTCTGCCCCGCACCGCGGCGCAGCCGACCGGCACGTCAGGGCGCCGCCGCGTAGCCCCCGGCCGCGCGGCCGACGCGAGGCCCGTGGCCACCACGGCCGCCACCCAAGCCCCACTTGGGCCATGGAGGCCGTGTCCTATTCTTTGGGGCGTGTCGAACTCTGACGGCTGCTCGTCGACATCCCCTCCCGCTTGGCCGTCGGGTTGGCCACCGGCGACCACCTGCCGACCGGGCTCGTCGCCGACTCCCTGCCCACCTCCTCCCACCAGCGGCACCCGAAGGGCCCGGTCATCTCGGCTGTAGGTCGGCCGCATCGGACCATGCCCTTGGCGAGCCCTTCTTCGCCGCCTTCAAAAGGGAGCCGGCCGACGACCGGATCGGCTCAGCCGGGCAGCGGCCGGACTGCGATCTTCGAGCGGATCAGGAGCTGGTAGGACGTACGAAGACTGCACAGCAGCCTCGGCGACGGCGGTCGCGCTGAGTGCGTGACCGTCCCCTCCACCCGGTCACCACAACGATGGTGTCCGTCCGAGCGGAACAAGCCCACTCCCCTCCCGGCCCATCAGGCCACCTCCGGCATCCGTCCGCAGCTCGGGGAACCTCACCCGGGAACGCGCGCTGATGTCTGTCGGTGTCCATCTCCGGGGTTGCGGCGACTGCTCAGGGTCTGGCCTCGACGCTCGTCTGTGTCGCGCGCGCGGTCCGGGGCGGTCGGCACAGAACGATCGCGGCGGTGTCGTGGGTCCTGCCTCGAAATGCCCCGGACGCGGTGCCGGTCTCGGCTTCGCGGGTCACGGCGATGATCCGGCCGGGTCCGGAGTCGGACAGCTCGGCCATGAAGCGCGGCCAACTCCAGCCGTACCGCTCCGGAAGACGGGCAGCACCCTCGGACAGGACGGCGAGCCGCTCGATCTGCGACAGCGGGATACTGGCCGTCAACGCCTGGTCGGCGGCCTCGGGTTTCGCACCTGCCACCCAGAACCCGTCGGCGGCAGCGCTGTTGCGGTGACCGCGTACGGCTTCCTCCGTATACGAGTCCAGATAGGCCGCCCGGTCGTCGACGATCACCTCGACCGCTCCGTTGGTCCGGTGCAGCGCCACGGGCGAGTGGCCGAGCACCAGGACGTCCAGGCTGCCGCCGCGCTCACGGACCACCGCGACGGTCGCAGAGGGGCTGTCCGCGTTCGTCATGTCGCAGGTCTGGTCGTGCTTCCCGACCAGCGCGGTCAGGGCGGCACGCAGGATCTCCCGCAGGCAGGCCTGGCCCTGTGTGAGCAGCTGCGCGCAGAGGAGGCCCGCCAACTGTTCGACGTACCAGGTGACATCGTGGGCGCAGCCAGTCGTGGCTCCGGTCTCGGTGGCGCCGTCCAGGACGAAGGCGAACGCCGGCCCGGTGACGACGGCGGCCTCGCTGACGCCGCCCGGCGTCGGGGCGGTCGCGTGCGTGATCTCGAACGGCATTGAACGTCCCTTGGTCGGGCGGATCGGGCTCCGGGAGGCGTGAGCGGCCGAGGTCGCACGGCCGGCCGTGCCGGGCGGGTACTGGCCGGCAGGTTCGGGCGGCCGGTGCCCTGCCGTGCGCGACTGCACGGCGAGAGAGGGAGAGACGCTGGTCCTTGCCTGCCTCAGAGCGGCTGGAGCACCCTGTCCGGCGGCGGCGTCAACGATGCGGTGCTTCTACGGCTCGGTGCCCGGCGGTCGATCGACATGCCGCCCACCACCAGGGCGAGCCGAAGCCGGAAGGCATAGGCGCGGCGGGTGAGCGCATGCGAGGCGCGCTGGGCAAACCCACAGGGTGGGCAGGATGATTGAGGCGGCATCGGCTGCAGGCGCGTCGTGGGGGTGCGGCCGGCGGGGGACCGTCCGGGAGTGCTTGCGGGCAGTGGCCCCGAGACGGCGACTTGGTGCGGGTAGCGGTCGGTAGTGGGAATGCGAAGAACCCTTCTCGGGCGGCACGTCTGGGGGAGTCTCCACGGCGCGGGACGCGGGAGATCGCAGGTGACGGGCCAGGAATGTGACAGACAGGTCGGTGGGAGGACTCGCGCGGCGCGGGAGTCGGCGTCCGGCGCGAGTGCAGTGGCTCGGAGCGCGGCGCCCACCGTGCCGGGGCCGGATGCGGACCGTGGCTGGGCAGACGTGCGCTCGGCGCGTATCCCGTCCGAGCCCGGGCCTGAGTGGCCCGGGGGAATGTGCCCTGGCAAGGGCGAGTGGCCCGCACCGGGCGTGTACGCGGTGCGGGCCACTCGCTGCCGGGCGGGCGCCCGGTGAAACTACAGCGGACGGATGTTCTCGGCCTGCGGGCCCTTCTGGCCCTGCGTGACGTCGAACTCGACCTTCTGGCCCTCGAGCAGCTCGCGGAAGCCGTTGGCGTTGATGTTCGAGTAGTGGGCGAAGACGTCCGGGCCGCCGCCGTCCTGCTCGATGAAGCCGAAGCCCTTTTCCGCGTTGAACCACTTCACGGTGCCATGAGCCATAAAGAAACTGTCTCCTTCAAGGGACTGATCCGGATCCCGCAGCGTGCGCAGATCCGAGTCGCGGCGATGACGGCCCACCCGGGGAAAGACCCGGAAAACGAAAATGCGCCCAGCCGTCACAAACCAGCAGGCGCATACCAACGTTCATGGGACCACAACTGCAACTCGCCAGACTGTACCAGGATCCGCATCCCGATGGCGGGGTGGAAGCCGGGCGTGTGGTGCATCGCGCCCTCGGAGCCGCTGCTCGCGGTGACGGTACGGCAGAAGTCTTGACGGTCGTGCGCCGTCAGGCGATCGCGGTGGGTCTGCGAGCTGAGGGCGGGACAGACTGCTCGGCGGCCGGTGTGCGCAATGATCACAAGTCACCGTGTGGCGCATGAAGAGGTCAAGGAGGGAGAAGCGTCGTACCCAGCCTGCCACTCCCGGCAGGGCGGGCCCCGATGGCACACCCGCAGGTGCGGACAACCCCGCGAAGCTGAAGGCCTCTCGGCCTGCATGAGAGCAACATGCCGGCACGCGCAGGGAAACCCCTCCCAGCCGCTCCCCGGCCCTCCGGCGAAGAAACCCGTCGACCGATCGGGCCCCCCGAGGCCTCCCCGGCAGACCAACGGGTGCCGGCGCCCGTGGCACCCGATCCCACCCCACAGGGATGGTGGAACGCCGCGAGGAGGAACAGCCCCATGGCAGGCGTCGCCAACGCCGTCCGCCGATGACGGGAGGTCCGGCGTCAGGTCGTCCTCCAGGCACGCGCGGACGGCCGCGGCGCGCCGCCCGGCGGCGCCGGGCTGACCAAGTCGCGCGCCGCCGACCAGGGCCATGGGGCAGCCCGGAACGTCCCTGCTGCGGCTCGACACCGTAGACATCGATGCCGAGGGGCTCGGCTTCCATAGCGACCAGCCGTGCCAAGGTGTCGAGGGCGGCCCTCGCGGTGCCGCGCGTGATCACCGCCACCCGGAAGCCGCGTGCGCTCAGCTCCCGTGCCATGGCAGCCCCGGTCCCCTCCCCGTCACGCGTCACCAGAGCCGTTCGCCTCCCTGCGACCGTCATCTCGATCTCCCGACCGTTGAGCCGGAACCATCCGTGCTTCCATCCTATCGGAGCGGAGCGCTCCGTTCCGATAGGATGGAAGCACCACCCAGGCGATCGCCCCGCTCCACGCGGCGGTGACGCCACTCCCCCCCACATGAACGGAGGCGTCGTCGATGGACGACACCAGAACTCGGCACCGCGCCACGGCCGTATCGAGGCCGAACGCGGTGCTTGCCGCGCTGCTCGCCACCGTGGGCGCCTACGCGCTGATGCAGACCATGGTCATTCCCGCGATGTCCGTGCTCGCGGAGCGCCTGCACGCCGACACCGCCATGGCTGGATGGCTGATCACCGCGTTCCTGCTCGGCGGGGCGGTCCTCACCCCGGTGCTGAGCCTGCTCGGCGACAAGTACGGGCACCGACGACTCCTTGTGATCGTCCTGCTCGTCTTCCTCGTGACCACCCTGGCCGCCGCCGCCTCCCCGAACATCGGCTTCCTCATCACGATGCGGGCCGTGCAGGGAGCCTCGATGGCCACGCTCCCCCTCGCCCTGGCGCTGGTCCGCGAGGCGATGCCCAAGGAGCGGATCGCCTCCAGCTTCGGCATCACCGCCGCCATGCTCGGCGGCGGCGCAGGCGTCGGAATGGTCGTCGGCGCGCTGATCATCCAGCACACATCATGGCGCTGGATGTTCGGCGCCGAAGCCGTGTTCATCGCCCTCGCGACGCTCATGGTCATCGCCTGGGTGCCGGAAAGCCCCGAGCGCCACCGCAAGCGGATCGACGTGCCCGGCGCACTGCTCCTTGCCGGGGGCCTCACCGCCCTGCTGCTCGCGATCACCGAAGGCACCAAGTGGGGCTGGGCCTCCGCCGGGGTGCTGTCGCTCTTCGCGGCCGCCGTGGCGCTCTTCGCCGTGCTCGGCGTGGTGTCGGCCCGTCGAACGGACCCCATCCTCGACCTCCGGCACGTTACCCACCTGCCGATGCTCGTCACGAACCTCGCAGCGCTGCTGATCGGCGTGGTTCCGTTCTTCTTCTACGTCCTGGTCCCCGAACTGCTACAACTGCCCACCGGGCTTCCGCCCGTGCTGCGCCCCATGGCCTCCTACGGAGCCGGCCTGAGCATCGTCCAGGCCGCGCTGCTGATGCTGCCGAGCTCGCTCTTCGTCGTCGTGGGCGGACGCACCGCGCACGCGCTGCGGGGACGTCTCGGCACCAGGGCGCCGCTCGCCGCGTGCATGACGCTGATGACGGCCGGAGCCGTGCTCACCGCGCTCTTCCACAGCTCCCCGGCGGAACTCGCGATCTGGTTCTGCCTGGTCGGCCTCGGCGCGGGCTACGGGTACGCGGCGCTCGCCGACCTGGTCGCGGCCCTGGTGCCGCGCCGTGAGATCGCCTCGGGCAACGGCCTGAACACCGTCATCCGGACCGTCGGCAGTGCCATCGGCAGCCAACTCGCCGTCGGCTTCCTGCAGACCTACACCGTGCACGGCACGCCGGTCCCCGCCGAGAAGGCCTTCACCGTGAGCTTCTGGGTCGCCTCCGCGCTCGGAGTCCTCGGTATCCTGCTGGTCGGCGCCCTGCGCATCCGCCCCTACCACCAGGAGCCCATGCCCGAGGCCAGGGTGGTGGCCATAGACCGGGCCGCCGCCGACCAGCATTAAGCGGTCACCCCCGCACCGCGCGGCGGGTCGGCGTCGCCCGCCCGCCGCGCGGCACCGAAGCGAAGGAGCACGAGCATGCGCGCCGCCCGCAGCGGACCGCCCAGCGGACGCCAGAAGGAAGCCGACCGCAACGATGCCCGGGTTCTCGCGGCGGCGCGCGAGGTCTTCACCGAGCTCGGCTGGAACGCTCCCGTCTCGGAGATCGCCCGCCGGGCCGGCGTTGGCATGGGCAGCCTCTACCGCCGCTACCCCGCCAAGGAGGACCTCGCCCAGGCGCTCCGCGTGCAGGGCATGGATGAGCTGACATCCCTGGCCCGCAACGCCATGGCCGCCCACACCGATCCCTGGACCGCACTCGCAGCCTTCCTGCGCGCAGCTCTCTCCGCACCCGACGCGGGTTCGCTCCTCCCCCTCATCGGCGGTCGCCTCCCCTCCACCGATGAGATCGAGGCCGCGTCCAACCGCCTCAAAGCGGCCCTCGACGACCTGGTCGAGGCCGCGCACCGCTCCGGCGCGCTGCGCGAGGACGTCAGCTCCGCAGACCTCCCGCTGCTGCTCAGCCACCTCAGCCCCCGCCTGCCCACAACCGCCGAACGCGCGGTCGAACTGCACCTGCGCTACCTGGACCTCGTCCTGAGTGGCCTTCAGAAATCCTCGACGCCGGACCAGCAGTCCGCCGGCCCGCCCGACTGGACAGAGCTGACCGACCTGTGGAACACCCCGTGACCCGCACGCACCCTCAACTCCACTGAAACCATTTGCCATCGGCCTCCCGCAGTGCGCACAGCCGGTAGCCGCACCCTGACAACGCGCCGCGCCGACACCCGGATGACCTCGCTCTCAGCGGCGCAGGTGTGTCAGGTAGTCGTCGCCGTAGTGTGCGGTGAGGTCGTCGAGGTCGATCATGGGCGGGATGTCGATCACCGGTTGGCGTTCGGCGAGGAAGGCCGCGGCCTCTTGGACGATCCGTGTCTCCTCGGCGCCCGGGACGTTCAGTTCGGCGAGGAAGGCCTCGGTTGCCAGGAAGCGAGTCTCGATCTCCGTCTCGCCGGCGGGGAAGCGGACGAGGTACTCGTGGTCGCCCAGGGGCTCGATCCGGATGTTCGCTGTCATGTGCTGCCTCTCACTTCCTCGGCCTGCCACGGCCCCTGCGTAGGGGGCTTCATTTTGTCGGGGCGGTCGCCCCCAGGCGGGTTCCGGAGCAGCCGGCCGCGTTTCCTGCCGGTCTGTCCTCCGCTGTTCCCGAGGTCTTCGATGCCCGGCGCCCACCGGCTGGCACGCGTTCCTCACCGCGCGGCGTCGAGGCGGCCCTCCAATTGCAGCAGCAGGGTGGCGAGGCCGTCGGCGAGCTCGGCCCGGGTGTCGGGGGCGAGGCCCGACAGCAGTGAGCGTTCGAGCTCCAGCTGGGCGGGCTGGGTGCGGTCGGTGAGCTCGCGTCCCTCCTCGGTGAGGGTGAGGCGGGAGACCCGCCCGTCGCGACTGTCGGCCTGCCGGCTGACCAGTCCCCGCTCCTCCAGGGCGCGCAGGCGCTTGGTGACGGCCGCACCCGAGGCGAAGGTCTCGCGGACGAGTTCGCCGGGGGTCAGCGAGCGGCCCGAGCGGCGCAGTGTGCCCAGCAGGTCGAACTCGGCGCGGGTGAGGCCCTCGGGGCGCAGCCGGGCGTCCGCTGCCTGCTGGAGCAGTGCGGCGCAGCGGTTGATCCGGCCGATCAGTGCCATGGTTTCGACGTCGATGCCGGGGTGGACCGCCTGCCACTGCCGCATGATCCCCGCGACGATGTCCTCACCGGGCTGTGGCGTCGGCTGCTGTGCCTTGTCGGCCGGGTTCATGTGCTGCGCTCCCCACTGTTCAGCAGGGCCAGCATCCGGTGGCCCTCGCGCTCCGTAGTGTGGACCTGCTCGACGGGTACCGGCCGCTGCCACCACTCGCCGGCATGTCCTTCAGCGGATTCTCGCAACTCGTGAAGCGACTCCGCCAACCGCTCCCGCACCCGCCGATGGGCTGCGTCGTCCGCGCCTTCGGCGAGATGCACGCGGGCCAGCTCCTGGGCCGCCGTGCTGTGGTGCAGTGCGGCTGCCAGGCGGTCACCGGCCCTGCGGTTGGTCACGACCAGTGCGCTCAGCACGCCCAGAGCCGCGCCGAGCAGGGTGTCCAGCCAGCGGTCCGTGACGAGGGCGGCGACCGGCCCCGGCGCGTTCAGCGAGACCAGCAGGAGCGCCAGCGGCGTGACGAAGACCTGGGCCGCCCAGTAGTTGCGGGTGATCGTCGCCTCCGCACTGAACATGCAGACGGCCATGACCAGCAGGGCGACCGGGACCGCGGAGCGCGTCAGCGGCACCAGTGCGGTGAAGAGCGCGAGGCCGAGCAGGCTGCCCGCGGTCCGCTGGAGCGCGCGCTGCCACGAGACGCTGGTGTTGGCCCGGTGCACGGCCGCGGCGGTCACCACTGCCCAGTAGGGGTGGCCGACGCCTGCCGCCATCGACGCCAGGCCGGCCAGCGCGCAGCTGAGGCCGACGCGCACGGCCAGCGGCAGCAGGGCCCGGGTGCCGCGCGGTGCGCGGGGCAGGGCCAGTGGGCGGGCCGGGCCGGGCGAGACCACCAGCGCGGGCGCGAGGCAGACCAGCCAGGCCACGGCCCCGCCGGCGAGCACCAGGCCGACGTGCGCCGGGATCTCGTCGAGCCGTTGCGGGACGAAGAGGGCGGAGGCGCTCACGAAGGTGAAGATGACGTTCCCCGGCGGGCCGATCCGGGTGGCGTCGCAGATCAGCTTGTGTACGGCTGCCATGAGCGAGGCCACCAGAACGAGGACAGCGGTGGAGCGCACCATCGACGCGGCGCCCAGCGCGACCGCCATGCTCGCTGCCATCCCGAGCACCACCCACACCATTGCGCGTGCCCGCTGCCGGTAGGGGAGCGCGTGCGTGAAGAGCGCGCACATCGTGCCGGCGGTGACGTAGAGCACGAGTTCGAGCCGTCCGAGCGCGAACAGCAGCCCGTTCGCCAGGAACATCGCCGTGGGGCCGCTGAGCGCGGGTCGGTGCCAGGGGCCGACGGCGGGCCGCAGTCGCAGCGTGCCGCGCAGCGGCAGTGAAGGGATCCGAGAGCGGGAGGGAGAGGTGGGGCTCACGGATAAACCTTAACAGGTATTACACTCGTAAAATACATCTACGGGAACCTACCGGCCGTCACACATGGCAAACGGCCAAGACCTCCTGTCAGAGGTCAGCGGCGGCTTGCCGCGGCGATTCCGGCGCGCTTCTAGGTGTGCAGCAGCACGGAGGTCTCCGCCCGGGTCACGCCGTCGAGGTCAGCGAACGCCTGCGAGGTGTACTCGTCCGCCTCCGCCAGGGAGCGACGGCTGGCGTGGCCGAGGATGTTGCCCGCGCCCGTGGCATCTGGCGCCGCGGGGCGGCGGCGCCCCCGGAGTCGGAGCCGCCACCACCCGTCCGCCAGCCACCCTGGCCCCCGCCGCCCCCACCGGCGCGCTGGGGATCAGGTGTGCCGGCTCCTTCCCGGCGTGCCAGCTGAGGTCGAGGACCGCGTCGCTGTAGTCACTGTCGTCGCCGTTCTCGCCGTTCTCGCCGTTCTCGCCGTTCTCGCCGTTCTCGCCGTTCTCGCCGTTCTCGCCGTTCTCGCCGACGATCACCACGCGGGCTGTCGAACGGCTCGCGCCCTTGGCCACGCACCCGCCGGACCGCGAGGTCACCACCCTGCTTCATAGGACCGCAGAAGGGACGGTCCTCATGAGCGCCTCTATGCCGGTGTGCCGTAGAGGATCACCTCGGCGATGCCGGCGATGGTTTGGGCGCCGCCGCCGCTGACCCCGGTGACGACGATGCG
Organism: Kitasatospora sp. NPDC028961; assembly: GCF_055564815.1. Taxonomy (NCBI): domain Bacteria; kingdom Bacillati; phylum Actinomycetota; class Actinomycetes; order Kitasatosporales; family Streptomycetaceae; genus Kitasatospora; species Kitasatospora sp. NPDC028961. Next base: position 568,341 of record NZ_JBVHVO010000002.1, on the reverse strand, counting down.
GATCTGGCTCACGTTCGTTGCGGTGAAGACTTCGGGAAGGGTGTACTGGCCGCTTCGGGTCAAGCCGGAGAATCCCGTGTGCCAGGTGGCTCCGTCAGCGGAGGTCTGCAGGTCGAAGGTGTACCAGCTACTGTCCTTGCCCCAGTGGATGCGCACACCGTTGAGGTTGTGGGCGGCGGTCAGCTCCGCGGTCAGCGTCTGGGGAACTACCGGGGAGGAGGCGCTCCACCCGGTGCCGAAGGTGATGTCCCCGTCAAAGGTTTTGGCGGGTTCGAAGCCGGCGGCGTAACTGGACGCGGTGACCGTCTTGATCCGGTCGCGGGCGATCCTCGGGCCGGGATCGACCGGGGGGACGCCGCCGTTGCCACCTGGCGGTACCACGCGGAACTCCCGGATGGACGGCCACCAGTCGCCGGCGGAGAGGATGTTGACGCGTACGAAACGCGCCTTGGTCTGCACCTGGTGGCTGGCGGTGGCGACCATGGCGGCGTTGTCCTCCGCGTTGACGACCGTGGTCCACGTGCTGGCGTCGTCGGAGGTCAGGATCTGGTACCTGTAGCTGGTCCGATCGGTCTCCCAGACGATCTGGAACTGTTCGATGTCGGCCGACGTGCCCAGATCGACCTGCCACCAGGCCGAGGCGGGGCCGTCCCCGACCCACTTGGTGTCCCCTGCGCCGTCCACCGCGTTGGCCGGCCCGTTGCCGGACTGCGAGGTGGAGGCGGTCGCCGGCTTGAACAGGGCCAGGTTCTGGGCGCCCTGGTTCTCCAGCGTGGAGATGTTCTTCCACGCGGGGTGAGTGCCGTCCGTGACGTGAGGACCGGCGTAGGGCGCGGTCTGCACGGTGTACTGGGCGCTCTGCAGTCCGGTCGCGGTCGCGGTGACGGTGACGGGACCGCTGGAGGTACTGGTGGCGATCAAGGCGTAGCCGATGCCGGCCTGGGCCTTCTGGGTCTGCACCGCGATGCGCGGGATGCTGTCGCCCACCAGGGTGCCCGCTCCGGTCACCTCAAGGGTGAGGGAGGCGGAGGAGTCGGCGACCAGCGTGCCGTGGGCGTCGACGACCTTGACGAACACCGGGATCAGGTCCGACCCGTCGGCGACGGGTTGGATGCGTTCGAGCAGCCGGGCGCACCCGCGCAGCACCTCGGCGACCTTGGCCGGCAGCGCCCGACCGCCGGCCTTGCCCGCCCGGTCGATGAGCGATTCCACTCCGCCGGGCTTCATCTGGTCCAGCAGTTGCTGCGCGGCCTCCTTCCCCTGTGCCGAGTTGTCGCCAAGCGCGGAGGCCAGCAGGTCGATCAGCAGGGCCCGTCCACCGGCGTCGTCGGCGACGATCTCCAGGTGGTGGGCGGCGCCGGGGGTGTTGACCAGGTGGGTCGCGGCGAGCCTGCCGCCCAGGTAGCCCTCGGCTTTGAGTTCTCCAGCGGCAAACGACGGCAGAGCGAACGTGTAGTAGGGGCTGCCGCCCTTGGCTGCTACGTGCGGCGCGGTCGTGGCGTTCTCCGTTCGGGTCTTCGTCCCGACGAGGCGGCCGTTCTGGTACAGCCGGACGCTGTCGGTGTTGCTGAAGACCATCACCTGCAGGCTGGAGGAAGCGGTGTAGGAGCTGGCGATGAAGACCATCGGGCCGCCGTGGTTCGGGTCGGTGGCCGGCTGCATGGCCTTGAGCCAGTGGTAGCAGTACTTCGGGTACCGGTCGATGTCGACTGCGCCGGACTTCTGGTAGACGTCATTGGTGCCGTAGTCCTCGAAAACCCACAGGAAGTAGCCGCCGATCCGGCTGTTGGCATCCAGGCCGCCCCAGTCCCAGTAGCCGGTGCCGTCGAGGTAGCGCTGGCGGGTGACGACCTGGTTGACCATCGCGCTTTCGCCGTCCTCCCGGCCGACCCGGCTCGGGCCCTCCCAGTCGCCCCACTCGCGAGTGAGGAACGGTTTGGTCGGCGCGGGATCCGAGCCGTCGGTGTTGACGACCTTGTAGTTGACGCCGTACTCACTGCCCCAGGTGCCGTAGTCCGCCGAGGTGAGCATCTGGTCGCCAGGCATTTCCGCATGCGCGACGGTGTTGGCCTCCTTCGCCCACCATTGCGGGTACCCGGTCTCGTTCAGCGAGATCTCCCACAGGATCACCGAGGGCCGGTTGCGGTCCCGCCGGATCATCGTGGCGATGTCACGGTAGGTGCGGCTGACAAAGGTCTGGTCGCCGTTCCAGTTCTGCCAGCCCGGCTGACAGGTCACAACGAGGAGTCCCAGCTCGTCACAGGCATCGAGGAAGGCCGGGTCATGCGGATAGTGCGCCGCCCGTACGGCGTTGAACCCGCCGAGCTTCAGCCGCAGCGCCTCGCGGTACTTCATCGACGCCGGCGCGGCGTCACCCACGTAGGCGTAGTTCTGGTGGCAGTTGGCGCCGCGGAGGTAGATCCGCTCGCCGTTGAGGTGGAACCCGTCCGCCTTGTACTCGATCCGCCGTATCCCGGTCGGTGTGGTCACCGTGTCGACCCGGCGGTTGTCGACGAAGACCTGACTGACCAGCCTGTACAGACAGGGGGAGTCGGGATGCCACAGGTTCGGCCGCGTCACACTCAGCTCCTGGGCGAACGCGTGACCGCCGTTCCCCGGGACCGACGCGGTGGTGTCGGCCCGCGCGACCGCTGTGCCCTGCGCGTCGTACAGGACCGTGGCCAGTCTGACCTGGGCGGCGGCGGCCGACCTGTTCACCACGTGCGTCTTGACCTGAGCTCTCGCTCTGGTCGCACTCGCCTGCGGGTAGGAGACGAAAACGCCGCCCCCGGCGACCAGATCCTCCTCCAGCGGGTCGGAGATGTGGACCGGGTCCGTCACCCGGAGGGTGACGTTGCGGTAGATACCGCCGTAGGTGAGGAATCCCAGCTGGTCCCGCGGCTTGCCGGGAGGGGTCATCGGGTCGTCGAGGTTCGAGACGCGGACCGCGAGGACGTTGTCGCGGTCGTGGTGGACCTTGTCGGTGATGTCCACGACGAAACCCATGTAGCCGCCGTAGTGCTCGGCGAGCTTCTCCCCGTTCAGGTAGACGACGCTGTCGGTCTGAACACCGTCGAACACCACGCTCAGCCGCCGCCCCCGGTCCTGCGGATCGACCCGGAAGTACCGCCGGTACCAGCCGATTCCCGCGAAGGTGTCGTACGCCGAGGGCCGCTTGCGCTCCAGTCGCATCGTGTGCGGCACCGATACCGCGGCCCACGCCGAGTCGTCGAATCCGGGCTGGTGGGCATCTGGGGCATCTTCACGCCAGAATGCCCAGTTGGTGTTGAGGTTCAGCACTCGGCGCCCGCCCTCGGCGGACATGTCGAGGGCTGACGCGGCAGCACCGGCCGGCGCGGCGCCGGCCCGTCCGGCAGGCACCAACGCGGCGCCCACACCGGCCAAGCCTGCGACAAGCACGCCCCGACGCTTCACACCACCTATGTTCTCGATCACGATTCCGCTCCTCTGATTCGTTGTCCGGCGACGACAGGGGAAAGTCGTCGCCAAAGGTCACACTGATCCGGTCGGCTGAGAGATTCCGGGTGGCTGCCGACCCAGCCGTCAGGACGGTCGCCCGTAAGGGCATAGCCGCTACGGTCCGGCCGAGCCCGTCCCGTGCTGTCCGGGCCGGCCCGGTGGGCAGGGCGGTTCGGCCCGTGCACCGGACGGACGAGTCCGGCCCGCTCGACATCCGCCGCCCCACGGGCTTGCTGGACCGAGCAGGAGCGGCCGGGAAGCCTGCCGGCCACTACAGGCGCACGCACTGCGTCACCTGCCTGCACGCCCGGTACTCGGTCGGTGACAACACCCTCTGGGGCGTCAACCCCCGTCGCAGGGGGGCTGCGAACAGCCTGGCCGCACTCGGCCGACTGCTGATCTCACCCGGAGCCGGCCGATCAGCTCGAAGAGCGCCTCGGCCTCGTGCTCGGAGAGGGAGGAGGTCGGCTCGTCGAAGGCGATCACGCGGGGTGGGCCTGTCGCCGGTGAGGCGCGGAGGATCTCGACCAACTGCCGCTCGGATGCGGTCAGTTGTGAGCCGATCAGGTCCGTCTCGATGACCCGGGCGAAGCCGAGCCGGTCGAGGTCGGCGGTGATCCGGCGACGCAGCTCGGCACGGTCGAGACGGCGCCCCGCCCGGCAGGGCAGGGCACCGGCGTAGACGTTCTCGGCGACCGACACGTGCGGGATGATCTCCGGTTCCTGCGGGATGATGCGGATTCCGGCGCGACGGGCGTCCATCGGCGAGCTCAGGGCGAGCTCGCGGCCGTCGAGCAGGATCCGGCCCCCGGTGGGGCGGTGGTCGCCGGTGAGGATCCGCAGCAGGGTGGACTTGCCGGCGCCGTTCTCGCCCATCAGGGCGGTGACCTGGCCGGGCGGGAAGTGCACGCTGACGTCCCGGCGGCCTGCCAGCTGGAGGCGTCGACCATCTGGGTGGGGCGAAGGCTTCGGCGGGCATCTCCTTGCCGTTCTTCAGGCGGTCGTACATGGTCCGGACGGCGAGCGCGCCGACGTCCCTGCCGTTGATGAAGAGGGCGCCCCGCATGCCGGAGGGCCTGCCGGACTTCCACTCCTTGCAGGCGAGGTAGGCGCCGAGGCCGACGCCGTCGATGTCCGCGGGGCTGACACCGGCGTTCTGCAGCGCTGTGACGCCGCCCTGGACGTTCTCGTCGTTGCAGGGGCAGCAGGACGCGGGTGAGTGCGGACGGACGACATGCGGAGGCTCCTGAGGATGGGCAGGCGAAGCAATCTGACGTAACACAACCGATCAGATATCACTATGTTCAAACGTGATGCATCACAGGTAAACCGGCCGTCCACCTTGCCGTCAAGGGGCTGAAAGCACTTCCCGGCTGGCTGATATGCCTTTGTTATCGCCCCGTCGCTCTGGCGGTTCGGACTACCTACGGCAAGGACTACCTGCTTAATTCGAATGCATTGATTGAGTACTGAGGACCAGGTCGGTGGCCAGGCGCGCATGATCGAGCGGACCTGTGCCCGGTGGCGCCGGGGTGAGCGAAGTCGGCCCGGCCCGAGAGAAACCGGGTGCCCGCAGTGGAACTTGTTTCCCGTCCCATTGACCGCTGAGCGGCGCCGCCTCTAATGTTCGATCCTTGTCGCATCTGTTTATTTCTGGGCTATTGCGATCCCCCTCAGCCCGCCGAGAGCGGCGTGCGGCACGCCGTCGCCGGCACCGTCCGAAAGGCACCCCATGCACAGGTCCCGAGCCCTGCCCGCGCCCGGACGCGCGGTCCGAGCGGTCGCCGTGGCCGCATCGCTCCTGCTGTCCGGCGCACTCGTCACCGGACAGACGGCCACTCCCGCCCACGCAGCCGCCACGGTGAGTACCACCATCACCGTCGACGGCACCAAGACCGGCCGAGTCTTCGACGGCATCGGAGCCGCCAGCGGCGGCGGCGGCAACTCCCGCCTGCTGATCGACTATCCGGAACCGCAGCGCAGCCAACTGCTCGACTACCTCTTCAAGCCCGGCTACGGCGCCTCGCTCCAGTCGCTGAAGATTGAGATCGGCGGTGACACCAACTCCACCGACGGCGCGGAAGCCAGCTACCAGCACACCAAGGGTGCGGTCGACTGCAACCAGGGCTACGAGTGGTGGCTGGCCGAGCAGGCCAAGGCCCGCAACCCGAACATCAAGCTCTACGGCCTCGCCTGGGGTGCCCCCGGCTGGATCGGCGTCAACGACCCCGCCAACCCCGCGCCCGGGCAGCCCTACTTCTGGTCCCAGGACATGATCGACTACATCGGCGGCTGGTTCGGCTGCGCCGCCCGGCACCACCTGGCGATCGACTACATCGGCGGCTGGAACGAGCGCGAGTACGACGCCGCCTGGTACAAGAACCTCAAGAGCGCGTTGCTCGCGGGCGGCCACGGCAGCACCAAGGTGGTCGCCGCGGACAGCTATGACTGGAACCTCGCCACAGCGATGACCAACGACCCCGCGCTGAACAGCGCGATCGACGTCCTCGGCATGCACTACCCGTGCGGCTACCTCGGCCCGATGACCACCTGTCCCAGCCCGCCGGCCGCCCAGGCCCTCGGCAAGCCCATCTGGGCCAGCGAGAGCGGCTCACAGGACTACAACACCGGCGCTGCTGCGGTAGCCCGCGCGATCAACCGCGACTACATCGACGGCCGGATGACCTCCTACCTGAACTGGCCGGTCGTCGCGGCGCTCTACCAGAACCTCTACTTCTCCACCGACGGTCTCTCGCTCGCGGCGCAGCCCTGGTCCGGCAGCTACTCCGTCGGCCGGACCACCTGGGTGACCGCACACACCACCCAGTTCACCCAGCTCGGTTGGAAGTACCTCGACCCGGCGGTCGGCTACCTCGGCGGCAACCGGGCGAACGGCAGCTACGTCACGCTGAAGTCATCCTCAAGCAACGACTACAGCACCGTCATCGAGACCATGGACGCCGCCGCCGCACAGACCGCCACCATCAAGGTCACCGGTGGCATCTCCACCGGCCAGGTCCACGTCTGGTCGACCGACCTGACCACCGCCGACAGCGCCGACGACTTCATCCACCAGCAGGACCTCAAGCCGGTCCGCGGCGCCTACACCCTCACCTTGCAGCCCGGCCACCTCTACACGGTGAGCACCACCACCGGCCAGGGCAAGGGCCGCACCACCCCGCCGCCCCCCGCGCCCCTGGGCCTGCCGTACTCGGACACCTTCGACGTTCCGGCTGCGTCCACTTCGCCGAAGTACTTCTCCGACATGAACGGCGCCTTCCAGACCGCCACTTGTGGTGGCGGCCGCACCGGCACCTGCCTGCACCAGATGGCCCCCACCGCGCCGATCCACTGGACCGACGAGCCGAACAAGGCGCCCTACACCATCGTCGGGGACACCAGCTGGGTCAACTACACGGCCGCCGCCGACGCCCTCTTCGACCAGCCCGGCTCCGTCGAGGTGCTCGGCCGTGTCAGCCAGCAGGGCCGCAACAACAACGGCCTCAACGCCTACCACCTGCGCCTGAGCGACACCGGCGCCTGGGCGATCCTCAAGAGCGACCTGGCCTGGAACTTCACCACCCTGGCCGCCGGCACCGTCACCGCGCCCGGCCTGAAGACCTGGCATCGCCTGGCGCTGACCATGCAGGGCTCGACCCTCACCGCAGCGGTCGACGGGCAGACCGTCGGCAGCGTGAGCGACCACTCCTTCACCTCCGGCATGGCCGGGCTGGCCCTGACCGGTTACCAGACCCAGCAGTTCGACAACCTGGCCCTCACCCCGGGCACCGGCGCCGACTCCTTCACCGGTCCGGTCACTTCCGGCGTGGCCGACAAGTGCCTCGACGCTGCCGGCAACTCCGCTGCCGACGGCACCGCGGCTGTCATCCGCAGCTGCGACGCCGCCGACCCGGCCCAGACCTGGACCTGGGACAACGGACGTCTGCTGCACGGCGGCAAGTGCCTGGACGTGGTCGGCCAGGGCACCACCGGCGGCACCCTCGTCGACCTGTGGACATGCAACGGCGGCACCAACCAGCAGTGGACCCCGCAGGCCGACGGCACGCTGAAGGGCGTCCAGTCCGGTCTCTGCCTCGACGACCCGGCCGCCAGCACCACCGACGGCACCCAAGTGATCGTCTGGACCTGCACCGGCGCGGCGAACCAGCGGTGGACCCTGCCGTAGTTCCGGCCGCTACCGTACCGGGGCCGGCCTCCCCAGCGGAGGCCGGCTCCATTCGGACGGAGTGTCAGCCGCCTTCCGGTCTTCCCGGGTAGACGTCGGCGATCTGCCTACGACTGGTGCCGAGCTTCTTCAGCACCTTGGCGACGTGATTCTCGGCCGTCCGCGGTGACAGGAGCAGCGCTTCGGCGATCCGCTGATTGCCAGCCCCCTCGACCAGCAGTGCGGCGACCTGGTGCTCGCGCGGCGAGAGCCCTCCGCCGTACCCCCGGCGGCCCGGTCCGCGCCGGGTGAGGCCCAGCTCGCGCATGACCCGATCGCAGCGCCCGGCGTCGGCGGTCGCGCCCAGTCCGGTGAAGAGATCGAGTGCCGTTGTGAGCGGTTCGGCCGCCGCTGCCGGGCCGGTCCGAAGCAGAGCGGCAACCTGCCGTTCGAGCGCGCGAGCGGTCTCGTACGGTCGACCGATCGCCTGCCAGCCGCGCGCCGCTGCCGTGAAGTGCGCTGCGGCCGCATCGGGTTCAGCCGCCAGAAGCAGGAGGCCGCGAACGGTCTCCAGGTCGGCGTCGGCCGCCGGCGTGTCGCGTCCGCACAATTCCCGCTCGGCCTCGACGGCCAGCCGCTCGGCAGCCTCGCACCGGCCGCAGGCCAGCGCGGCATCGACCGCGGCCGACAGCAGGTTGGCCGTCCGGGGCCAGGCGGCGGCGTGCCGCGCGGTGCCGACGGCCCGCTCGGCGACCGACCAGGCACGAACGGCGTCACCCCTACCCAGATGGACGGAGCTCAGACCGGCGGCGGCACGCAACTCGATGCCGACCAGCAGCTGGCCCGTGCCCACCTTCATGGCCTCACCGAACAGTTCGCGCGCTACGGTGAGCCGGCCCCTGGCTGCGGCCAGGATTCCGGCCAGCAGGGCCCGTTCCGCGCGCACACTACCGGCGGTGGGATACGCGTCGACCAGCGAATCGAGGCGTTCCTCCAGCCCGTCCCAGCGGCCGGCGAACGCGTCCAACCGCAGCAGGGTGCCACCGGACAGGAACGCGGTGATCGGGATTCCCGCGCGCGCGGCGACCTGACCGGCCTCGGTCGCCAATGCGGCGGCCCGCCGGTCGTGGCCCAGGTAGGCGGCGGTGTCGGCGACGTTCTGGAGGGCCCGCGCCGTGTGCCGGAGCAGCTCGGGATCATCGGTACGGCGCGGCAGCCGATCGGCCGACTCCCATACGGTCGGCTCTCCCTGACAGGCCATCAGAGTGAGGCGAGCGACCTGTACGGCGGCCTTCGTGGCCACGCTTTCGCAGTCGCGGACGACATCCTCGGCGCGCCCGAGCCAGCCGCCGGTGTACGCGGGGCCCGCAGCCTCCTTGAGAGCCAGCGCGACCATCCCCCGGACGGCCCGCTCGGGGCGGTGCGCCGCCAACTCGCCGACCGCCCGCTCGACCTCGTCGAACCCCGCCGGGTCGGCATTCTCGTTCAGCATGCCCAGGCCCAGCCCAAGGCGGATCTCCCCCCGGACCTCGTCCGCCAGCCCGGGGTCCTCGACGAGCCGACGAAGCAACTCGGCATCGGTACGGAACTCCACACTGGCGGCCGCGAGCCCGGCCAAGGCCAGCGCCGCCCGCGAACGGCCCTCGCCGACCAGCTCGGACCGGTCCAGCAGCCGGCGCAGCAGCATCGCGGCCGTGCCCGAGTCACGGACGGCGACCGCATGATCGGCGGCCTCCTGGGCCCGCAGCAACCAGCCGTCCCGGTCGCCGGCGGCGAGGGTGTGGTGGGCGATCTGCACCAGCGGAGCCGGCTCGCGGCTGCGGAGCTGCTCGATCGCGCGGAGGTGCAGCCGGGCCCTGGACGGGCCGGGAATCTGCCGATGGACGACCTGCTGGGCGAGCACGTGCCGGAACCCGTACTCACCCTGGTCCGTCTCGCGCAGAACGGACATCCGGAGCAGCTCGACCAGTGCCTCCGCACCCTGGCCCGCGCCCAACCCGGCAAGTGCTGTCAGAAGCTCCTCGCCGGCCGGGGCGGCGAGCACGGCTGCCGCCTCGGCGACCGCCACGGCGGCGGGCGACAGCAAGCCGAGGCGCTCGGTGACCGCCTCGCTCAGCCCGCGCGGCAGATCCGAGTCCTCCAGACGCTTCATCGTGCGGGCGTGGTCGTGGGATCCGCCGTGCTCGACGAGGGTGATCAGGTCCTCCTCGGCGACCAGTGGCAGGCCGGCACTGCGCCGGAAGAGGGCGCTGCCCAGTCCCGCGGTCACCTGCGGGCCGAGGGCTGCCGCAGCCAACGCCCGCACGTCCGCTTCGGACAGCGGACCGAGCTGGACCACCGAGCCGGCGGTGCCGGGCGGCTGTCGGAACGACACGCCGAGAGGGCTGCCTCCCGGCGGCAGGTCCTCCGCCCGATAGGTGAGAATCAGGCCGAGCCGGGGCGGCAGGTCGCGCGCCAACAGCAGGAGCAGGTCGCGGGTGGCGCCGTCCACCCAGTGCAGGTCCTCGACGACCAGCACGGCCGGCCCGAGCGTCGCGAGGAACGACCTCACTGCCTGCAGCAGCTGGAACCGCTGGCCACCGGCGTCCGGAGGCCGCGGCGGCGGGGGCGGAAGCCGATCGGCCAGGTCCGGCAGCAGCAGCGCCAGTGCGCCGGCGGTCGGCGGGAAGAGGGGGACCCCCTTCAGGTCCGCCTTGCGCAGCGCGTCCACCACGGGGCCGTAGGGGAAGGGCTCGCGCAGTGGCTGGCAGAAGCCGGTCAGCACCTGGTGCCCTTCCGCCCGCAGTTCGGCCGTGGCCTCCCTCAGCAGCCGGGACTTGCCGATGCCGGCCTCGCCCTCGATCAGCAGCACCGTCGGCGGCTGCCGCACCGCGGCCAGCAGTAGTCCGAGCTCACGCTGCCGGCCGACGAACCGGAACCTTCCGTCCCGGGTCGGCCCCTCGTCGGCTCCGTCCCGCATCACTCGATCACCGCCTGCGGTGCCACCCTCGCGGCCCTGGTCGTCGCCGCGCGGCCCGGCCCGATGCGGCCCTCCCGGCGGGAACGCGTGCGTCGCTGACATCGGCGAGCACCCGGGTCGGTCCGATCCACCACGTCCGTACCAAGGGGGTGCTGGTGGTCTCGGTGCTGGAAGCCGGGCCCACGCGCCCCCGAGATGCCCTCCATGCCCGGTGCCGACACCCCTGCGCCCTCCCTGGTCCTTGCTGCCCGGCCGCGGACGAACCGAAGCCTGCTCCACGGACTTGACCCTATCGCCCAGGCCCGACAGGGGGAGGCGTGTGGTCCTTCCGTAATCAATCTGGCCATGGATCCCACTGGGCCGTCGCCGGGGTCACCCTCAGGCCTGTGGCATCCCGGCGACAGCCGATGCGGGACACCGCGGGAAGAGCAGTCCGTGGTCGAGTGACGGGCCGTCTTCGCCAGGCACACTCCGACCCGCTTGATCACTGCCGCGCTCAAGCGCCTCAGCACCGCTGTCCGGCGGGTGTCGCGGGGCTCCGAGATCCCCGTAGCCCGCCTGGGCCGGGTCGAGATCCGGGGCGGCGGTGCGCCAGGAGTGAGACGCTCGGGCCGCCCTGGAGGTAGCCGAGCAGGGCCGTCTGAGTGGTGGACACGAACTCATGCGGGATGGAGTCGGCGGGCACCCACGCTACCTCGGAGTGCTTTCGGCTCCCCGTTGCTGAGGCTGCCTGACCAGGAGTGCGCGGCGAAGACCACGGTCAGGAAGCCGTTGGGGGCCTGGACGCCTCGGGCTCCGTGGATGACGTGCACCAAACGCAGATCATCGGCCGCCCCGACCAGTCCGACGTCAAGCACCGTTGCAGTACGCCGCGGCCGAAGTCACCGCTGGTACCTCCGGCTGCTTACAGGGTTGCGGCACCGGATGGGATTGGTCGATCACGTCTGGGCGGCAACTGATATGCACGTTCGACTTTAGAAAGCAAGGGCGCATAGGAGTATTGGAGGGGCGGCTAGTCGCGTGGTGGGGCGCGCGGAGTGGGCGCGCCCGACCGGCCTTGCGCCGGGCCTCTTGCACAATCCCTGTCCGTGCGGCTGGATGGTCCCCAATCACGCTCCTCGGTGGTGTCTCCATCGGGTCGCCGTTCCGGCCTTCGCGAAATCCCCTGTGCGTCAAGCTTGTTGACTGCAGGGAGTCTCGCCGCCGGTTCTCCGTAGCGGGTTTGGCGCCGCCGTTGCCGGCGGCCTCTGCCCCGGCCTTCCGGCCGTCTCCCGTACGGACCGCTGCCCGATCAGCGTGACCGGTTGCGTCGCGGCTCGCGACGCGGTGGTCGTCCGCGCGGTTCGCGGACGCGCAATTCGAGTGTCGAGTGGTGGTGTCATGTCTGCCCACACCATGTCCGATCCGCCGGAACCGTCCGATCCCTCGGTCCTGTCCGAACCGCCGCCCCTGCCGAATCCGGCAGGAATGGTGGTCCTCCGCGGCGGCCCTCCCGGATCTCCGCCGCTGCACCGGATCCCGGAAGCCCAGCCAGCCCCTTCCCGGGTCGTCATCACCTTCTACGGGCGGCACCAGCACTTCGAGCGCACCCGCAGCACCGAGTCCGTGCACGGCGTGCAGCTACCGGTCTTCCAGTGGACCTACAGCACAGCGGTCGCGGAGTAGCGCGGCCGCGGAACGGAGGGACTGAGTCATGTCGGCATCGAACGCGGAACCGATCGCGGTGATCGGAATGGGCTGCCGGTTTCCCGGCGGAGTCGAGACCCCCGGCGGGCTGTGGCAGCTCGCAGCCGAGGGCCGGGGGACGGCGGGGCCGGTCCCGCCGTCCCGGTGGGACGCCGGACGCCTGGCGGCCCAGCACGATCCGGGGCTCCGGGACCAGGCGGCCCTGGGCTGCTTCCTGGAAGGCGACGTCTGGGCGTGGGAGCCGGAGGCGCTCGCGGTGGCCCCGGCGGAACGCGCCTGGGTGGACCCGCAGTCGCGGGTCATGATGGAGGTCGCCCGGGAGTCGGTGGAGCACGCCGGCATCTCCTTGGACCGGGTACGCGGCTCGCGCACCGGTGTGTACATAGGCACCTATGCGCCGGACAACCTGTTCCGGGCGGCCCGCCCGGTGGAGGACGCGCCCAACAGCCCGTTCCTGTTCGGGAACTTCCCCGCTGGAACGGCCGGTCGGGTCGCCTTCTCGATGGACCTGCGTGGTCCGGTGATGGTGGTCAGCACGCACTGCTCGTCGGGCATGGTCGCGCTGGACACCGCCTGCGGCGCGCTGTCGTTGCGCGAGTGCGACCTCGCCCTGGCCGGTGGGGTGCTGCTGATGCTGTCACCGCTGACCCACTTGATGGAGGCACCGCTGCTGCTTTCTCCGAGCGGAGCCTGTCGGGCCTTCGACGGACGGGCGGACGGGTACGTGCGCGGCGAGGGAGCGGCAGCCGTCGTGTTGAAGCGCCTGGCGGACGCCCGCCGGGACGGCGACCGGGTGCTCGCGGTGATCCGCGCAAGCGCGGTCAACAACGACGGACAGGCCACCCGCCTGACCGCGCCGTCCAGCGAGATGCAGCAGGAGCTGTTCCGGACGGCCGTCGGGCTGGCGGGCGTCGACCCCGGGGAGGTTGGGCTGGTGGAGGCCCATGGACCCGGGACCTCCGTCGGCGACCCGGTCGAGTACTCCTCGATCCAGGCCGTGTACGGTCGCGACGGCCGGGGCCGGTGCGCGTTGGGCTCGGTGAAGACGAACATCGGGCACACCGAGCCGGTGTCCGGACTCGCCGGACTCATCAAGGCGGTGGAGTGCCTGCGGCGCGGCACGATCCCGCCGAACCGGGACTTCACCGGCTGGAATCCCAGCATCGACCGGGAGCAGCGATCCCGGCTCTTCGTGCCGACCGAGCTGACCCGCTGGCCCGTCCCCGGCAGGGGTCGGCTCGCCGCGGTGTGCTCCTACGGGGTCAGCGGCACCAACGGGCACGTCCTGCTGGAGGCCCCGCCCGCTCCCCGCCGGAGACCGGTCGCCACAGCGGCAGCCGAACCCGCCCCGGGCAAACGCCTGTTCCTCCTCTCCGCCGCCTCGCGGCCCGCGCTGCTGGGCTCGGCCCGACGCCTGGCCGACTGGGCCGAGGCGGAGGGCGCGTCGGTGCCGGCCGGTCACATCGCGCACACCTTGGCGCTGCGTCGCCGCCACGCGGAGTTCCGGCTGGGCATCGTCGCCGACGGAGTACGCCAAATGGCGGAACATGCAAGGCAGTTCGCCGACGGATCGGATGCGGCGGGAGTGGTGAGCGGCTCGCCGGTCCTGCCGCCCGGCCACCCCGGACCGGTGTTCGTGTTCACCGGCCAGGGCTCGCAGTACCCGGGCATGTGCCGGGGCCTGCTCACCGGCGAGCCGGCGTTCGCCGCCGCGATCGACGGGCTCGAACCGCTGGTGCGCGCCGAGTCCGGCCTCTCCCTGCGTGAACTCATCCTCCAACCGGAGCAGTTGAAAGGCGTGGACCGGATCCAGCCGGTGCTGTTCGGCGTGCAGGTGGCACTGGCCGCACTCTGGCGCTCCTGGGGCGTGGAACCCGCCGCGGTCATCGGGCAGTCGCTGGGTGAGGTGGCCGCCGCGGTGGTGGCCGGGGCGCTCACCCCGCGGGACGGCGTCAAGGTGATCTGCCGCCGCTCCCGGATCCTGGCCGGCATCGCCCACGGCGCGATGGCCTCCGTCATGCTCGGCACCGCCGACACCCGCGCCGCCATCGAGGCCGCCGGTGCCGACCGGGTCGACATCGGGGTCGTCACCGCTCCGCGCACCACGGTCGTCTCCGGCGACGCCGAGCAGGTCCTCGCCCTGGTGGCCGGGTGGAACGCGTCGGGCATCCTGGCCCGCCTGGTCGACGTGGACGTTGCCTCACACTCCTACCAGGTGGACCCGGTCGTGGACGAGCTGCGAAACGCCCTGGCCGATGTGGCGGGAACCCCGCCCACGACGATGCGCCTCTACTCCACCGTCAGCGACGAGCCGCGCGACCCCGGTCCGCTGGACGCCTCGTACTGGGTGCGCAACCAGCGCGACACCGTCCAGTTCCTGCGCGCGGTGCGCGCCGCGCTCGCCGACGGCTACCGCCTGTTCGTCGAGTGCACCGCCCACCCGCTCGCCACCCGGCCGATCATCGAGGCGTCCACCGAGGCCGGGATCGGCGACGTGGTCGCGGTCGGCTCGCTGCGCCGCCACGCTCCCGACGACGGCGAGGAGTTCCTGACCCACCTGGCCACCGCTCATGCCGCCGGCTACGACGGCATCGACTACGCCACCCGCTACGGCGACGGCCGGCTGGCCGATGTCCCCACCACCTGCTGGAACCGCTCCCGCCACGGCGACACCACCACGCCCTACACCCTGGTCGCCCCCGGGCTCCCTGCGGCCGCACAGCACCCACTGCTCGGCACCCATGTCCACGACCCGGACCAGCCCGGCAGACACCTCTGGCAGGCGCCGATCAGCCCGGCCCGGCTGCCCTGGCTCGGCGACCACCGGGTGGCCGGGACACCGGTCCTGCCCGGGACCGGCTTCGCCGAGATGCTGCTCGCCGCCGGCTGCGAAGTCCTGCGCAGCGACCGGATCGTGATGAAAGGCCTACGGATCGAGACACCACTGGTCCTCGACCCCGAGCCCGAGGTCGTCACCCGGCTCACCGAGCAGGACGGCGTCCTGTCCGGCCAGGTGCTCACCCGTTCTGCCGACGGCGTGGTGGTCCACGCCCGCGCCACCCTCCACCCGACACCCGGCTCCGGAGCCGGAGCCGAGTCCGGAGCCGGACGCGAAGGCGGCCACCCGCACGCACCCGAGGCCGAGGACGGCTCCCCGTCGCTGCCGGCCGGCGGACCCACCGACGAGTGGACGGACCTGACGCCGGACGAGTTGCACCGCCACTTTCGTGAACGTCACCAGGTCTTCCACGGCCCCGCCTTCACGGCCATCGACCGCATCCGGCTGAATCCTGATCACACCCGCGCCGTCGCCGCCCTGCGCACCGCCGACAGCGCCCGGGTCTCCGCCGCCGCGCTGCGGCTCCACCCGGCCCTCGCCGACGAGTTCGTCCAGACCGCGGTCGCCGCTTGGCTGGCCTACTGCGCCACCAGTCCGGGCCCCGTGGTGGTCGCCGGTTTCGAGGCCGTCCACCTGCACGGCCCCACCGGCCACGCCCGGTTCGCCGACGTCACGCTGACGCACGCGGACGACCTCGGCTGCACCGCCTCCGGCACACTCACCGACGCCGACGGCACAGTGGTCGCCACGATCACCGGCCTGCGGCTGGCCAACATCACCCCACGCGAACAGCGCTACGCCGACCGCCTCGCCCATCTCGCCTGGCAGCCCGAGCCCGCGCCACCGCTACCCGCCGCGACCGACCAGCAGTGGCTCGTCCTCTCTCCCGAGCGCGCCCTCTGGGGATCCCGCCTGGCCGCCATGCTCGACGAACGCGCGGGCGGCTGCCGACTGCTCCGGCAGCCCGCGGGCGCCCCGCCGGACCCCGGCGTGCTGGCGCACGCCCTCGACGGGGCCCGCGAGCCGGTCACTGACGTCCTCCTCGTGCTGGATGCCCCGGACACCGACTCCACGCCGGAGGCCGCCCTCCGTGCCGTCCGGCAGGCCCTCGCCGTCCTTCGGTCGCTCGCCGCCCGCACCGCACCGCCACACCTGTGGGTGGCCTGGCGCGGCGACGAACCGCTTGCCTGCGCGGGCCTGCGCGGCCTGCTGCGCGTGGCCGCCTTCGAGCACCCCGAACTGCGCCCCAGCAGTCTGCTGCTCTCGAACGACACCCCGCTGGACCACGTCCTCGCCGATCTGCTGGCCGACGCTCCCGTGGTCGAGGTCCTCTGGCGCCGGCACCACCGCTCCGTCGCGCGGATCCGCACCGGCCCCGACCCCGTCGCGACCACCCGCGCCGAGCGGCAGGTCATCCGCACCGACGGCAGCTACCTGGTCACCGGCGGGCTGGGCGGCCTCGGCCTGCTCACCGCGCGCCGCTTCGCCGAACGCGGTGCCCGCGGGCTGGTCCTGGTCGGACGCTCCGCGCCCAGCGCTGCCACCCGGCGCGCGCTCGACGCCCTGCGCGCGGCCGGTGACACCGTGATCGAGACGCTCAGGGGCGATGCCGCCGATCCGGGAACGATCCACCGGGCTGTTGAACTCGCCTACACGGCAGGCAAGTTGCGTGGAGTGGTGCACGCTGCCGGGGTGGTCGAGGACGCCGTCCTCGCCCGGATCGACGCCGCCCTCCTGGACCGCGTGTGGCGCGGCAAGGCCGAGGGCGCCTGGGCGCTGCACCGCCACCTGCGCGAGGTGGACCTGGACTTCTTCGCCGTCTACTCCTCAGTCGCCGCGCTGCTCGGATCCCCCGGCCAGGGCGCCTACGCGGCCGCCAACGCCTACGTGGACGCCCTCGTCGCCCACCGCCGAGCCCAGGGCCTGCCCGCCACAGGCATCCACTGGGGCGCCTGGTCAGAGGTCGGACGCGGACAGCACCTCGCGCGGCGCGGGTTCGTGATGATCAGTCCCCAGGACGGGATGGACGCGCTCGAACGCATCCTGGCCGAGGGCCACCACCAGGTCGCGTACTCCCCGATCGACCTGGCCCGGTGGACGGCCTCCTACCCCGCCGTACGCTCCTCCGCCCTCCTGGCCGACCTCCTCACCGGGGCGAGTGCCGACGAACCGGACGCCTCGCCCGTCCTCGACGAGCTCCGCTCGGCGGCCACCTCCTCCGGCCGCCACCGCATCCTCACCGACCTCGTCGTCCGCCAGGTCCACGAACTACTCGGCGCCACCGGCCGCCACATCGGCCCGCACACCAGTCTGGTGCTCCTCGGCCTCGACTCGCTGGGCGCAGTCCAGCTTCAACAGCGCCTCACCCGCACCCTGCACACCACGATCGCCCCCGGCGTCATCTGGACCAAGCCCACGGCGGCGTCCCTCGCCGATTGGCTGCTGGACGCCATGGCCCTCGACGACGCCCCGTCGGGCTCGACCACCTGACAGGGCCAACATCGGGGCGCACGGACGAACGCGCCCGGGCGCCCCTGAGGCCCGCCCCCGTCAGCCCGCCCGAATGCCCCACCGAACGACACAGGAAGAGTTCCCATGGCCTCACATCCCGAACGTCCACTGCCGGAGGGCTTCCTGACCCTCGAAGGGCAACAGCGCTTCCTCGACGTCTTCCTACCGGTCCGCAACCAGGTGCTCCGCGAGTTCTACCGCGGGCCCCGTACCGGCAACCGATCCCCTCGGACAGCAGCCCCCGCGTGGCGGGCGGCGATCCGCCTGCTGGGAACACGCACCGACGAGACCGTCCCCGAGCTGTACCGGCTGTACTACAACCGGCTCTTCGCCGCGATCTGGCTGGCGCTGAACTGGGGACCCTACACCCCCGCGATCCGTGAGCTCCCGGACCCGCTCCAGCGCATCCACCTCTCCCAGGTCAACTCCGTGGACACCTGCTGGCAGCCCGCCGTGGTGAGCGTTCCCCCCGGCGGCCTCCTGGTCGAGGTCGGCACCGGACTCAGCGACGGCTGGGCCCGGCTCGCCCTCCTGATGCCGCAGGTCCGGATCCTGTCGATCACCATCGAACGGGACCAGGCGGAGATCGGGCGCCGCATCGCCCGCGAACTCGGTCTCGACGACCGGGTCCGGTTCAGGGTGGGCGACATCTTCTCCCCCGGAACCACTGGGGACCTGGCCGGCGAGGCCGACGCCGTCACCGCCATGGGCGTCATCCCGCACTTCCCCCCGCCCCGCAAGGCGGAAGGCCTCCATGCGATGGCCGCCATGCTCAAGCCCGGCAGCCCGCTCCTGATCTTCGACGCCTACCGGACCCGGCCGTTCTCCCCCTTCATGCGGCGAGCGCTCATCAGCTCCCTCAGCTGGTACCCGAGCGGCGCGGACTTCCGCACCGCCCTCGACGAGGCCGGCCTCCGCCCGCTGCGCTTCGACGTCCACCCGCCGGCGCACTGCCTCCCCTTCGCGGACGACACCCGCGCGACGGCCGCCCTGCGCGAGGAGTTCGGCCCCCTCATCTCCTGGCTCTTCCCGAGGATCGTCAGCGGCTTCATGAAGGGCCTGCTCAAACCGCAGGAGTCGGTCTACCTCTCGGCCGTCCGGAAGTGAGCCGCCGCAGCGTCCCCACCGTCGTGCGCAACCACAGGAGGTGTCCGACCATGGACGGATCCCGATCGGCGGGTGCGGCCGACGGACGCACCCGGGAGTATGCCTCCGCCACCGGACGGCGGCGGTGTGCCCCGGTCACGGCGTGGGCCGTGACCGGGGCCGTGCTCCTGACCGCGGAAGCATGGGTGATGGGCCGTTGGGCCATCGGCAGTGCCCGGTGGATTCCTGCCGGCGCGTACGGGCTCGGCCCCGTCCGCGCCCGGATCCTGGACGCCTATCAGCTCCTCAGCATCGCGGGGGTGGTCGGCAGCACGGCCTGGTCCGCCTGGTACAGCCTGCGGCAACGGGCCCTCGCCGTCGAGACCATGGTGCTCATCGGATTCCTGTCGGCCTTCTGGCTGATGCCGGTCGTCAACTACCACGGCCAGGTGGCCGCCTACAGCAAGCACCTGATCGCGACCGACGACTGGGGCGCCTACCTCCCCGGATGGCACGGGCCCTCACCCGACAACCACCCCCAGCCGCTCTTCGTCGGATGGTTCGCCCTCGCCGAGGCCGTGATGTGGGCCCTCCCCACCCTCTGGGTCCTCGGTCGCGCCGAACGCCGCCGACCCGGGCTGTCCACAGCCCGGCTGACCCTGATCGCCTTCACCACGGCCATGGCCGTCGAAGTGGTGCTGGAACCCGTCATGGTCTTCAGCGGTGCGTACGTCTACGCCCAGGCCGTCCCCCAGCTGACCGTCTTCGCCGGGCACTGGTACCAGGTCCCCGTCTACGCGATGGTCATCGCGGCGACGGTCTACGGCGTCCTGCCCGCGCTGCTCTGCCACCACCACCGGCACCGACCCCGCGGAGCGTATGTCCTCCGCGGGCTGGCAGCACTGCCACCGCGGGCCCGCACCTGGACGGCGCTGCTGGCGGTAGTCGGCGTCACGCAGACCGCCTTCCTCGTACTGGCCGCCGGCTACGCCCTGATACCGGCACTCGCCGGTGCGGACGCGGTCGAGCTCCCCCCGCATCTCCGGTAGCCCCGGACGCCGAGGGTGAGGAGCCGAGGGTGAGGAGAGAAACGCCCATGAGAACCGCCTCAAGACACGCCGTCGTCATCGGGGGAGGCTTCGCCGGCCTCCTCGCCGCCCGGGCGCTCAGCGACACCTTCGCCCGGGTCACGGTGATCGAACGCGACCCGCAGCCACGCCCGGACGGGCACCGGCGGGGCGCACCCCAGACACCCCATCCCCACGGGCTGCTCCAGCGCGGGGCCACCACGATCGAGGCGCTCCTGCCCGGCATCGGCGACGAGCTCCGCGCCCGGGGAGCCGCGCTCTTCGACTTCGGGGAGGGCGCCCGCATCCTCTTCCCCGCCGGCTGGGCCCCCGTCGGGCCCACCGGTGTCGGGCATCTGGCCTGCAGCCGTGCCCTGCTCGAAGGCACGATCCGGGAGCGGGTGACCGGCCTGCCCGCCGTCGACCTGGTCGCCGCGACCGCCAGCGCCGTGCTGTGGACCGGGCACCGGGCAACCGGGGTGAGGGACAGCTCAGGACGAACCTTCCCGGCGGACCTGGTGGTCGACGCGTCCGGGCGCACCACGCGCCTGGCCGGATGGCTCGACCAGGGAGGCTTTCCCTCACCACCCGTCACCCGTGTCCTGGCCGGCCTCTCCTACGTCACCCGCCGGTTCCAGGGCGCCCCCGCCGCCGAGTGGCACATGTCCGCGGAAGCTACCTACGCACCGACGATCCGGCGGGGCGGCCTCGTCCAGGTCATCGAAGGGCAGCAGACCCTGGTCACCCTCATCGGCGCGGACGGTACCCGCCCGCCGCATGACCAGGACGGCTTCCGCGCCCACGCCGCCGCCCTGCGCAATCCCCACCTGCTGGAAGCCATCGACCGCGGAACACCACTCGGCAAGCCGCACCGCTACGGCGGACTGGACAACCGCTGGAACGGCTACCACCGCACGCCCCGGTGGCCGGACAACGTCATCGCCCTGGGCGACTCCGTCGCCGCCCTCAACCCGATCTACGGACACGGCCTGACCGTCTGCGCGCTCCAAGCCCTCGCCCTGCGCGACCTGCTGTGGCACGGCCCGCTACCGGGCTTCGCCCGGAACTTCCAGCGCGAGGCCGCCGGCATCGTCCGCGTGCCCTGGCTGCTGGCCGCCCTGTCGGACACCGCCTGGCACACAGAGCGGCGGCCCCTCGGCATGCACACCGCCACCCTGGCGCTGCGCCGGGTCCTCGACCTCGTCCCGAGCCACCCTGAGATCTATCGGGACCTCGTCGCCGTCCAGAACCTGCTGGCCCACCCCGTCATCCTGGCCCCCGCCGCCCTCACCCGTCGGCCCCGAACGTGACACGACATCCGACCGAAGCTAGCTTGCTCCCGGGAAGACCTCCCCGCCGACGGCAGGACGCCCGTCGGTAAAGGCCCGGGGCTTGCGTCTCCTCTGTGCTCGCACCTTTCACCCCGATCTCACCTACTTACCGGATGGTCGGCCTGTCTCTGCGTGTGCGGTCAGGACGGCAAGGTGATCGACTGGGCGTGGTGGAAGACGTTCCCGGCATCCCAGGTCTTCTTGGCCTTCTGCAGTCGGCCGTAGTTCTGCTTGTAGTAGAGCCGCTGGTAGGCCGGGTGTTTCTGGTCGGCCGTTCCGAGGTCGACGTCGGGGTAGTTCACATAGGCGCCGTCGGTGTCCGTGTCGATCTCCGGGATGCCGTTGGTGGCCTTGTAGACCGCTTGGTAGAGCCCGCCGAGGTAGGCCAGGTGCGCGGCGTCCTGCGCGGGGTCGGTCCAGTAGGTCTGGTACTGGAGCTTCATCACGGAGTCGCGCTGGGGGATCGCGGCTTCGGCGGGCTTGTGCTCGTTGATCCGGCAGCCGTAGGAGTCGATCTGGACCAGCGTCTGGGTGAGATCCACGCCGGGGACGGTTTTGGTCAGCCACTCCCAGAAGGCGTCGATGTGTGTGGGGGTGAAGTGCCGTCGGTGGTAGGCGGACTTGTACTTGCCGCGCTGATTGGCCCCGGAGGGGTTCAGCGTCATGGTGGCCTGGAACCACGGCATCTGTCGGCGCTTGTCCGGATACGGCAGGAGCACGCCCCCGGCGGCGTAGCTCTGGACCACGGCCCTGCTCGTCAGCCCGGCCTCCATCGCGGCCAGGAACTCCTCCAGCGGCGCCGGATCGTCCTCGTCCCACTGGCTGAGCAGGACGACGTTCCCGTTCGTCCGGTGGGTGAGTTTGAGGATCGCGAAGAGGCCCCGGTAGACCGACTCGTTCGGACCGCTGTGCTGGGCGAAGAAGGATCCGAAGTTCTCCACGAGGCGGCGGAAGTCCTCCGGGTGCTTGAGCAGGTCCGCCCAGGACCAGGCCACGCTGCTCAGCCAGACCCGTGGCGGCGGCTTGGGGAGGCGGGCGAAGTGGTAGCGCAGGACGACGCCGAAGTTTCCGCCGCCCCCACCGGTGTGCGCCCAGAAGAGGTCGATCTCCGGCGAGGTCGCGGGATCGTCCCGGTGGGCCGTGGTCAGCTCCACCGTGCCGCCGCGGACCGTGACCACGTCCACCTGGACGAGGTGGTCGACGGTCAGCCCGTCCCTTCGGGAGAGCAGCCCGTACCCGCCGCCGCTGACGTGGCCGCCCGCCCCGACCGAGTAGCACGACCCCGCGGGCAGCGTGACGCCGTACGTCCGGAACAGGCTGGTGTAGACGTCCCAGTTGGTCGCGCCGCCCTCGACGCAGTAGGTGGGGGCGCCGAACTTGTCCCGCGCCGCGCGGACACCGCGCAGGGTGCTGAGGTCGAGGATGGCGCCCCGGTCGTTGTCGACGAACCCCTCGTAGCAGTGGCCGCCGCCCCGGATCGTCGGCCGCAGCCCCTTGTCGAGCGCGGTCTTCAGCCCTGCCACCGCGTCCGCGTCGCTCCCCACCAGCCGGATGTAGGCCGGTCTGCTGGACCAGCGCTGGTTGAAGCCCTGACTGAGCGTCTGGTACCGCGGATCGCCCGGGAGCACCGACTGCCCGCCCAGGACGCCGGGAGCGCCGGCCGACTCGGCCGCGGCCGGGCCGGCCGCGCCGACCCCCAACGAAACGGCGGAAACCCCGGCGGCAGCCATTCCGGCACTGCCCAGGAACCCGCGGCGAGAGAATTCTTGACTCATGTCCGGACCCACTTTCTCCATTCTGAGAAGCTGGCGTCCGCACGCTAGCACGGGCATTCGCCCATGTGAATACCTGTACGAATTAGTGTGACTGTACGTCCTTTTTCGGCCCTGCGAAATAATGAAGCCCATATGATGAATGCGCCTCGCGCGGGCGAATTCCCTGCGCTCGGAAACTCGACGATGAGGGCGCGGACGGCGGTGCGGGCCGCGTTCTCACGCGGGACGGCTCGCGCGCCCCCGGGAGTCCGGAGGCGCACCCAGGGCGCCTTCCGAACGGGGCTGGAAGGCGCCCTGGGCCCGCCGGGAACCGGCCCCCGACCCCTGTGGGAGGCGCCCGCGACGCCCCCGGAACAGCCCTCGTCACCCGGAGGGAGCACGATCCGTGTGGCGTGGCTCACCATCGGAATTACGACCTGACGATCCGTCAAAGTCACTGACAGGTCGTCACATCCACCACGAGTAGGCTCACTTGCGAGCTGATGTAACGTCAGATTCATTCAGTTCAAGGCCAGTTGAGCAGAGTGTCGGGCAGTACGCCGTTCATCACACGGGGCTACCATCGGTGAGGTTGTCCGCTCCGGCCCCGGAGTGGGGTCACCCGATAGACTGAGTGGTCCCACCGCCCCAAGGGCCGGACACGGTCGGAACCAGGGGCGAGGACGAGGAGCGCACGGCAGCCATGACCGCTGAACCGAGCCACACAGAACAGACCGCGCGGGCCCCGCAGGCCCTCTTCCCCGGTCGCCCGGCTCCGGCCCCGCGCACCCTGGTCGACATCCTGGACGCCGCCGTCCGCACCCACCCCAACGAGCCGGCCCTGGACGACGGGCACACCGTCCTCGGCTACCGGGCACTCGCCGCCGAGGTCGAGCAGCTGCGCCTCCGGCTGAACGGCGCCGGAATCGGCCCCGGTGACCGGGTCGGCGTCCGCGTCCCCTCCGGCACCAACGACCTCTACATCGCCATCCTCGCCGTACTGGCCGCGGGCGCCGCCTACGTCCCGGTGGACGCCGAGGACCCGGACGAGCGCGCCCAGCTCGTCTTCGAGGAGGCCGCCGTGGCCGGCGTGCTCGGGGCGGAGCGCGTCCTGACCCTCACCGGCGACCCGCGGCCCGCCGTCCCCGCGGACACCCGGCCGACCCCCGCCGACGACGCCTGGATCATCTTCACCTCCGGCTCGACCGGCCGGCCGAAGGGCGTCGCCGTCACCCACCGCAACGCCGCCGCGTTCGTCGACGCCGAGGCCGCCCTGTTCCTCCAGGAGGAGCCGATCGGCCCGGGCGACCGCGTGATGGCCGGCCTCTCCGTCGCCTTCGACGCCTCCTGCGAGGAGATGTGGCTGGCCTGGCGCTACGGCGCCTGCCTGGTGCCCGTCCCCCGCTCGCAGGTGCGCAGCGGCGCCGATCTCGGCCCGTGGCTCGCCGAGCAGGAGATCACCGTCGTCTCCACCGTCCCGACGCTGGCCGCGCTCTGGCCCGCCGAGGCGCTGAACGAGGTCCGGCTGCTGATCTTCGGCGGCGAGGCCTGCCCGCCCGAGCTGGTGCAGCGCCTGGTCACCGAGGGCCGCGAGGTGTGGAACACCTACGGCCCGACCGAGGCGACCGTGGTGGCCTGCGCCGCGCTGCTCACCGGCGACGGTCCGGTCCGGATCGGCCTGCCGCTGGACGGCTGGGACCTCGCCGTGGTCGACGAGGCCGGCGAGCCGGTCGCCGCGGGCGGCACCGGCCAGCTGGTGATCGGCGGCGTCGGTCTGGCCCGTTACCTGGACCCGGTGAAGGACGCCGAGAAGTACGCGCCGCTGCCCTCGCTCGGCTGGGACCGCGCCTACCGCAGCGGCGACCTCGTCGAGGCCGACCCCGAGGGCCTGCTCTTCCTCGGCCGCACCGACGAGCAGATCAAGCTCGGCGGCCGCCGGATCGAGCTCGGCGAGGTCGACGCCGCGCTGCAGGCGCTGCCGGGCGTCGCCGGTGCGGCCGCCGCCGTGCGGACCGCTCGCGGCGGCAACCAGCTGCTGGTCGGCTACCTGGTCACCAAGGACGGCTGGGACCGGGAGGCCTCGGTCGAGCGGCTGCGCGCCGAGCTGCCCGCGGCCCTGGTGCCCCTGCTGGCCTCCGTGGAGTCCCTGCCCACCCGCACGTCCGGCAAGGTCGACCGCAACGCGCTGCCCTGGCCGCTGCCCGACCTGGAGACCGCCGGGCCCACCGAGCAGCTCTACGGCACCGAGGCCTGGCTGGCCGAGCAGTGGACCGAGATCCTCGGCGTGCCGGTCGGCGGCCCGCGCGAGGACTTCTTCGCCATCGGCGGCGGCAGCCTGGCCGCCGCCCGGCTCACCACCCTGCTGCGCGCCCGCTACCCGAGCGCCGCCGTGCTGGACATCTACCAGCAGCCGACGCTGCGCAAGCTCGCCCGCCATCTGGAGCGGTCGGTGGCGGACAGCGGCGAGACCCGCACCGTCGCCCTGGTACCGACCAGGGCCAAGCTGCTCCAGCTGCTCCTGCTGATCCCGCTCTTCACCGTGGTCGGCCTGCGCTGGACGGTCGCCCTGCTCACCCTCGGCAATGTGCTCGCCTGGTTCGGCGACTACCCCTGGGCACCGACCGCCTCGTGGTGGGTGGTCGGCGCGGGCGCGCTGGCGCTGTTCTCCCCGGCCGGCCGGCTCGCCATCGCGGCCGGCGGCGCCCGGCTGCTGCTGCGCGGCCTGCGGCCCGGCCGCTACCCGCGCGGCGGCAGCGCCCATCTACGGCTCTGGACCGCCGAGCGGCTGGCCGAGGTCAGTGGCGCGACCTCGCTCTCCGGAGCCTGGCTTACCCGCTACGCGCGGGCGCTCGGCGCCAAGGTCGGCCCGGAGGTGGACCTGCACTCGATGCCGCCGGTCACCGGGATGCTCAAGCTGGGCCGGGGCTGCGCCGTCGAGGCCGAGGTCGACCTCTGCGGCTACTGGCTGGACGGCGACCGGCTGGAGGTCGGCCAGGTCAAGGTCGGTTCGGGGGCCGTGGTCGGCACCCGCTCGACCCTGCTGCCCGGCGCCCGGGTCGGCAAGCGGTCGCACGTGGTGGCCGGTTCCAGCGTCACCGGGCACGTGCCGACCGGCCAGCGCTGGGGCGGCGCGCCCGCCGCCAAGCTGGGCCGGGCCGAGCGGACCTGGCCGAAGGACCGGCCGGCCCGCCAGGCGCGCTGGGCGGCGCTCTTCGGCGCCAGCGGCACAGCGCTCAGCCTGTTGCCGGTGCTGCCCGCCCTCGCCGGGCTCGTGGTGCTCTCCCGCTTCGTCCAGCCCGGCCAGGACCTCGGTGCCGCGCTCGGGGGCGCCCTGCTCGGCCTCCTCCCGGCCACCCTGGCCTACGGCCTGGTGTACGCGGCGCAGCTGGTCGCGGCCGTGCGGCTGCTGAGCATCGGGCTGGCCCCGGGCGTGCACCCGCTGCACGGCCGGATCGGCTGGCAGGCCTGGACGGTCACCCAGCTGATGGACCAGGCCCGCGAGATCCTGTTCCCGCTGTACGCGGGTCTGGTCACGCCGCTGTGGCTGCGGGCGCTGGGGATGAAGGTCGGCCGGGGCGCCGAGGTGTCCACCGTGCTGGCGCTGCCGAGCCTGACCACGGTCGGGGACGGCGCGTTCCTGGCGGACGACACCCTGATCGCCCCGTACGAGCTGGGCGGCGGGTGGCTGCGGCTCGGTGAGGCGAAGGTCGGTGAGCGGGCGTTCCTCGGCAACTCGGGGATGACCGCTCCCGGGCGGGCCGTCCCGGCGCGCGGGCTGGTGGGTGTGCTGTCGGCGACGCCGAAGAAGGCCAAGAAGGGCAGCTCCTACCTGGGCATGCCGCCGATGCGGCTGCCGCGCTCGGCCGACCAGGCCGACCAGAGCCTCACCTACGAGCCGCCGGCCCGGCTGCTCTGGGCCCGCGGGCTGGTGGAGGTGGCCCGGCTGCTGCCGGTGCTGGCCTCCGGCGCGCTCGGTGCGCTGACCCTCGCGTCGCTCTCCTGGCTGTCGGCGAACTGGTCCCCGGTGGCGGCGGCGCTGCTCTCCGGGCTGGTGCTGCTCGCGGCGGGCGGGGCGGCCTGCGTGGTCGCGGTGGCCGCGAAGTGGCTGCTGGTCGGGCGGTTCCGGGCGGTGGAGCACCCGCTCTGGAGCGGCTTCGTCTGGCGCAACGAGCTCGCGGACACCTTCGTCGAGGTCCTGGCGGTGCCGTGGCTGGTGGGCGCGGTCCCGGGCACGCCGGTCCTGAACGTCTGGCTGCGGGCGCTCGGCGCGCGGGTCGGGCGGGGTGTCTGGTGCGAGAGCTACTGGC
Organism: Kitasatospora sp. NPDC028961; assembly: GCF_055564815.1. NCBI lineage: Bacteria > Bacillati > Actinomycetota > Actinomycetes > Kitasatosporales > Streptomycetaceae > Kitasatospora > Kitasatospora sp. NPDC028961. The sequence continues at coordinate 541,156 of NZ_JBVHVO010000002.1, read as the reverse complement.
TGCCGGAGGCAGACCTGGTCACCCTCGGTGACGGGGTGACCATCAACCGGGGCTGCGTGGTGCAGACCCACCTCTTCCACGACCGGATCATGCGGATGGATACTGTCATCCTCCGCGAGGGCGCCACCCTGGGCCCGGGCGGCATCGTGCTGCCCGGCAGTACGGTGGGCGCACGCAGCACCCTGGGCCCGGCCTCGCTGGTGATGCGCGCCGAGTCCGTCCCCGCCGACACGCGGTGGCTGGGCAACCCGATCGAGGTGTGGCAGGCCACCTCGTGACCGCCGCCCCCTCCGACCCGCCCGCCACCTCCACGTCCCCCAGTTCGCAGGGAGCGCACGACCCGGTGAAACCCCGCCCGGTGAACCACCAGCACGCCTCGGCGGCCCGCGCCGCCGCCCCGGACCCGTACTTCCCGAACAGCGGGGACACCCGCTACCGGGTGCACCGCTACGAGCTCGCCCTGGACTACCGCCCCGGGCCCAACCGGCTGGGCGGCACCGCACGGCTCAGCGCGGTCGCCGGGACGGCGCTGCCCGAGTTCGCGCTCGACCTCGCCGAGTTCCGGATCGGTCGGGTCCTGGTGGACGGCAAGGCCGCCCGGTACACCCACCGGGCCGGCAAGCTGCGGGTGCGGCCGGTCAAGGCGCTCGCGGCCGGCGCCGCGTTCACGGTCGAGGTGCACTACACCGGGAACCCGCGGCCCGTGCGCAGCCCGTGGGGCGGTCTCGGCTGGGAGGAGCTGACCGACGGCGCGCTGGTCGCCAGCCAGCCCGTCGGGGCCCCGTCCTGGTTCCCGTGCAACGACCGGCCCGCCGACAAGGCGACCTACCAGATAGCGGTGACCACGCCGTCCGCGTACACCGTGGTGGTCGGCGGCCGGCTGCTCACCCGCACCACGCACGCCTCCAGCACGACCTGGGTGTACGAGCAGAGCGCACCGACCTCGACGTACCTGGTGACGGTCTCGATCGGCCAGTACCGGCCGGTCGTGCTCGCCGAGCGCCCGGCCGTCCGGCAGACCGGGTACGTGCCCGAGCGGGTGGCCGGCGACTTCGCGGTGGACTTCGGGCGGCAGCCCCGGATGACCGCGTACTTCGAGGAGATCTTCGGCCCCTACCCGTTCGGCGAGTACACGGTGGTCGTCGCCGACGAGGAGCTGGATGTCCCGGTGGAGGCGCAGGGCGTCGCCACCTTCGGCACCAACCACCTCGGCGGGGGCTGGGAGCGGGAGCGGCTGATCGCCCACGAGCTGGCCCACCAGTGGTTCGGCAACAGCGTGTCGATCACCGACTGGAGCCACATCTGGCTCAACGAGGGCTTCGCCAAGTACGCGGAGTGGCTCTGGTCCGAGCGGGCCGGCGGCCCGTCGGCCACCACGCACGCGGCGGCCGCGCACGCCCTGCTGGCCGGCCTCCCCCAGGACCTCAGGCTGGCCGACCCGGGCCGGAAGCTGATGTTCGACGACCGGCTCTACCAGCGCGGCGGCCTGACCGTCCACGCGCTCCGGCTCACCCTCGGCGACGCCGCGTTCTTCCCGATGCTCCGGGAGTGGGCCACCGCCCACCGGCACGGCGTCGTCGGCACCGCCGACCTGCGCGCCCACGCGGGGCGCTACGCCGATCACTCGCTGGAGCCCCTGTTCACCGCGTGGCTGGACCGCCCGGAGCTCCCGCCGCTGCGGGGGCTGAGCGGGCCGACCGGCCCGCCGCGACCGGGCTACTGACGGTCCGGCCCGGACCCCTCGCGGTGAGGGGTCCGGGCCGGACCGCCGGCCGGGTGTCAGCCCGTGAAGCCGGCCGTGATGGAGGTGAACTGCCAGTCGTTCTGGGCGATGCCGGAGCAGGTCTCCTGCAGGCCGCCGCCCGCGCAGCCGCGGTCGCGGTTCACCGACCAGAAGGCCAGCCGGGCGATGTGGTGGCTGTTGGCCCAGTCGCGGATCGCGGTCCAGTTCTGGACGGTGGTGACCTCGTTGTTGTCGCTGAGGCCGTTCATGCCGGAGATGCCGACGTGCGCGTAGGCGGTGGCGTCGTCCCAGCCGAAGGTGGACTTGAGCTTGGCCTTCAGGCCGTCCGCCGCACTCACGGTGGCGGCGTACATGTCGGTGGAGGCGTTGCCGAAGTCGAACGGCATGATGGTGAAGACGTCGATGTCCGCGCCGAGCGCCTTGGCCTGCTCGATCAGCCGGTTCCCGTAGGAGGTCGGGCCGGTGGTGCCGGTACCGAAGGTCAGGATGGTGCGCAGGCCGGGGTTGTTCTGCTTGACGATCTTGAGCGCGCCGAGGATGCGGTCCTGGACGACGGTGTTCTCGAACTCGTCGGTGTTCTCGATGTCGACGTCGATCGCCTTCAGACCGTAGGCGTCGATCACCTTCTGGTAGGCGCCGGCGAGATCGGCGGTGGTGGCGCAGTTGGGACCGAGCTTGTTGCCGCTCCACCCGCCGATGGACGGGACGACGTCGCCGCCGGCCGCGCGGACGGCCTTGATGGTGGCCTGGTCGACCCCGTTCAGCAGCGGCCGCTGGCTGTCCCAGGTGGGGTTGCAGCCGTTCTGGGCGAGGACGAAGGCCAGGGTGAACCACTTCACGCCGGTGGCGTTCATGACGGTCGTGGGGGCCGGCGGGTTGCCCCAGCCGTTGTAGAGGTAGGGCGCGGCCTGCTTGAACCCGGTCGGGGTGCCGCCGCCCGGGTCGGTGGTGACCACGAGGGCGGCGGAGGAGCCGGAGGTGTTGCCGGCCGCGTCACGGGCCTTGACGGTGAAGCTGTACGCGGTGGCGGCGGTCAGCCCGTCGACGGTCGCGCCGGTGCCGGCCGTGGTGGCGACCTTGGTGGCGCCCTGGTAGACGTCGTAGCCGGTCACGCCGACGTTGTCGGTGGCGGCGTCCCACGCGAGGGTGACGCCGGTGGCGGACTTGCCGGTGCTGCGCAGGTTGCCTGGGGACGTGGGTGCCTGGGTGTCGCCCGGGGTGCCGCCGCCCGGGCCGTCCAGGCTCAGGTCGTCGGCGTAGTAGGTGCCCTGGCCGTACCAGCCGTTGACATAGACCTCCGCGCTGGTCTGGGTGGCGCCGGTGGTGAAGGAGACGCTCAGCCGGGTGTAGTCGGCGGCCGAGGTCCAGGCGGAGCCGGCGCCGGTGACACCGAGGTAGACATAGCTGCCGCGGACCCAGCCGGACAGCGAGTACGTGGTGTTGGGCTGGACGGCGACGGTCTGCGTGCACTTGGCGTTGTCGCTCGCGGAGGCGGCGCCCGCCAGCGCCTTGCCGCCGCCGTGCACGGGGGTGGAGACCACCGAGCCGAGTCCGCCGGTGCAGGACCAGCCGGACAGGGTGCCGGTCTCGAAGCCGGGGTTGCCGAGTTGGTTCGCCGCATGGGCGGCGGTGGGGGCGGTGAACGCGGCGGCGGCCGCGAGCAGGGCTGCCGCGCCGACGGCGGACAGTCGGGTGCGCTTGAGCACCGGGGACCTCCAGTGGGGGTGTGGGGGTGGAGGTGCGGGGAGGAGCCCAAAATGGACTGGACCAATTCATGCTGTCAAGTACCGTCCGGCGAGCGGACGGTGAGCGACGGGTGAACGGGGCCGAGAGCGGGCCGGAGTGCGGGGAGGGCCAGGAGGGCGAGGGCCACGAGGGCAGCCGCAGAGCCTGCCCGTAGCCAGGCTCTCCTCAGGTATCCCATCGCCGGAGGCCGGCTGTCCCAGGCCGGCCCCGGAGGCGGTCGTGCCGTGCGAGCCGGCTTGTCATGGTCGAGCCGAGGCTACTCCGCGTCGACCGGTAACCGACTGATCGTCACCACCGCCGCGTGTTGGCGGATCCGGCCCGGGGCGGGCCGCCGCGAGCGGCGCGGCGGGCCCTCGGCGGGACTCCCCCCGCCGGCCCGGAAAGGAGGTGGAGGACCGTGGACGACCGACGTAGGTTGAAGGAGCCGTCCGGCCCCGCCGACGGCATCCGGCCACGGTCGACCCCCGGCCCCGGTCCGCGTTCCAACCGCTGCACCGAATGATTCAGAGGATCAGATGACCGACCAGTACGACGAGCTCCTCCCGACGACCCGCCGCGCGCTGCTGCACCGGATCGCGGTCGCACAGGCCGAGGGCCGCACGCCCTCCCTGGTCGCCGCGGTGGTCCGGGACGGCAGACTGGTCTGGAGCGGAGCGCGCAGCATGATCGACGGTCATGCGCCCACCGTCGACGTGCAGTACCGGATCGGCTCGCTCACCAAGACCTTCGTCGCCGTCCTGGTGCTCCGGCTGCGCGACGAGGGCCTGCTCGACCTGGCCGACCCGCTGGAGCGCCACCTGCCCGGCACCCCGGCCGACGGCGCCACCGTCGCCCAACTGCTCGCCCACTCGGCCGGCCTCGCCTCCGAGACCCCGACGCCCTGGTGGGAGCGGACCGACGGCACGCTGCGCCCCGAGCTCGCCGACCTCCTGGAGGGCGAGAACCCGCGCAAGCACCCGGCGGGGCGGCTCCACCACTACTCCAACCCCGGCTACGCCCTGCTCGGCGCGCTGGTCGAGCGCCTGCGCGGCGAGCCGTGGCACGAGGTGCTGCACCGCGAGGTCCTGGCGCCGCTCGGGATGGACCGCACCACCCTGCTGCCCGAGCACCCGCACGCCGGCGGCTTCGCCGTCCACCCCTGGGCCGACGTCATGCTGCCCGAACCGCTGACCGAGACCGGGCTGATGGCACCGGCCGGGCAGCTCTGGTCGACCGTCGCCGACCTGGCCCGCTGGGCCGCCTTCCTGACCGCCGGCGACCCGAAGGTGCTGACCGCCGAGAGCCTCGCCGAGATGCGCGTACCCGCCGTCGGCCCGGGCGGCGAGAACTGGTCCGGCGGGTACGGGCTCGGGCTGCAACTGCTGCGCCACCAGGACCGTGTGCTCTACGGCCACACCGGTTCGATGCCGGGCTTCACCGCCGGCCTCTGGATCAGCGAGGCGGACGGTCTGGCGGCGATCGCGGTCGCCAACGCGACCAGCGGCGGCGACACCCCGCGGGTCGCGGCGGAGCTGATCTCCCTCACCGCCCAGCACGAACCCCGGCTGCCCGAGCCCTGGCGCCCGCTGTCCTCCCTCGACGAGGACCTGCTCGCGCTCACCGGCCCCTGGTACTGGGGCGCCGCCGGCCACACCCTGCGGCTGAAGGCCGACCGTGTCCTGGAACTGGCCCCGCTCACCGGCGGCACCCGCAGCTCCCGGTTCCGCGCCGAGCCGGACGGCACCTGGACGGGGCTGGACCACTACTACGCGGGCGAGACGCTGCGGGTCGTCCGCGCCGCCGACGGCTCGGTCAGCCACCTGGACGTCGGCTCCTTCGTCTTCACCCGCCGGCCCTACGGTCCGGCCGAGGCCGTGCCCGGCGGGGTCGACCCGGCCGGCTGGCAGGCCTTCTGAGGCGTCGGGGCTCCCCCGGCCCGGGTGTGTCGCCGCCGCGGGGCTCCGGTCCGCCGTGACGGGCGCCCGGTGCGGCGCGGCGGGCCTACGCCGCGCCGCCGCGGGGCTCCGGCGCTTCGGCGTCGGGGGCCCGCGCTCCGGCCGGGGAACCAGGCCGACGGGCCAGGCGCAGGAGGTGGGCCGTGCGCAGCGCGTGCGACGCGAGCAGCGTGCCGACGACCGTGCACGGCGCCAGCGCGGCGTCCGTCGCGCCGCTCTCCCACCCGAGGAAGGCGCCGACCGCCAGGAACGGGACGACCCCCGTCACGGGGGCGACCACCATCGCGAAGGCGAGGGTGCTCCGCCTGCGGTCCTCCTCCCAGCACCGGTCGGAGGTGATCTGCAGGGCGCCGGCCATCGCCACCACCAGCATCCACCAGGGCGAGGTGGCCAGTCCGACCAGCCTGGCGAGCAGGTGGAGGAGGAGCAGTACGACCGCGAGCTGGGCCTGCACCCGCAGGATGTCCCGCAGCTCCGCGGCGATCTCCCGCCGCCGCGCCGAGCCCGGTTTCCACCCCATGGAGCGGAGCATACGGTGGCGCCCGCACACCGAACAGGTGTCCGGCAGACAGTGAGTGGCCCCATTCAGCAGGTGCACATCCAAGCTCTGCCGAACGGCAACGTGGACGCCAGCCGACACGGAGAAACATACGGATACCGGTTCGCACGCCCCACGACCGAGAGTGCGGGCCGGTGCCACGGCGATCCGTGGCCGCCGTCGTCCGTGCCGCCCTGGAGGGTCTGCCATGACCACCGTCCCCGCGTACGCTCCGCCCACCGTCACCCCCGGCCACACCTCGGTACTCCCCATCCCGCTGCCGGCGCAGCAGACCGTCGTCCAGCCGGTCACCGTCCGTCCGGTCCCCGCCCCGGCCGTACCCGCACCGGTCGCTCCCGTGCCCGCCCTCGCGGCCCCGGCCCTCTCCGCGCCGGCGCTCCTCGGCAAGGTGCCGGCGCCCGCCTACACCGTCGCGCTCGCCCGTGACGAGGCCGACGTGCGCGCCGCCCAGCTGTTGCGCCACCAGGTCTTCGCCGCCGAACTCGGTGCCCGGCTGCACAGCCCGGTGGCGGGGCTGGACGTCGACCCGTTCGACGCGTTCTGCGACCACCTGCTGGTGCGCGAGGGCGAGGACGGCCCCGTGGTGGGGACCTACCGGCTGCTGCGCCCGGCGGCCGCCCGACGGGCCGGACGGCTCTACTCCGACGGCGAGTTCGACCTGCGCAGCCTGTCCCCGCTCCGCGACGGCCTGGTGGAGCTGGGCCGCTCCTGCATCCACCCGGACCACCGGGGCAACGGCGCGGTCATCAACCTGATGTGGGGCGGCATCGCCCGCTACCTCGCCGACACCGGCAACACCTGGGTCGGCGGCTGCTGCTCGATCCCGCTGGACGACGGCGGCGCGACGGCGGCGCGGGTCTGGGACACCGTCAGCGCCAAGTACCTCGCCCCCGAGGAGTACCGGGTCACCCCGCACCGGCCGTGGGACCCCACCGGCCTGCCCCGCGCCGAGCGGGCCGCGCTGCCGGCGCTGCTCCGCGGGTACCTGCGGCTGGGCGCCTGGGTCTGCGGCGCGCCCGCCCACGACCCGGACTTCGCCACCGCCGACCTCTACGTGCTGCTGTCCCTGGAGCGCACCGATCCGCGCTACCTGCGGCACTTCCTCTCCGGGCTCGCTCCGGCGGCCCCGGCCACCGGACCGGCCGCGCCCGGCGGTACGGAACCCTCGCCCGGGCCGCTCTCGTGAGCGTCTGGCTGCCGACCGCCCCCTGCACGCCGGAGACCTGTCTGACCGAGGCCGCCCCCGTGGTGGCGCTCCCCCGGCGGATCCTGCGCCTCGCCGCGTTCCTGGTCGTGCTGGTGGCGGGCCTCGCGCTCACCCCGTCGGTCCGGGCCCTGCCCGGGGGCCCGCGCGACGCGCTGGTCCGGTTCTGGGCACGCACCCTGCTCGGCGCGCTCGGGGTCACCGTCCGGATCGCGCCGCCCCCGGCCCGCGGCGGCGGGGTGCTGGTGGTGGCCAACCACGTCTCGTGGCTGGACATCCCGCTGATCGCCGCCGGCCGGCCCGGCCGCTCGCTGGCCAAGACCGAAGTCCGGCACTGGCCGGTGCTCGGCCCGCTGGTGGCCTGGGGCGGCACCGTCTTCCTCGACCGCGACCGGCTGCGCACCCTCCCCGGCACGGTCGCCGCGGTCACCGAACTGCTGCGCGCGGGACGGCCCGTGGTCGTCTTCCCCGAGGGGTCGACCTGGTGCGGGCGGGAGAGCGGCCGGTTCCGCCCGGCGCTCTTCGAGGCCGCTGTCCAGGCCGGTGCTCCCGTGCAGCCGGTGACGGTCCGCTACCGGCTCGCGGACGGGCGGGCGACCAGCGCGCCGGCCTTCGTCGGCGAGGACGGCCTGCTCGCCTCGATCGCCCGGGTGGTGTCGGTCCGTGGGCTGGTGGCCGAGGTGACCTTCCTGCCCGCGATCCCGGCACCCGCGGTCCGGACCGGTCAGCCGGCGGACCGGTGGCAGCCGCGCCGGGAGCTGGCCCGTGCCGCCCAGGCGGCCGTGGAGGCGACCGGCCGGTGAGTGCCCGGTGGTGACTGCCCGTTGTGAGCACCCGCAGTGAGTGCCCGCTGTGAGTGCCCGCTGGTGAGTCAGACCGGTGGGGTCGGTGCGGCCCGGTGCCCGCGGCGGATGCCCATCGTGCCCGGCGCCGCCCGGTGATCGACGGGCGGTGGGCCGGGCGGGTAGCCTCACGGCATCCGCCCGTCCACCACGGCTCGCCGCCGTCGACCGCCGTGCCTCACCGTCCGACTCCCCTGCGACCGGCAGCCGTTCCACGGGACCGGCCCCCGCCCGCCGCCGAGGTCGGCCGCCGCCACGCCCAGGAGGACTCCCGCCGTGCCCGAGCTGTACCCGATCGGCAAGCCCTACGCGCAAGGTCTCCTGGAGGTCGGCGACGGCCAGCGAATCTACTGGGAGGCCTCGGGCAACCCCGCCGGCAAGCCGGCCGTCGTGGTGCACGGCGGGCCGGGCTCCGGCCACAGCCCGAAGAACCGGCGCTCCTTCGACCCCGAGCGCTACCACCTGGTGCTGTTCGACCAGCGCGGGTGCGGACGGAGCCTGCCGCACGCCGCCGACCCGACGACCGGCCTGGAACACAACACCACCGCCCATCTGATCGCCGACATGGAACGGCTTCGCGAACACCTGGGCATCGAGAAGTGGCTGCTGTACGGCGGCTCCTGGGGCTCGACCCTGATCCTCGCCTACGCGCAGACCCACCCCGAGCGGGTCTCGGAGATCGTGATCTGCGGGGTCACCATGACCCGCCCCGAGGAGACCGACTGGCTGTACCGCGGCGTGGGCCGGCTGCTGCCGGGCCCCTGGGAGGCGTTCCGCGACGGGCTGCCGCCCGCCGAACGGGACGGCGACCTGGTGGCCGCGTACAGCCGGCTGCTGAACAGCCCCGACGAGGCCGTCCGCCGCAAGGCCGCACGGGACTGGGCGACCTGGGAGGACGCGGTGATCGCGCACGAGTCGCTGGGAAAACCGAACGCCTACTCCGACCGCCCGGACGACGCCCTGATGGCGTTCACCCGGATCACCGCGCACTACTTCGCGCACGACGCCTTCCTGGAGGACGGCCGACTCCTGCGCGACGCCGGACGGCTGGCGGGGATCCCGGGCGTCCTGATCCACGGCCGGCTGGACCTCGGATCGCCGCTGAAGACCGCCTGGGAGCTGGCGAAGGCCTGGCCGGACGCCGAGTTGACGGTCATCCAGGACTCCGGCCACACCGGGAGCCCCGCCATGGGCGAGGCGGTGTTCGCGGCCATCGAACGGTTCGCCGGACCCGCCCGGAACTGACCACGACGGCTCGCTCCGGCCGTCTCGTGCCGGCGGCGAGACGGTCCGCCAGCCCCGCCGGGAGTCGGGCCTGCGGCGGGACCGAGACGGCCGGGAGTTGCCCGGCCGTTGCCCGGCCGGGGGCCGCCCGGGGGCCGCCCGGGCCCGGTCGGCCGTCTGCCCAAGGGCCGCTCCCGGCCGCCCGATCGGGCCCCTACGATACGAGCATGATCGCCTATGCCCCCGCGGCCCTGTTCTTCGTCCTGTGCGGGATCGGGGTGCTCCGTGACCGACGCCGATTCAGCAACGCCGTCCTGCTCGGCATAGCCGTCTCCTTTCTCGCCCTGGCGCTGCTCGCCGAGTTGCGCAAGGCCCCGACACTGGTCGCCGAGGTGGCAGCCGTCGCCATCATCCTGCTGCCGGCGGTCGGAACGCTGGCGCTGGTCGGCTTCCTGATCGCCAACGGCCTGACCATGGTCCGCAAGGAGGGCAGACGGCCGGCCAATCTGCTGTCCCTGCTCGCGGGCCTCGGCATCCTCTCCGTGATCAGCCTGCTCGTCGCCGCCGTGGTGACCCGCTCGTACCGGCTAGGGGTCCTCGCCGGCACGGCCGTGCTGGTGGTCGGTTACATCTCCTTCCTGTTCGTCTGCTTCGTGGGCTACGCCTTCCTGTACGGCCGCCACCGCCCCCGCCGGGACGTCGACTTCGTCGTGGTGCTCGGCTCGGGCCTGATCGGCGGCGACCGGGTGCCGCCGCTGCTGGCGAGCCGGCTGAACCGGGGCCGCGAGGTGTACGAGAAGCAGGCCGCTCGCGGCAACCCACCGGTGCTGATCACCTCGGGCGGCCAGGGACCGGACGAGAAGCTGCCCGAGTCCCACGCGATGGCCGACTACCTCGTGCAGCGCGGCTTCCCCGAGGCACACCTCGTGCGTGAGGAGCGCTCGCGCACGACGGAGGAGAACCTGCTCTTCTCCAGGGCGATCATGGAGCAGGCCAAGCCCGGGTACCGCTGCGTGATCGTCACCAACAACTTCCACGCGTTCCGTGCCGCGCTGACGGCCCGTAAGGCAGGTGTGACCGGGCAGGTCTTCGGCTCCCCCACCGCGGCGTACTACTGGCCGAGCGCGACGATCCGGGAGTTCGCCGCCGTCTTCCTCTCCCACAAGCTGATCAACTTCGGCATCTGCGGCTTCCTCGCGCTGTGCGGAGTGCTCGCCGCCGCGCTCTGACGCACCGGACACCCCGTCCTTCCGGGCCCTGGCCGCCAGAACCCGGCGAAACGGCCCGGGGCCCGCCGTGTCATGCCGCCGGACGCGGCGCCAGGACCGCGCAGGTGGTCGTCCCGTGCGCGTACAGCTTGCCGTCCTCCACGCCGACCACCCGCGCCTCCGCCGTCGCGAGGGTACGGCCGACGTGCAGCGCCACGGCCTCGCACCGCAGCTTCCCCGAGTCGGCGAACACCGGGCGCACCATGTGCACGTTCAACTGGGTCGTGGTGTAGGCCGTGCCGGCGGGCAGTCGGCTCATCACGGCGCAGCCGAGCGCCGAGTCGAGCAGGGTGGCGAGGTAGCCGCCGTGAACGGTGTTCATCGGGTTGAAGAGATGCTCGCCGACCTCGCCCTCGAAGACCGCCGTGCCCGGCCCGGCCTCGACCAGTCCGAAACCCAGGGTGCTGGCGATCGGCGGAGCCTGGATCCGTCCCGCGATCATCTCCTGCAGGATCTCCTCCCCGGTGAGGTGCGGGAACGCGGAGACCGGCGGTCCGGCCTGCCAGTGGTGGGTACGGCTGTGCGACGCCTCGTCCGGCACGGTCTGCTCTCCCTGGAATCCATACGTGGTCATGGGACCAACCTGCCCGCTCCGCCCGTCCGGCTCAACTGCGATTCGCACTACGGAGCGGGCTCCGCCCATGGCGGCACCGGCCATGACGGGCGCGCCGACAACGGGTGACCGTCACATGTCACCCGACGGCCGGACGCGCCACGCTGCACGGCAGTCCACCAAACTCCGCCCCCACCCAGGAGTCCTCCATGGTTCTGCTGCCCGTGCGCGTGTCGACCGCTCCCGCCGTGACCGCCCCGTCCACCGCGCTCGTCCCACCGACCGGATCCGACGTGCCCGGATCCGACGTGCCCGGATCCAGCGCACCCGGATCCAGCGCACCCGGTACCACTGAGACCGGGACCGCCCGCGCCGTACCCGTCGCCGGACCGGCCCACCCGGGCCGGCGGCTCGCGCGCCGCGCCGCGGCTGCGCTGCTCGCGGCGCTGGCACTCGCCTCCACGGCACCGGCCTCCGCCGTCGCGGCCGCCACCCCGGGCCCCGGCCGTACCGCGGCCTCCGCGACTTCCGCCGCGCATGTGGCCGCCCCTGCCGCTTCCACGGCGGGCGGGACCTTCCAACAGGTCACCGGGTTCGGTGGCAACCCCGGGAACCTGGCGATGTTCTCCTACACCCCGGCAGGCCTGCCGACCGGCGCACCGCTGGTGGTCGCGCTGCACGGCTGCACCCAGACAGCCACCGACTACTACCGCAACTCCGGCTGGACCACCCTGGCCGACCGGTACGGCTTCGCGGTGGTGTTCCCGCAGACCGGCAGCGCCAACAACGCCCTCTCCTGCTTCAGCTGGTTCGACGCCGCCAAGGACGGTCGGGGCGCGGGCGAGGCCGAATCGGTGTCCGAGATGGTCACCGAAGCCCGGGCCCTGTACGGCTCCGACGGGCGCCGGGTGTTCGTCACGGGCCTCTCGGCCGGCGGCGGTATGGCGGCCGACCTGCTGGCCGACTACCCGGACGTGTTCGCGGGCGGGGCGATCGACTCCGGCCTGCCCGCGCACTGCGCCACCACTCAGGCCGCCGCCTCCGGGTGCCAGACCAATGACCAGCGGCTCACCCCGGCCCAGTGGGGCGACCGAGTCCGCCGGGCGTACCCGGGCCACAGCGGGCCGTGGCCCCGGGTGGCGATCTGGCAGGGCACCGCGGACACCACCGTCAGGCCCGTGAACGGCACCGAGCTGCGGGACCAGTGGACGGATGTGTGGGGCATCGGCCAGAGCGCCTCCGCCACCCGGAACCTGCCGGGCGGCACCACCGAGTCCGTCTACAACGACGCGAGCGGCCGGCCCGCCGTGGCGCTCTACTCCGTCGCGGGGATGGGTCACGGACTCGCCGTCGACCCGGGCCCGGGGGCGGACCAGTGCGGGGCCGGCGGCGCCTACTTCCTCGACACGATCTGCTCCAGCTACTACACCGCGCGGTTCTGGGGCTTGGACGGCGGCGGCCCGGCCACGCCCTCGCTGCCCGCACCGGCGGGCCTGACCGCGACCGCCACCGGCCAGGACTCGATCGCGCTCGGCTGGCAGGCCGTCACCGGCGCCGCGTCGTACGTGCTGTACCGGAACGGAACGCAAGTGGCCGCCCCGGCCGGCACCTCGTACACCGACGGCGGCCTGAACCCCGGGGCCTCGTACACCTACACCGTGGCCGCCGTCGACGCGGCGGGCGCCGTGGGAGCCCGGTCGGCGGCGGTGACGGCGAGCACTCCCGGCGGCGCGCAGCAGTGCTTCACGGACAGCAACTACGACCAGGTGAAGGCGAGCCGTGCGACCCAGGCCGGCGGCCTCACCTTCGCCCTCGGCTCGGGGCAGGCCATGGGCCTCTGGAACACCTTCACGATCCACACGCTGAAGGAGACCGGGGCGGGCTACTTCGTCCTCGCCGACGGGCAGTGCTGACCCGCAACCGGCCGCGAGTCGGCCCCGGTACGGGCCCCGATGCGGCCCCCGACTCCGGGCCGGGCCCGCGTGTCCGCGGTGTCCGGCCACCGTGCCACCGCCGGTGTGCCGGCCTCCGCCCAACCTTCTGAGCTTCCTCATCCGTGCTCCTCTCCGGGGCGCAGACCGGCGAACAGGTCGGATTCGGGGAGGACGGTCTCCACCAGGCTCCGGGCCAGGTGGTAGTCCTCCGTCGGCCAGACCTCGCGCTCGATCTCACGCGGGTGTGCCATGAACCCGGTGCCGGGCTGTATCTGGGTGGCGTGCGCGAGCAGGGCGGCGTCCCGTACGGCGAACTGCTCGGCGCAGCGGATCCGGGTGGTGGTGGCGAGGGCGGGCGGGGCGTCGGGCCAGCCGGCCAGCACCTCGCCCATCACCGAGTCGACGCCGCGCGCCGTCATCGCGTCGTGCATGGTCTGGAACCAGGCCCGGGACAGCGCCAGGTGGTAGTAGAGCTTGGCCACCTGCCAGGGCTCGCCCGCCTCCGGAGAGCAGTCGGGGTCGGCCGCGCCCTCGACCGCCTCGACGGTGACCCGATGGGTCATCACATGGTCGGGGTGCGGGTAACCGCCCGTCTCGTCGTAGGTGACGACGACGTGGGGGCGGAACTCGCGGATCAGCGTGATCAGCGGCTCGGCGGCGACGGCGGGCGGCAGGCGCGCGAAGCAGCCGTCGGGCAGTGGCTCGCCGGGGCCCGGTAGACCGGAGTCGGTGAAGCCCAGGAAGCGCTGGCCGACACCGAGGATCTCGCGTGCGGCGGCCATCTCCTCGCGCCGGATCCGGGTCAGCTCGGCCCTGGTCCCGGGCCGGTCGAGTGCCGGGTTGAGCACCGAGCCGCGCTCGCCGCCGGTGCACGTCGCGACCATGACGTCCACCCCCTGGGCGGCGTATCGGGCGAGGGTGGCCGCCCCCTTGCTGGACTCGTCGTCGGGGTGGGCGTGCACGGTCAGCAGCCGGAGTGCGGAGGGGTGAGTGAACATGCGCGGTTCCTTCGGTCCGAGTGGCGTCGAGCAGCGGTCCGGTGGCCCGCCGGGAGACAACTTAGGTCGGACCCATTGACTGGGTCAAGCCTAATTTCTGTACCCGACCCAGTGAATCTGCGCTACGCTCACGCCATGACCGAGGGCACCCCCAACCTGCGCGAGCTCAACAAGCGCCGCACCCGCGAGGCGATCTCGAACGCCGCCACGCGGCTCTTCATCGAGCACGGCTTCGACCGGACGACGATCGCCGAGGTCGCGGTGGCCGCCGGGGTCGCCAAGATGACCGTCACCAACCACTTCCCGCGCAAGGAGGACCTCGTCCTCGACCTGCACCGCGAGATGGTCGCCGCCCAGGCCGAGGCGGTCGCCGGGCGCGCGCCCGGCGAGTCCGCGCTGGCGGCGCTGCGCCGCACCTGCCTCGCCTCGATCGACCGGCACGACCCGGCCCTCGGGTTCGCCGATCCGCCGTTCGTCCGCACCGTCACGGAGAGCCCTGCCCTACTCGCCCGGCTGCGCGAGGTCCACGAGCAGAGCGAGAACGCGCTCACCGCGGCCCTCGCCGAGGCCACCGACTCCCCACCGGGCGACCTCACCGCCAGACTCGCGGCCGGCCTGCTGGCGGCGATCCGCCGCGCGCTCTTCACCGAGGTCTTCCACCGCGTCCTGGCCGGCGAGGAGCACGAGGCGATATCGGCAGCCATCCGACCGTCCGCCGTCGGGGCCTTCGACCACCTGCGGAGCGCGCTCGACGGGTACGCCGTCCGGTCGGCCGGCTGACGCGCCGCCACACACCGGGCGCGCCAACGACGGGCATCCCCCGACCGGGCCGCTCGTCGTACAGGCACACCGGCACACCGGCACAGCGAAAAAGCGCAGGTCCCGACACTTGACGAAAGGTTGACTTGTTCACGGCAGAACGTTGGCGGGCCCCGACCCTATGGTCGGCGCATGCCCCCACAGCCCATCGGGCGAACAGCCCTGCCCGTCCTGCCCTACCGCAAGCCCACCCCCGGCCGGGACTACTGGGTGCTGGACGACGTGCTACCCGATCCGGACGCGGTCCGCGAACGGTGCCTCGCCCGGGGCGACTGGACGGAGGGGTACCCCTACCGGCCCGAGACATGGCCCGGACTGCGCACCATGCCCGGCCTGGAGCCGGCCGAGCTCGCCCGGGTGGAGGCACTGGTCCGCAAGGCGACCGGTGCCGCAAAGCTCTGGGTCCAGAGCACGCCCGGCGGCGGAACGCTCAACCACAACTGCGTCCAACTGGTCGGCGCCGGCGAGTCGGAATCCCGCCCCCACACCGACTCCCGCGCGCTCTGCCGCTACGCGGCCGTCCTCTACCTCAGCCCCGGCGCCCCCAAGGAGGCCGGCACCAGCTTCTACCGCCAGCAGTTCCCCGGCGGGCGCCTCGGCGGCAACCTCGTCGACGCACCGCACAACAACCTCGTCGAGGCGCTCGGCACGCGCCGCGTCCCGGCTGACGCCTTCACCGAGGACGTCCGCGTCCCCAACCGCTACAACCGGCTCCTGCTGTACCGCGCCAACCTGATCCACAGTGCCACCGGCTACTACGGCATCCCGCTGGAGGAGCGGCGAATGACGGCCGTCTTCTTCTGGATGGCCTGACCCCGGAGCGCCCGGCCCCGTGTCCCTGGCGCGAACCGTCCGTGCAGCTGATCCCCGGAGCACCGGCCCCGCCGCCCACCCTGGTTCACGGCACGCCCACCCGGGGAAACAGCGCTCATGGACAGCGACCTCCCGCCGCACCCGCAGCCCGGCACGGCGACCGGTGCGACCGACGACCCCGGCAGCGACACCCGCAGCGACACCCTCAGCGACAGCGGCGACGACACCGACAGCACCAGCGGGACCGACAGCGGCGACGGCGCCATCGGCGGTTCGGCGACCGAGGCCGTACGCCCCGATTGGTCCGGCATCGACCGGATGACGACCCTCGACCTCCTCCGCCTGATGAACGACGAGGACCGCACCGTGGCCGAGGCCGTGGCCACGCAGCTGGAACCGATCGCCGCCGCGGCCGACGCGATCGCCGCCCGGATGGCCCGGGGCGGCCGACTGGTGTACGTGGGGGCGGGAACGGCCGGGCGGCTCGGAGTGCTGGACGCGAGCGAGTGCCCGCCGACTTTCA
Source organism: Kitasatospora sp. NPDC028961 (assembly GCF_055564815.1). Classification (NCBI taxonomy): domain Bacteria; kingdom Bacillati; phylum Actinomycetota; class Actinomycetes; order Kitasatosporales; family Streptomycetaceae; genus Kitasatospora; species Kitasatospora sp. NPDC028961. The sequence continues at coordinate 524,995 of NZ_JBVHVO010000002.1, read as the reverse complement.
ACACCGCCCCCGGCCAGGTCGTTGGCCTGATCGCGGGCGGCTCCGCAGCGCTGGTCCGCGCCGTCGAGGGCGCGGAGGACCGGCCGGACCTCGCCGTCGCCGACCTCCAAGCACTCGCTCCGACGGCCGCCGACTGCGTGGTGGGCGTCTCCGCCTCGGGCCGTACGCCGTACACGGTGGCCGCGATCCGACAGGCCCGCGCCGCCGGGGCGCTGACCGTGGGCGTGGCCTGCAACCGGGGGTCCGCCCTGGTGTCGGCGGCCGCGCTGGGCATCGAGGTGGTGACGGGGCCGGAGGTGCTGGCCGGATCCACTCGGCTCAAGGCGGGCACCGCACAGAAGTTTGTCCTCAACCTGCTCTCGACGGCCGTCATGGTCCGCCTCGGCAAGACCTACGGAAATCTGATGGTCGACGTGCGGGCGGGCAATGCCAAGCTTCGCGACCGGGCCCACCGGATCGTGGCCACGGCCACCGGCGCGGACGAGGAGACCGTCCGGAGCGCGCTGGCCGCGACGGGCGGCGAGGCCAAGGACGCCGTCCTGGTCGTGCTCGCCGGAGTGGACGCGCCGACCGCCCGCCGACTGCTCGCCGCCTCGGGCGGCCGACTGCGCGAAGCCCTGGAATCGGCCCGGACGGTGGACTGACGGGCGGTGGACTGACGGACGGCCTCGGCGGCACGCACTCGTGGCGGCCGCAGAGACGCCACCGGAGCACAGTGAACCGGCTCGCCCTTCGTCGACGGCGTGCTTGTTCCGCCAGACGATGTAGCGGCGGAACATGCTTGAACTTGGCGATCTTCTTGATCTCCCGGCGCTCGGGCAGGGTGAACGCCCGTGGCCGCCCGCCCTGGTGCTTCGGGGAGGGTGAGTCGAAGCCGTCGGCGTTGAAGTGGTGGATCACGTCGCGAACCCGGTCCGTACCGGTGAACGTGACCTCGGCGAGCTTCGCCACAGGCATACGCGGGGCAGACAGCAGCACCATCTGTGCCCGCCGCCAGGGCACCACTACCCGGCGCCCCGGTGGACGATCCGCAGCAGCCGGCTGCCCTCATCATCATCGATCTCGCGGACCTGCACGCGGACGCCGGGTCGCCAACCATGCGGTGCGGGAGGGGGATCCGTGGCGTCGGTCTACAGCTGATCAAAGGTCCAGGTGAGGACCACCTGTCCCGTTTCCGGGACGCCGCCGGCGCGGCGGTACGTGGCCAGTGCTGCCGCGTTCTCGTCGTCCGTGATGGTCCACACGCCATAGCAGCCCCGTTCACGGGACAGGTCCGCGAGCGCCGACACCAGAGCCCGGCCGACGCCACGCCCGCGGAACGACTCGTCCACGCCCAACTCGTACAGGAACATCTCGGTTCCCTTGTCCGGATGGGTCATCTCGACACCGGTGACGATCCCCGCCGGGAGGTCGTCCACATAGGCGATGAGGAGGTGATGGCGCTCGTCCGTCAGGAACCGTTCAGTGGCCTCCCGCCCTGGGGCAGTGTCGAAGAGATGTCCAGCGGCGTAGACCGCCTCGACCTGAGTGACACGACGGATCTCCATTCGAGGATCCTGACACGTTCCGGTATCGGGGGGCGGCCATTTTGCCGCAGAGCGATCCCGACGCCGAACCCATCGCTACGGCCTTCGGAGCGCCGCCGCTCCGACCTCTGTCGGTACCTCAGCAGGGCGAACGTTGCCTGATGCGGCGCTAAGTGGTCTGCGGCGGAGGCACTTCGGGGGTTGATCATGCTGCCGTGGTGGCGGAGGGTTCTTCTGGGTGATCGGCGGTGTGTCGGTCGAGTCTGGCCAGCGGATCGTCCAGGTCGGAGGTGGTGAACTTCCACTGGACGGCTGTGCCGTGGCGTTGTAGCGGTCTTCGAAGGATCGGATCCGGTCGGTGACCTCGTTGAAGTCGGTGAAGTCGTTGGGGTCACGACCTTGCGCTGCACGACGGAGAAGTAGATCTCCACCTGGTTCAACCAGGGGGCGTGCACCGGTGTCCAGGTGCAGGCCCGTCTCCCGGGCGATGCGCGCGTTGGAGCGTCCTGGGGCCGCGTGCAGCACGATCTGAGCGCGGAGGCGCAGTTGATGGGGTGTCTTGTGGCCCCAGGAGGCCTTCTTCAGCCGCCGGCGCTCGGTGGCGGTCGGGGCTTTCGGGCACGCAGCGGCAACAGGCATGAAGGACGGGCCGATCGGTGGAAACGGTCAAGGCGGGCCGCGGCCTGCCTTGACCCGCCCCGGCATGGAGCGGATGACGCCGCCCGAAAGGCAAGGGCGTTCGGGCAGGATGGCCGCCATGGCGAAACCGCCCGACTCCACCCAGACCTCCCTCGCCCAACGGCGCTCCGCCCGCGCCCGCACCGCCTGGCCCCGGCTCACAGCCGTGCACGTCCGTTGCCGCCGCACGTTCGTCTACGTGGACGGCGAGCTGCTCGGCGGCGAGAGGTTCTCTCGCTCTCGGACCGGCCCCTGCCTGCCTTTGCTGACGGGCGGACCAGTGCCCGCTGCCGAGTCTGTGCGGAGCTCCTCTTGAGGCTTCAGCGCCGAGACCTCATCGGAGGCGGTTCGCTTTCGTCAGAATGCGTTCAGCCCGGTGAGTCTGCTGGAGAGTTCCCAGAGCCGGGATGCCGCGCCGGGGTCGGTGGCCCAGGGTTTGACTCCGCCGATGAGCATGTCGTCGGTGGCAGCCGGTTCCGCGATATCGCAGTCCTGGCAGTAGGCCCCTCCGTGGCCGTCGAGCAGAGGTGACGTTGCCGCCCATACGGCTGTCGCCGCGCCTTGCTCCGGGGTTTTGAAACCGTCGGCCGGCTCGCCGTCCGGGGTCACCCACCCCTGCGTGAGCCACTCCTCGCGAGGGATGTGACGCTGCAATGGCGTGAGGATGCTTCCGGGGTGCACCGCGAAGGCGTGCACGCCCCCATCCGTACCGAGGCGGTCGAGGTGCAGGGCGAACAGCGCGTTGGCGGTCTTGGACTGGGCGTAGGCCAGCCAGCGGTCGTAGCCGGTGCGGAAGTGCAGGTCGTCCCAGCGGATGTCGGACAGGAAGTGCCCGGACGAGGCGACGGACACCACCCGGGCCCCTCCGGCGGCCAGGGCCGGGCGAAGACGCTGGGCCAGCGCGAAGTGGCCGAGGTGGTTGACCGCGAAGTGTGCCTCCCACCCCGGGCCGACCCGTGTCTCCGGGCAGGCCATCACGCCCGCGCCGTTGATGAGGATGCCGAGCGGACGGCCGGTCTCCAGGAAGCCGTCGCAGAAGACCCGGACGCTCTCCAGGTCGGCCAGATCGAGTGCGTGCACCTCCGTCCCGGGGATGTCGCGCAGCGCGCGTTCTGCGGTGGTGGGGCGGCGGGCGGGGACGACGACGTGTGCTCCGGCCCGGACGAGCGCCCGCGTGGCCTCCAGACCGAGGCCCGAGTAACCACCCGTGACCAGCGCGGTCGTGCCGGTCAGGTCGATCCCGGCGAGAACATCGCCGGCCGTGCTGTGGGCACCGAATCCGGTACCGGTCCCGAGCTGCTTTGTGATCATGCTCAAGACGCTAAGACCTAGACCGCGCGCTAGGTCAAGGTACGGTGCTGCGATGAGCGAAGACGCGGGTGGCCTGCCCATCGGAAGAGTCGCCGAGCTGACCGGAATGAGCGTGCACGCGCTGCGGTTCTTCGAGCGCGAGGGCCTGTTCCTGCGCGAGATCCCGCGCACCGGCGGCGGGCAGCGGATCTACGAACAGGCGGACGTGGACTGGCTCGTACTGTGCCGTCGGCTCCGCGACTCGGACATGCCCATCGCCACGATCAAGAGGTTCGCGGAACTGGTCCGGTCGGGCCCCGGCAACGAGCCGGACCGCCTCGCCCTGCTGCGCGAACACGAGTGCGCCGTACGCGCCAGGATCGACGCCCTGATCGCGAGCCTCGACGTCATCCACGGCAAGGTCGTGACCTACGAGCAGCATCTTCGCGACGGGACAGCCGTCGGGCTCTGGTCGCCGACACTGCCTCGGTAGACTTTCCCGCTGTTCAGGGAGTGAGGCGCACCTCTCTCGCAAAGGCGCCTTTCCCGGAATCCCGGATCACGCCGGGGTGACGTGCATGCCGCCCTCCGCCAGGACGTCGAGGGCCTCGGCGAACGGGTTGTACGGCTAGGCCATCCGTCGTCAGGGCGCGGGACAGCGGATTGATACTCGCGCGCGGTCGCGGCGTCTCGCCTGAGCAGGGTTGCGGGGGCTGCGTAGCCGAAGGTGCCACGCAGGCAGTCGTCAAGGTGTCCAGGCAGCCACCGAAGTAGCCGCCCGGCCCGTTCACCGCCCCAGCGCCAAGTAGGACCGCCACCTCACTGGCCCGGACCTGTGACCCAGCCCCCCTGCACATGACCTGACTTCGCGTCAACCCCCGAAGGACTTCCGCCGCAGACCACTGAGAGTCGTCCCGTAAGTGGTCTTGCCCGTGGCTGGTGTTATCACGGCGTCTGAGCCGTCCTGGATTGCCCCGTCGCCGGACTGAGCTCGCATGCCTTCGGCAAGTTGGTGAGGCAGCCGCGCCGCGTCGGTCGGCCCCTGCCCGGCAACCGCAACGACTGCAGGGCATGGGAGGAATCTGGGGTCAAGGCCGCCGTCGGCCGGACACCCACGATCGCCGACGGCGGCTACCCCGGAACCGGCCTCGTCATCCCGCACCACCGGCCCCGAGGCGGCGAACTGACCGACTGGCGGGCCGAACACAACCACGACCACAAACGGGTCCGCGCCCGCGTCGAGCACGCCTTCGCCCGGAAGACCTGGACGATCCTGCGCGACCGCCGCCTGAGAGGCGACGGTGTGCGCCACGCGATGCACGACGTTGCCCGTCTGCACAACCTCGGTCTCACGGGATGACTCCCGCCGCATGCGCGACCTGAAAGGTTCCCGGGAGGGGGCTCCCCGCCTCGCAGTCTCGGAGGAGGAATCAGGCGAGGCAGAACTCGTTGCCCTCGATGTCCTGCATCGTGATGCACGACTCGTTGACGCCATCGGCGCGCTGCGTCAGCACGTGCTTCGCCCCGAGCGCCATCAGCCGTGCACATTCGGCCTCGAGCGTGGCCAGGCGCTCGTCACCCACGAGCCCGGTGCCGGCCCGCACATCGAGATGCACCCGGTTCTTGACGACCTTGCCTTCGGGGACTCGCTGGAAGAGCAGGCGCGGAGCCACACCCGCGGGATCAGTGCACGCGAAGTAGATCGCGTCCTCGGGCGGCAGCGAGCGGAAGCACTCCTCCCACGTGGCGAAGCCCTCCGGGACCGCCGGCATGACGTACCCCAGCACCTCGCACCAGAAGGCCGCGAGGCGCACAGGCTCCGCGCAGTCGAAGGCCACTTGGAACTGCTTGATCGTTGACATGGGCGCACAATAACAGGGGCGCTGCCCATCTCCGCAGGTCAGGTGGTCCACAGGTGGTCAGGCGGCGGGGTGGACGGCAGCGCCGGGGGTGCGGACTACGGCACGGTAGACGGCGGGTACGCCACCTACCGGCGGCCGGATGCCGAGGATCGAGCAGGCGATCTCCGCAGCCCTGGGTGGGCGCGCACCGTGGTCAATGTCGGGGCCGACGCGGGGTCGTACGAGTCGGCGACGCTGGAGGTGGCGGCGGTCGGGCCGTCGGCGTCGATGTGTGCCCAGCGCCCCGCGCACCTGTCGGCCGCCGTCGATGCCGTCGATGCCGTGGCCGAGAAGCTGCCGTTCGGCGACGACGCGTTCGACGCGGCGATGACCGCCTTCAGCGTGCACCAGTGGAGAGACCTCACGACGGGCCTGCGCGAGGTGCGGCGGGTGGCGCGTGGCCCCCTCGTCGTGTTGACCTGCGACCCCGCTCTCGTCCGGGACTTCTGGCTGTACGAGTACGCGCCGGAGGTGCTGGACACCGAGGCGCGCCGCTACCCGGCGATCACGGCTCTGACCGAGGCTCTCGGCGGACCCGCGTCGGTGGCCCGGGTGCCGATACCCGTCGACTGCACCGACGGCTTCAACGAGGCGTCCTACGCGCGCCTCGAGATGCTGCTCGACCCCGGTGCTCGACAGGCGTGCTCGACAGGCGTGCTCGGCGTGGAGCTTCGTCGACGAGCAGTCGCGCGAACGGTTCGCCGCGGATCTGCGGGCCGACCTGGACACCGGAGCACGGGACACCCGGTTCGGCGCTCGGCGGCAACAGCCTTTCTAAGAAGGCTCGCTGGTCGTGATCCGGTCCGGTCCGACCTCATACCGGCGGCGCAGCACTGCGACGCGCCGCGGCCACTCCCCGGCACGGATCCGGAAAACAGCACAACGCTCGGCACGGGCAGTGACGGGCCCCTCCAGCGGTACGCCGAACGGTGGGAGGACGCCCGCCACGCAACCGGACCCCGCCCGGGGCTCACCCGGCGGTCACGAGAGACGGACGGCCTCCCGCGCCACCACCTCGCCGAAGCGGGGCAGGTCGAGGTCGACCGCCGACCGGTGCTCCGCCTCCGTCAGGGCCGCCATCGCATCCTCGACGAACACCAGCTCGTAGCCGTGGTCGGCGGCTGCCCGAGCGGTCGACTCCACGCCAAGGTTGGTCGCGATGCCGGCGAACACCAGCGTGTCCACGCCGCGCCCCTGGAGCAGGTCGTGCAGCCCGGTGTCCTGGAACCCGCCGATGGTGCGCTTCACCAATACGGCATCGGCCGTCGCCGCCACCTCCGCGACCAGCCCACTGCCGGGCGGCTGCTCGGCGACGTTCGGGCGCTCGACGCGCAGGGCGACGATCGGGGCACCCGCTGCCCGGAAGGCCGCCGCCAGTTCCAGCGACGCCCTGAGCACCTCGGTCCCCGCGTGCGGGGCCAGCGGCAGGGCGACGATCCGGTCCATCAGGTCGACCAGGACGAGCGCCGTCCGGCCGGAGTCAAGGGTTCGCATGGCGGATCACGGTAGCGGATCACCGTGGCCGGATGCCTGCTCCTGGGCGGTCGCGCTCCGTAATCCCTCGATCAGCACCCACCGCCCGTACTCGACGTCCACGTCGTGGTCGGTCATCCGCAGGATGTCGGCGGCCTCGCTCAACAGCGGCAGGCCGCGCGACGCCACGACACGAGCCCTGACGAGCGACGGCCGAACAAGGTGCCTTCCGACCGGGCAACCGGGCAACCGGGCAACCGGGCAACCGGGCAACCGGGCAACCGATCGAACCGCCGCAACGCCGTCCGACCGCACCCGTCGGACGGCATCGGCCAGGCCGCCGACAAGAGTTGAACGCCAACGCCGTCCTTGACGCCCTCGGCGGGTTGTCGATTTCATGGTGTGAACGTCGCCCGGTCCCGAGCATCGACGGCGATGTGGGTGCCTCATGCCCCAGGGGGGTGATGTCCCCACCTCCGTCCGCGACGCACCACCCAGCGACGACACCGCACCGGCCGCCCCACCCCGAGAACACCGGAGCTTCCCCGCACCTGAAGGTGGGAGCGCTCCCGCACTCCTCATCCCGCACTCCTCAGAACCACCCACAAGAACCATCCGCTCCGCCCCGGCCGGTGCCCACCGGCGGAGGCCCGCCCGGACCGCCGCCGCACTCCTCGGAGAGGAAGACCGACGTGTCCCACCCCCTACGCCGCCTGCGCAGGATCGTGACGGCGCTCGCTCTCACGGCGGCCGTGCTCCTGTCGGCCCCGCCCGCGCACGCCGCCCCCACCACCCCGACCAGCGCCCCCGCCCCCGGAGCGCCCGGAGCGCCCGCAGCGACGGGAGCAACCGGCGCCACCACCCCGGGGTCCGGCTACTGGCACACCAGCGGGCGCCAACTGCTCGACGAGGCCGGCCGACCCGTCCGGATCGCCGGAGTCAACTGGTTCGGCTTCGAAACAGCCGACCACGTTCCGCACGGCCTCTGGGCCCGCGACTACGGCAGCATGATCGACCAGATGCGCGCCCTCGGCTTCAACACCATCCGCCTGCCCTACAGCGACGACCTCTTCCGGGGCTCCGTACCGACCGGCGTCAACCACTCCGGCGGCATGAACGCCGACCTCCAGGGCCTGACCTCGCTCCAGGTGATGGACCGGATCGTCGACCGGGCCGGAGCCGCCGGGCTCAAAGTGATCCTCGACCGCCACCGCCCGGACGCCGCTGGGCAGTCGGCGCTCTGGTACACGAGCGCCGTCCCGGAGAGCACCTGGCTCGCCGACCTCCGGGCGATCGCCGCGCGCTACGCCGGCAACCCCACCGTCATCGGCATCGACCTGCACAACGAGCCGCACGATCCGGCCTGTTGGGGCTGCGGCGACCCGGCACTCGACTGGCGCCTGGCGGCCGAGCGCGGCGGCGAGGCCGTCCTGGGGGCCAACCCCTCGCTGCTCGTCCTCGTCGAGGGCGTGCAGAGCTTCCAGGGCAGTTCGACCTGGTGGGGCGGGAACCTCCGCGGTGCGGCGGCGTACCCGGTCCGGCTGGGCGTGCCGAACCGCCTCGTCTACTCCGCGCACGAGTACGCCACGAGCGTGGCGCGCCAACCGTGGTTCGACGACCCGGCGTTCCCCGCCAACCTGCCCGCGGTGTGGGACTCCAACTGGGGCTACCTGTTCCGACAGAACATCGCGCCGGTGTGGATCGGCGAGTTCGGCTCGACCCTGCAAGCGGCCGCCGACCGGACCTGGCTGACCGCGCTCACCCAGTACCTGCGGCCCACCGCGCAGGCGGGCGCGGACGCCTTCTCCTGGACGTTCTGGTCCTGGAACCCGAACTCGGGCGACACCGGCGGGATCCTCAAGGACGACTGGACCACCGTGGACACGGTGAAGGACGGCTACCTCACCGCCGTCAAGGCCCCGGGGTTCGCCGCCGGCGGCGGTGCCGGCGACACCCGGTCGCCGACGGCCCCCACCGGTCTCACGGCGACCGCTGTCACCGCCACCTCCGCCACCCTCGGCTGGGCCGCCTCCCAGGACGACACGGGCGTCACCGGCTACGACGTCCACCGGGACGCCACACTGGTGGGCACGGTCACGGGCACCATCTACACGGACACCGGCCTCACCCCGGCGACCGCCTACACCTACACCGTCACCGCCCGGGACGCCGCCGGGAACGTCTCGGCCGCCTCCGGGGCGACCACCGTGACCACCGCGGGGCCTCCCGGCACCACCGGCTGCACGGCCAGTTGGCACACGGACAGCCAGTGGGACACCGGGTTCACCGCGACCGTGACGGTCACCAACACCGGGAGCCGGGCCGGTAGCACCTGGACGGCCGCCTGGGACCGGCCCGCCGGGTGGCAGCCGACCGGTACCTGGAACGCCGCCGTCACCCAGTCGGCGAGCACGGTCACCGCGACCGGCCTGGCGTACAACAGCGCCTTGGCGCCCGGCGCTTCGACGACCTTCGGCCTTCAGGGCAGCGGCCGGCTCGGCGCCTCCCCGCCGGTGCCGAGGTGCACCGTCACGCCCTGACGGCAGCAGGGCCTCCGCCCACCCGGCGCCACCAGCCACCGGGCACCGGGCACCGGGCACCGGGCACCGGGCACCGGGCACCGGGCACCGGGCCGTACCGCAGACAGCCCACCCAGACCCACCCGACGCTCGCCGAGGACCATCACGGACCCCTCTGCGGGAGCGCTCCCACGCATTTGCGTCGAACGCCTTGACGCCCCCGAGCGTTCATGGGTTGATAGCGGGGAGCCGGAGTCTGACTCCATCTCACGCGCACAGCAGCCGAATTGATGGTCTTCCCGCAGTTCGGCAACCATCCCGGCCGACCCGCCGGAAACCTGCACCGGGATCGCTCTCACATCTGATGGGAGCGATCCCACTCCAGCGCCCCGGACCGGCGCCCTTACCCCTGGGCCCCCCACCCGAAAGGACTCCCCCATGCCTTCCGGCCACCACAACGGCGGACGCACCCGCCGCAGGCCCGTACTCCACCGGCTGCGCGCCCTCGCCGCCGTCGCGGCGCTCGGCGCCACCAGCCTCCTGCCCGTCGCCACCGCCTCCGCCTCCGCCGCTCCGGCGGAGGCCTCAACGCCGGCCGCCCGGGTCGACAATCCCTATGCCGGCGCAGGCGTCTACGTGAACCCCGAGTGGGCCGCGAACGCCGCCGCCGAACCCGGCGGCAGCGCCGTCGCGGGCCAGCCGACCGCCGTCTGGCTCGACCGCATCGCCGCCATCAACGGCACCGCCGGCCACCTGGGCCTGCGCGGACACCTCGACAACGCCGTCCGGCAGGCGGCGGGCAAGCCCTTCGTCGTCCAGCTCGTCGTCTACGACCTCCCCGGCCGCGACTGCGCCGCCCTCGCCTCCAACGGCGAACTCGGCCCGACCGAGATCGGCCGCTACCGGACCGAGTTCATCGACCCGATCGCCGCCGTGCTGGCCGATCCCGCCTACGCCGGGCTGCGGATCGTCACCACCGTCGAGATCGACTCGCTGCCGAACCTGGTCACCAACGCGGGCGGCACCGCCACCGCCACCCCGCAGTGCGACACCATGAAGGCCAACGGCAACTACGTGAACGGCGTCGGGTACGCACTGGCCAAGCTGGGCGCCGTCCCGAACGTCTACAACTACGTCGATGCCGGCCACCACGGCTGGCTCGGCTGGGACTCCAACCTCGGCCCCGCCGTCGACGTCCTCCACCAGGCCGCGACGGCCGCCGGCTCCACCACCGCCAACGTGCACGGCTTCATCGTCAACACCGCCAACTACTCGGCCCTGAAGGAGCCCTACTACACCATCGACGACTCGGTGAACGGCACCTCGGTGCGCCAGAGCGCCTGGGTGGACTGGAACCGCTACGTCGACGAACTCTCCTACGCCCAGGCCTTCCGGCAGAAGGCCGTCAGCGCCGGGTTCGATCCGGCCATCGGCATGCTGATCGACACCTCGCGCAACGGCTGGGGCGGCGCGGCCCGCCCGACCGGGCCGGGCGCCCGAACCAGCGTGGACAGCTACGTGGACGGCGGCCGGACCGACCGGCGGTTCCAGACCGGCAACTGGTGCAACCAGTCCGGGGCCGGCCTCGGCGAGCGTCCGCGGACCGCACCCGAGCCGGGCATCGACGCCTACGTGTGGGTGAAGCCCCCGGGCGAGTCGGACGGCGCCAGCCAGTACATCCCCAACGACGAGGGGAAGGGCTTCGACCGGATGTGCGACCCGACGTACACGGGCAACGCGCGCAACAACTTCCACCTCTCCGGCGCCCTGCCGGGCGCGCCGCTGGCCGGGGCCTGGTTCTCCGCCCAGTTCCAGGAGTTGCTGAAGAACGCCTACCCGCCGGTGACCGGCGGCGGCACCGGCGACACCACGCCGCCGAGCACCCCGGCCGGGCTCCGCTCCACCGCCACCACGGCCGCCACCGTCTCGCTGGCGTGGACGGCCTCGACCGACAACGTCGGGGTCACGGGGTACGACGTCTACCGCAACGGCACGGCGGTCGGGTCCACCACGGGCGCCGGCGGCACCACCTACACCGACGGCGGGCTGACCGCCTCGACCGCCTACCGCTACACCGTGGTCGCACGTGACGCGGCGGGCAATGCCTCGACGGCCTCGGCGGCCCTCACCGTCACCACCGCCGCGGGCAGCGGCGGCGGGAGCTCCGGCTGCACCGCGACCTACCGGGTCGGCAGCGACTGGGGCAGCGGCTTCAACGCCGACGTCACCGTCACCAACACCGGTACGGCCGCCGCCACGCACTGGAAGGTGACCTGGACCTGGGGCGGCACCCAGCAGGTGAGCAACCTCTGGAACGGCGTCCTCGCGCAGTCCGGCCCGAGCGTGACCGTCACCAACGCCCCGTACAACGGCGCGCTGGCGGCGGGCGCGAGCACCGCCTTCGGGTTCGGCGCCGGTTACTCCGGCAGCAACACCGCGCCCACGCTGAGCTGCACGACGAGCTGACGCCCGACCGGCCCGGTGTCGGCTCCGCCACGACGGCGGGGCCGGCACCGGCGCTGTGCCCGGCGTTCCGGCCGGTCAGCGGTTCCCGCCATACAGGGGGTTCCCGCCGCACAGGGGGCTCCCGCCAAGCCGGCACGCGCGCCGGGGCCGCGGCCAGGCCCCCGTCAGGCCGAGTCGCGGACCACCAGCTCGGTCGCCAGCACCACCTGCCGGCTGCCCCGGTGCCGCCCGGCGATCTCCTCCAGGAGCAGCCGGGCCATGGTCCGCCCCATCTCCTCGATCGGCTGGCGGACGCTGGTCATCGCCGGTTCGGTGTGCCGGGCCACGATCGAGTCGTCGAACCCGATCACCGCGACCTGGTCCGGAATCCGCCGGCCGGCCGCCCGGAGCACCTGCATGGCCCCGGCGGCCATCACGTCCGAGGCGCAGAACACCGCGTCGAGGTCGGGCCGCCGCTCCAGCAGCGCCCGCATCGCCTGCCGCCCGCCCTCCTCGGTGAAGTCGGCCAGACCGACGAGGTCCTCCTCGTACGTCTGCCCGGCCTCCTCCAGGGCCCGGCGGTAGCCGTCCAGGCGGGCCAGCGCCACCTCCATGTCCAGCGGGCCGGTGATGGTGGCCACCCGGCCGCAGCCGCGCCGCAGCAGGTGCCGGACGGCCATCCGCGCACCGCCGGCGTTGTCGGCGTGGACATAGCTGAGGACCTCGTGGTCGTTGCGCCGGCCGGCCAGCACCGACGGGATCTCCAGGCTCTCCAGCAGGCCGGGCAGCGGGTCGTCCCGGTGCACCGCGACGAGCAGCACGCCGTCCACCCGCTGGGCCGACAGGTACGCGGCCAGCCGGTCGCGCTCGCGCTGGTTGCGGACCAGGATCAGCAGCAACTGCATGTCGGTCTCGCTGAGTTCGGCCGCGACGCCGCTGATGATGTCGGAGAAGTAGGGCTCGGAGAAGAGCCTGGTCTCCGCCTCCGGGACGACCAGGGCGACGGCGTCCGTCCGGGAGGTGACCAGGGCCCGCGCCGCCCGGTTCGGCACGTAGCCGAGTTCGGCGATCGCGGCCTGGACCGCCTCCCGGGCCTTGTCGCTCACCCGGGGCGAGCCGTTGACCACCCGGGAGACCGTGCCGCGGCCCACGCCGGCGAGGGCGGCCACCTCCTCCAGGGTCGGCCGTGCCGAGCCCCGTGACCCACTGCCCGACGCGCCGGCCGTCCCACTCGCCGCCTGTGCCATCGTCCACCTCTCCAAGACCTCGCCACGGGGGCCGCCACGCCGGGCGGGCGCCCCGGAGACCATCCTCCTCCACCGGGCCGCGGCGCGGGCGCGAGGGGGCGGGTGCCGGCCCGGTGGGCCGCCCGCCGCAGGACACGTTCCCGCAACGGATGGCGCGATCCGCCTTGACACCCGACCCGATCACCCAGCAACCTTCCCCTAGTGCTTGGGAGCGCTCCCACGACAGTGCGCCCACCCTAGCGGCCCGCCGCCACCGGGGCCAGCCTCCGACGCCCGACCGGAGCCGGAGGGGCTGTCCGACGCTCGATCAACAAGCCTGCCAGTGAGCCTGATTGACTGCCGGATCACTGACTGATCAACCCCGGCCGGGCACCACGCACGCGTCCGCCGAGTACTGCCGGACCAGAGCCCGAGCCGGAACCACAGGGCCCGAGCCGGAACCAGAGAGCCCGAGCCGAAGCCCGAGCAAACCCGCACCCGGCCCCCGGGAGCACCGGCCACCCGGCCACCCGGCCCCCGGGAGCACCGGCCACCAACCACCAGACTCCCGCCACACCCACCACGCACAGGCACCGAGGAGAACCCCATGCGTCCCACCACCCGCGCACGCCGCCGGGCCGTCCCCGTCACCACCGCACTGACCCTCGCGGCCCTCCTGCTCACCGGCTGCGCCGGCGGCTCCGACGCCGATCCCGCCACCGGCGCAGCCGCCGACGGCGGTGGCAAAGTCACGCTCTCCGTCGGCGACTTCGGCACCTTCGGCTACCGCGAAGCCGGCCTGTACGACGAGTACATGGCCGCCCACCCCTCGATCACCATCCGGTACGAGACCGTCCAGGACGGTCAGAAGTACTGGGACGCCCTGGCGACCCACCTGGCCTCCGGCAGCGGCCTCAACGACATCCAGGCCGTCGAGGTCGGCTACATCGCGCAGGCCACCGGCACGCTCGGCGACAAGTTCACCGACCTCTCCAAGGCGGAGGGCGTCCGGGCCGACGCGTGGCTGCCGTGGAAGGCCAAGCAGGCCACCACCGCCAAGGGCGCCCTGATCGGCCTGGGCACCGACATCGGCCCGATGGCCGTCTGCTACCGCAAGGACCTCTTCGAGCAGGCCGGACTGCCGACCGACCGCGAGGCCGTCGGCAAGCTGTGGAGCGGGGACTGGGCGAAGTTCGTCGAGGCCGGTAAGCAGTACCAGGCCAAGGCCCCGGCCGGCACCTTCTTCACCGACTCGGCGAGCGGCCTCTTCAACGCGGCCCTCTCCGCGGAGTCCCAGCAGTACTCGGACGCCTCCGGCAAGCTCGTCTACCGGGACAGCCCCGGGGTGAAGAAGGCCTGGACGACCGCCGTGGACGCGTCCCGCGCCGGTATCAGCGCCGGTCTGCGGCAGTTCCAGGACGACTGGAACACCGCCTTCAGCAACGCCCGGTTCGCCACCGTGGTCTGCCCGTCCTGGATGACCGGCATCATCAGCAAGTACTCCGGCGACCCGGGCAAGGGCAAGTGGGACATCGCGCAGGCGCCGGTGGCCTCCAACTGGGGCGGCGCCTTCCTCACGGTGCCCAAGGCCGGCAAGCACCAGAAGGAAGCCGCCGCGCTGGCCGCCTGGCTGACCGCGCCCGAGCAGCAGGCCAAGGTCTTCGCCAAGGTCGGCAATCTGCCGTCGACCACCGCGGCACTGGCTCAACCCGCCGTCCAGAACGCCACCTTGGACTACTTCGGCACCACCCCGACCGGGAAGATCTTCGCCGCCACCGCACAGAACATCGCGCCGGCACCGATCGGTGAGCAGGACGGCACGGTCAAGACCGTCATCACGGACAACGGGATCCTCGACATCGAGCAGCACGGCACCGACCCGGCCAAGGCCTGGAGCAACGTCACCAAGCTGATCGACGACAAGGTCAACGGCTGAGCGCCACCCCTCCGGCCGTTCCGGTGCCGGGCCCGTCCGCGGACCGGACCGGACCGGCCCGCCACCCCTGGAAGGACTCCCCCGTGGCCACCACCCACCGGCCCGCGACGGACAGCGGCCCGCCCCGGCCCGCGCCCGCAGGGCGCCGCTCCGGCCCCGCCGCGCCGCCCCCCAGCTGGCGCTCGCGCCTGCACCGACTCGACCTCAAGGCCTCGCCCTACGCGTACATCGCGCCCTTCTTCCTCTGCTTCGCGGCCTTCGGCCTGTTCCCCCTGCTGTGGACCGGCTGGCTCTCGCTGCACCGGGTCGACCTGCTCGACCCGGGGGCGATGGAGTGGCGCGGGCTGGGCAACTACACCCGGCTCTGGGGCACGGAGCAGTTCCGCACCGCGCTGCTCAACACCTTCACCATCGGGGTGCTGTCCACCGTGCCGCAGCTGCTGATGGCGCTCGGGCTGGCGCACCTGCTCAACTACCGGCTGCGCGGCCGGGGCTTCCTGCGGGTGGCGGTCCTGGCGCCCTACGCCACCTCGATCGCGGCGGCGACCCTGGTCTTCGTCCAACTGTTCAACCCCGACTACGGGTTGGTCAACTGGCTGCTCTCGCTGGTGGGGGTCGGCCGGACGGACTGGTACGCCGACACCTGGCCCGCCCAGATCGCCGTCGCCACCATCGTCACCTGGCGCTGGACGGGCTACAACGCGCTGATCTACCTGGCCGCGATGCAGGCCGTCCCGAAGGACCTCTACGAGGCCGCGAGCCTGGACGGCGCCTCCCGCTGGCAGCAGTTCACCCGGATCACCGTGCCGTCCATCCGGCCCACCATCCTGTTCACGGTGATCGTCTCGACCATCGGGGCCACCCAGCTGTTCGGCGAGCCGCTGCTCTTCGGCGGCGGTGTCGGGGTCAGCGGCGGATCGGCCCACCAGTTCCAGACCTTGAGCCTCTACATGTACGAACTCGGATGGCCGAGCCGGCAGTTGGGCCGCGCGTCGGCCGTCGCCTGGACGATGCTGCTGATCCTGTTGCTGATCGGCGCCGTCCAACTGCTGCTCGCCCGCCGGGGCCGTGCCGGACAGGGGCGCTGAGATGACCACCACCCTCGAACCCACCCCGACGGCGCGGCCGTCCACCGCCGACCGTGCTCCCGGCCGTCTCGCGGGCGCGCTGCGCGCCGTCCGGCGCCGGCTGCGGCCCGGTGCCGGAGAGCAGGACAAGGCCGGGCCGCTGACCTACGCCGTCCTGGTGGCCGCCGCCGTGCTCTCGCTGTTCCCCCTGTACTGGACCTTCGTCGCCGCCTCCTCCACCGGGGAGCGGGTGGCCCAGGCACCGCCGCCGCTGCTGCCCGGCGGATCGCTGTGGACCAACATCACCACCGCCTGGGAGCAGGCCGACCTCGGCCGGGCGCTGCTCAACTCCACGGTCGTGGCGGGCTGCGTCGCACTGAGTACGGTCGCGTTCTCCACCCTGGCCGGGTTCGCCTTCGCCAAGCTGGCGTTCCGCGGCCGGGGCGCCCTGCTGACCGTCGTCGTCGCCACCATGACCATCCCCCCGCAGCTCAGCGTGATCCCGCTCTACCGGATCATCACCGACCTGGGCTGGGGCAACCAGCTGAAGGCCGTCGTGCTCCCCTCCCTGGTGGCCGCCTTCGGGGTGTTCTTCATGCGGCAGTACCTCGCCGAGGCGCTGCCGGTGGAGCTGATCGAGGCGGCCCGGGTGGACGGCGCGCACAGTCTGCGGATCGTCTGGCACGTCGTGCTGCCGGTGGCCCGGCCGGCGATGGCCGTGCTGGGAATGCTGGTCTTCGTGCAGTCCTGGAACGACTTCTTCTGGCCCTTCGTCGTCCTGACCCAGCAGAACCCGACCGTCCAGGTCGCGTTGTCCGCCATCGGCGGCGGCAGCGCCTACGAAGTCAACCAGGCGGTCATCATGACCGGCGCCCTGGTCGGCACGCTGCCGCTGCTGCTGCTCTTCGCCGTCCTGGGCCGGCACATCGTCGGGGGCATCACCGCCGGCGCCGTCAAGAGCTGAACCCGCCCCACGCCGCCGTCAAGAGCTGAACCGCCGTCGAGCGCTGACCCCCGCCCCGCCCACCACCTCCCGGGAGCATCCCCGCCATGACCGCCACCGTGCCGCCCGCCCGCACCGATGCCGTCCCCGCGGCCCGCACCTCCGCCCGCACCCCCGCCTCCACCCCCGCCGCCCGCACCGCGGCCGAACCCCCCGCCCGGGCCTTCCCGCCCGGCTTCCGCTGGGGCGCCGCCACCGCCGCCTACCAGATCGAGGGCGCCGCCGCCGAGGGCGGCCGGACGCCGTCGATCTGGGACACCTTCAGCCACACCCCCGGCCGGACCGCCGGCGGGCAGACCGGCGACGTGGCGGTCGACCACTACCACCGGTTCCGCGAGGACGTCCGGCTGATGGCCCGGCTCGGCCTCACCTCCTACCGGTTCTCGCTCTCCTGGCCACGGATCCAGCCCACCGGCCGCGGCCCCGCCCTGGAGAGGGGCCTGGACTTCTACCGGGCCCTGGCCGACGAGCTCGCGGAGCACGGCATCCGGCCGGTCGCCACCCTCTACCACTGGGACCTCCCGCAGCACCTGGAGGACGCCGGCGGCTGGCCGGTGCGCGCGAGCGCCGAGCGCTTCGCCGAGTACGCGGCCCTCGCGGCACAGGCCCTGGGCGACCGGATCGACACCTGGGTGACCCTCAACGAACCCTGGTGCAGCGCCTTCCTCGGCTACGGCTCCGGCGTCCACGCCCCCGGCCGCACCAGCCCGGCCGACGCGCTCCGCGCCGCCCACCACCTCAACCTCGGGCACGGCCTCGCCGTCGGCGCCCTGCGCGCCGCCCTGCCCTCGACCGCCGAGATCGCCGTCTCACTCAACCTGCACGCCGTCCGCCCGCTCACCGGCCACCCCGACGACCTCGCCGCGGCCCGGCGCATCGACGCGGTGGGCAACCGGATCTTCACCGGTCCGATGTTCGCCGGCGCCTACCCGGACGACCTGCTGGCCGACACCGCCCACCTGGTCGACTGGGCGGACCTGGTGCGCGACGGCGACCTCGCCGAGATCTCCCGGCCCATCGACCTGCTCGGGCTGAACTACTACACGCCGACGGTGGTCTCCGCAGCCCGCGACGGCGAGGCCGCGACGGCCCGCCACGACGGCCACGGCGCGAGCCCGCACTCCCCCTGGCCGGGCGCCGACGACGTCACCTTCCACCGCGCGCCCGGCGAACTCACCGCCATGGGGTGGCCGATCGACCCGACCGGCCTGACCGAGCTGCTGACCTCGCTGCACCGGGAGCACGGGCTGCCGCTCCTCGTGACCGAGAACGGCGCGGCCTTCGAGGACGTGGTCGGCCCCGACGGCAGCGTCGACGACCCCCGGCGGATCGCCTACATCCGCGCCCACCTCGCCGCCGTCCACCACGCCCTCGAAGCCGGCGCCGACGTGCGCGGCTACTACCTCTGGTCGCTGCTCGACAACTTCGAGTGGGCCTACGGCTACGCCAAGCGCTTCGGCGCAGTCCACGTCGACTACGACACGCTCGCCCGCACCCCGAAGGCCAGCGCCCACTGGTACGGGGAGGTGATCCGCCGGGGCGGGATCGACTGAGCGTCGGGCCGGGTGCCCCGGGCCTCAGCCGGCCAGCTCGTCGCGCCGCACCAGTGCGACGGCCCGGCCGTCGACCAGGACGAGCGCGGCGTCCTGGCCGGGCCCGAGCGACTCCCGGGCCTCGGCGAGCGACTGGCCGACGCCGACCGTCGGCAGGGCGGGGCCCAGCAGGGCGGTGACCGGGCCGTCCGGCGCGGCGCGGCCCTCGGTGACCGCTCGCTCGACGGCCGCCGAGGAGAGGGAGCCCAGCACCTCGGTGGCGCTGACCCCGTACGGGCGCTCCGGCCGGGCCAGCACCACCGGCGCGACGCCGCCGGGCACTCCGCGCAGCACGGCCAGGGCGTCGGCCACCGAGGCGTCCGAGGCGACCGTGACCGGCCCGCCGGGCCGACCGTCCAGCACGGACCGGACGGTCGGCCCGGTCTCGTCGGCGCCCCGCGGCTCCTCCAGGAACCCCCACCGGCGCAGCCAGTCGTCGCTGTACAGCTTGGAGAGGTAGGACCGGCCGGAGTCGGGCAGCAGCACCACGACGAGGTCGTCGGGGCCGAGTCCGCGCGCGACCCGGAGCGCGGCGGCCACCGCCGTGCCCGAGGAGGGGCCGGCCAGCAGTCCCTCCTCACGGGCCAGCCGCCGTGCGGTCAGCAGGGACTCGCGGTCCGGGATCCGCTCGACGTGGTCGACGACCTCGCGGTGGTAGGACTCCGGCCAGCGGTCCTCCGCCGTGCCGGGGTGCAGGAAGTGGCCGATGCTGTCGACGAAGTAGGGGCTGCCGTCGCCACCGCCGTAGCGGGAGGACTCCGGGTCCGCGCCGACCACCGTGACGCCGCCGCCGGAGGCCTTCTTGAGGAAGGCGCCGGTGCCGCTGATCGTGCCGCCGGTGCCGACCCCCGCGACGAAGTGGGTCACCCGGCCCCCGGTCTGCTCCCAGAGCTCCGGACCGGTGGTCCGCACGTGCGCGTCGGGGTTGGCGGGATTGTCGTACTGGTTGGCCAGCCAGGCGCCGGGGATCTCCTCGGCGAGCCGGCGCACCACGTTGAACAGGTGGTCCGGGTGCTCGGCCGGCAGCGTGGTCGGGGCGAGCACCACCTCGGCGCCGTACGCCCGCAGGATGTCCGACTTCTCGACGGCGGACCGGTCGGCCACGCAGGCGATCACCCGGTAGCCGCGCCGGCGGCCGACGATGGTGAGGCCGATCCCGGTGTTGCCGGAGGTCGCCTCGATGATCGTCCCACCGGGCCGGAGCAGGCCGTCCCGCTCGGCCGCCAGGACCATCGACAGCGCGGCGCGGTCCTTCACGCTCCCGCCGATGCTGAGGAACTCGGCCTTGGCGTAGACGGGGGTCGCGAGGCCGGCGCCGAGCCGGGCCAGCCGGAACAGCGGCGTCCCGCCGATCGCGTCGACCACCGATTCGTGAACCGTCATGCGACTCCCTGCCCCGGTACCCCGCCGCGCGCGGCCACTGCCGCGTACGCCACGGCCCGGGCGAACGCCTGCGACCGCTGGGACGAAAGGCTTTCACCGCACGATCGCCCGACGCAAGAGGACCCGGCGCGACAGGACCCGGCGAGAGGACCGGCGCGCGAGGATCCGGCCCGGCCGGGCGGGTCACGCCTCCTGGGTGTCGAGCCAGTTCAGCAGGACGGCGCGGTCGGCGACGGTGCCGGTGGGGTTCGCCGGGTCCAGCAGCCAGTGCCGGATCCGCCCGACGGTCTCCGGATCGAGGTCCAGGTACAGGCGCCAGTGCGCCCGGGGGTGGCAGTTCGGGTCGCGCGGCTCGTCACAGTCGTGGCAGTGGGTGAAGAAGGCGTCCACCATGCGGTGCACGATCAGCTCGTCGGACATGAAGGCCGCGTTTCCCTCTCTCGGTGCGTGCTGCCGGCCTCCACGGGCCGGCGCTCCACTTCCAGGGTGCGGGGCGGCCGGCCCGGACGGGAGGGACGAACGTCCCGCGCCCCGGCCCGTCCGGCGCCCGCCCGGGCCCGGGAACGCCGGAGGCCCGGTACCCGTGGGGGTGGGTACCGGGCCGTTCAAGGGGCGGTGGTCAGCCGCGGCCCGAGGACTTCTGCGTGCGACGGGAGACCGAGTCCAGGACGACGGCGGCCAGCAGCACGGCGCCGGTGATCATGTACTGGATCGCCTGGGCTGCGTGCACCATGTCCAGGCCCGTGGTGATGGACTGGATGACCAGGATGCCGAGCAGCGCCGACCAGGTCTTGCCGCGCCCGCCGAAGAGGCTGGTGCCACCGATGACGGCGGCCGCGATGGCGCTCATCAGCACGTTGCCGCTGCCCAGCGTCTTGTCCGCCGAGCCCTGCTGGGAGGCGATGAACAGGCCGCCGAGACCGGCCAGGCCGGCCGAGATCATGAAGACCGAGATGCGGACCCAGGCGACGTTGATGCCCGCGCGGCGGGCGGCCTCGATGCCACCGCCGACGGCGAAGATCTGCCGGCCGTAGGAGGTGCGGCGCAGCACGAAGTCGGTCAGCACGACGACGCCGAGCAGGATGACCAGCGGCAGCGGCAGGCCGCTGTCCTGGTTGAGGGTGTAGGCGCCGGCCAGGGCGAGCACCGCGAGGGCGCCGGTGCGCAGCGCTATCTCGCCGGTGGTGCGGGCGGGCAGTCCGGCGGTGGTGCGGCGGCGGGCGTCCAGGAGCTGGCCGCCGAGGAACAGCACGATCGCGAGGACGGCCGCCAGCCAGGCGAAGGCGATGTCGCCGTCGCCCAGGAAGTAGGTGTCCAGGTTGGCGACGACGCCGTCGTTGATGTTGTTGACGGTGCCGAGCTTGCCGAGGACGTAGTCCTGCAGACCGCTCCAGGCGAGCATGCCGGCCAGGGTGACGACGAAGGCGGGGACGCCGATCCTGGCGAAGAAGAAGCCGTGCAGGGCGCCCATGGCCACCGCCGCGACGAGGGCGAGCAGGATCGCCAGGCCCTCGTTGAGGCCCTGACGAACCGCCAGGACGGAGGTGATGGCCGAGGTGACGCCCGCGATGGAGCCCAGCGAGAGGTCGATCTCGCCGAGCAGCAGGACGAAGACGACACCGACGGCGATCAGGCCGGGACCGGCGATCCACTTGGTGATGTTGGTCAGGTTGTCGGCCTGGAGGAAGTGGCCGGTGACGCTCTGGAAGATGACCGCGATCAGGACCAGGCCGATGACGACGGGCAGCGAGCCGAGGTCCCCGCTCTTGATCTTGCGGCGGAACTCCTCCAGGTAGCCCGCGACGCCGCCCTGGCGGACCAGCAGACGCGGGTCGGCCACCGGTGCCGGGGCGTTGGTGGGGGTGGTCTGGCTGGTGCTCACTTCGCTTCCTCCGCGATACGTGCCTGACGCCGGGTGACGGCGTTGTCGGTGGCGCCGGTGATGGCGGAGATGATCTCCTCGGGCGAGGTGCCGGCGACCGGGAAGACCCCGTTGTTGCGGCCCAGGCGCAGGACGGCGACGGTGTCGGCGACCGCCCGTACGTCCGCCATGTTGTGGCTGATCAGGATCACGCCGAGGCCGCGCTGGCGCAGCCGCTCGACCAGGTCGAGGACCTGCGCGGTCTGCTCGACGCCGAGGGCCGCGGTCGGCTCGTCGAGGATCACGATCCTCGGGTCGCCGACGAGGGCGCGGGCGATCGCCACGACCTGGCGCTGGCCGCCGGAGAGCGCGGCGATCGGGATCCGCACGCTGGGGATCCGGATCGAGAGGGTGTCCAGCAGTTCCTTGGCGCGCCGCTCCATGGCGACCTCGTCCAGCGTGCCGAAGCGGCGCAGCTCGCGGCCCAGGAAGAGGTTGGCGACGACGTCGAGGTTGTCGCAGAGCGCGAGGTCCTGGTACACGGTGGCGATGCCGAGTGCCTGGGCCTCCTGGGGGCGGGTGACCCGGACCGGGCGCCCGTCCCAGGTGATCTCACCCTCGTCGATCGGGTGAACTCCTGCGATCGTCTTGACCAGGGTGGACTTGCCGGCGCCGTTGTCGCCGACCAGCGCGACGACTTCGCCGGCGTGGACGTCGAGGTCGACATCGGTGAGTGCCTGGACAGCGCCGAAGCGCTTGGAGACCGCGCGCAGCGCCAGTACGGGTGCGCCTGTCACGTGAACCATCTCCTGCGGGGTAGTGCGTGGGGTGGGGTGGGGTTCCTTCGGGCAGGAGGGCCGGCGCTCCCCGGGCGGTACGGGGAGCGCCGTGGCCTTCGAGCCCGGCGGGCGCGCTACTTGACGCCGGCGGTGGTGCAGGCGGCGGCGAAGTCCGCGGTGCAGATGTCGGCGGCCTTGTAGAGGCCGTCGGCGATGACGGTGTCGTTGATGTTGGCCTTGGTGACGACCTTGGGCTCCAGCAGCTTGGCCGGGATGCCCTTGTCCGTGTCGCTGTCCACCGTGGACGGCGCCGCGGCCTTGAGGTCCTTGCCCTGCAGGAGGTTCACGGCCAGCTCGGCGGCGCTGTCGGCGAGCGGCTTGTAGGCCTTGTAGATGGTGTAGGCCTGGTCCCCGGCGACGATCCGCTGGACGGCGTCGAGGCCGGCGTCCTGACCGCCGACCGGGACGCTGACGCCCGCGGCCTTCAGCTGGGTGATGATGGCGCCCGCCATGCCGTCGTTGGCGGAGTAGACGGCCTGGAAGCCGTCCTTGCCCAGCTGGGTGATGGCGGCACCGGTCTTCTGGCCGGCGACGGTGGGCTTCCACTCGCCGGACTGCTCGTAGACCACCTTCTTGACCTTGCCGTCGAGCACCTTGTGCGCGCCCGACTTGAACTGCGCGGCGTTGGGGTCGGCCTCGTCACCGTTGATCATGATGATGTTGGCGTCGGCCGCCTTGGCGCCGAGCGCGTCGACCAGCGCCTGGCCCTGCAGCTCGCCGACCTTCTCGTTGTCGAAGGAGACGTAGGCCGAGACCGGGCCGGTGGCGAGCCGGTCGTAGGCGATGACCTTGACGCCCTTGCCGGCCGCCTCCTTCACCCAGGACTGGGTGGACTTGGCGTCGAAGGCGTCCAGGATGATCACCTTCACACCCTGGGCGATCAGGGTGTCGAACTGCTGCTTCTGCTTGGCGGCGCTGCCCTCGGCGTTGCTGTACTGCACCTTGCAGTCCGAGCAGAGCGCCTTGACCTTGGCCTCGATGAACGGCCGGTCGAAGGACTCGTAGCGGGTGGAGGAGGCGTTCTCGGGGAGCAGCAGGCCGATGGACTTGCTGTCCCCGGAGCTCGCGGAGTCCTTCTTGTCACTGCCGGCCTTGCCGCAGGCGGCCATCGAAAGGGCCATCGAGACCGCGGCGGTGCCAATGACGACGCGACGCATCGTTGCGTTCATGTGAGGAGTGCCTCCGTGACGGTGCCGCAGCGCTGCGGCGGGGTGGGAGGAGTTAATCCGTCTTCGGCATATGACGTCAATAAGTAAATCCAAGCCCTCACGATTCAGATCTTTTCGTTATCTTCGTGAACGCCTACTCGTCATTGAAGCTTGGAGGAACCTCCGAGTATCAATCTGGCAGGACATGACAGAACGGACATATGGTTTCGCTTCGACGTTCACCACCTGGTGCGAACGTGAGAATCGATCCGCGAATCCAAAGGGCCGGTCGCCGATCCCCTGACTGTCGCACTCTTGACAAGAACAGAGCAAAATGCTTCGTGCGTTCAAGACTTAGATCAACAGGACGGAAGGCTTGAGGATCTGACGTTCCGTCGGCGGCGGCCGGGATCACCGTGCGGGCCCGCCGGTGCCCGAACGTGGTACAGGAGGGGCGGCCGCGGCGCACCCCGGAACGCCGTGGACCCGCCGGACGTGATCGTCCGACGGGTCCACGGTGTTCGGGAACGTGCTCGTAGGGGGTGCCTACCGGCGGACGGCAACCACCACCCGGGGCCCGGGTCCGCCGGGGCCCCGCCCGCTCAGCCCCACCACTGCTCCGGCACGGCGGCCGCCTCCGGCGCACCGCCCGACCGCACCGCCTCCGCCCGCGTCCGGGGGCCGGCCGTCACCAGCAGCTCGCCCGGCCCGGCCTCGGCCACCCGGTAGCCGGACTCCCGGAGCACCGCGGCGACCGCCCCGGTCATCGCCGTACGGATGCCCTCGACGGGCGGCGGCGCGGCGTCGCCCGGCCCGCCGGCGCCGTCCCCGCCGGACTCGGCGCCCTGCCCGGCGTCCTGGTCCGCGCCCGGCGACCAGCCGACCAGCACGCCCTGGGGCAGTTCCGCGATCCGCAGGCCCGAGGGCCCCGAGGGGTCCCGCTCGGTGTCGAACCCGGCACGGGCCAGGGCCGCTGTCACGTCCTCGTAGAGTTCCCGGTGATCCACCATTGGCGCAGCGTAGGCCGGGGACCGCACCCTCCCCGCGCACGGCGCGCGCCGAAACGGTTCGGCTCCCCGGCAACAGCACCCGAGCGCACCATTCGCGGCCCGAAAGCGGCCGGTCAGCGGCACGCACACCCCCGGACGGGCCGACACGAGCGGCCGTCCGGGCCGATGGACGTGCACAGTCGGCCCCCTGCCGACAGCATGACAGAGTAAGCGCTCCATCACTTTGAGCAACGGGGCCAGCGGGTCGGCGGATCCGCGCGCCGGCGACCCCGGCGGCCCCGTATCGAGAGGTCCCATGATCACATCACTCCGCCGGCCGGCAGCTCCGCAGGCGGGCTCCCCGGACGGTACGCAGCGGACGCCGGGGAGCCCGTCGTGAGAGCCCACCAGCAGTCGCGCCCGGGACCGGTCACCAGCACGCGCTCGGCGCCCGCGAACAAGGGCGAGGCCCTCGCCGACTGGGCCGACGGCCGGCTCGGCATCTACGCCCTGTCCAAGGCCAACCTGCGCAAGATCTTCCCGGACCACTGGTCCTTCATGCTCGGCGAGATCTGCCTGTACACCTTCATCATCATCATCCTGACCGGCGTCTGGCTGACCCTGTTCTTCCAGCCGTCGATGGCCGAGGTGACGTACGAGGGCTCGTACATCCCGCTCCGGGGCATCCGGATGTCCGAGGCGTACGCCTCGACGGTCGACATCAGCTTCGACATCCGCGGCGGTCTGCTGATCCGGCAGATCCACCACTGGGCGGCGATCGTGTTCGTCGCCGCGATGCTGGTGCACATGATGCGCGTCTTCTTCACCGGCGCGTTCCGCAAGCCGCGCGAGATCAACTGGATCTTCGGCGCGCTGCTGCTGTTCCTCGGCATGTTCGACGGCTTCATGGGCTACTCGCTGCCCGACGACCTGCTCTCCGGCACCGGCATCCGGTTCATGGAGGGCGCGGTGCTGGCCGTCCCGCTGGTCGGCACGTACCTGCAGTTCTTCATCTACGGCGGCGAGTTCCCGGGCTTCGTGATCGTGCCCCGGCTGTTCACCGTGCACATCCTGCTGATCCCGGGGATCATGCTGGGCCTGCTGGTGGCCCACCTGATCCTGGTCTTCTACCACAAGCACACCCAGTTCTCCGGGCCCGGCCGCAAGGAGGAGAACGTCGTCGGCATGCCGCTGATGCCGGTCTACATGGCCAAGGCGGGCGGCTTCTTCTTCCTGGTGTTCGGCATCATCAGCGCGATGGCGGCGATCGCCACCGTCAACCCGATCTGGGCCTACGGCCCGTACCGGCCGGACCAGGTGTCCACGGACGCCCAGCCCGACTGGTACATGGGCTTCTCCGAGGGCCTGATCCGGATCATGCCGGGCTGGGAGATCGGCCTCTGGGGGCACACCCTCAACATGGGGGTCTTCGTGCCGCTGATGATCTTCCCGCTGGTGCTCTTCGCCATCTGGACGTACCCGTTCCTGGAGGCCTGGGTCACCGGCGACCGGCGCGAGCACCACATGGCGGACCGCCCGCGCAACGCGCCCGTGCGGACCGGCTTCGGCGCCGCCTGGGTCAGCCTCTACGTGATCCTGCTGATCGGTGGCGGCAACGACCTCATCGCCACCCACTTCCACCTGTCGATCAACGCCATCACCAACGCGGTCCGGATCGGCTTCTTCGTCCTCCCGGTGGTGGTCTTCGTGATCACCAAGCGCTGGTGCCTGGGCCTCCAGCGGCGCGACAAGGAGAAGGTGCTGCACGGCCGCGAGACCGGCGTCATCAACCGGCTGCAGCACGGCGAGTTCGTCGAGGTGCACGCCCCGCTCCCGCAGGGACGGCTGTACACGCTCACCTCGCACGAGCAGCCGCAGCCGATGGAGCTGCCGGCCGAGGTGGACGAGAACGGCGTGGTCCGCCGGGCCGGCCTGCTCACCCGCACCCGGGCCCAACTCTCGCGCGGCTTCTTCGGCCGGGGCAGCCAGATCGCCAAGCCGACCGCGCAGGAGCACGAGGAGATCACCAGCGGCCACGGCCACCACTGACCTCCCGCGCCCCGCACGACCGGGCCCGCCACGCCGTCCAGCGCGTGGCGGGCCCGTCGCGCGCGATCACCCCGCGGGCTCCGGCGCGCGGCCGCCGCCCCGGTCAGGCCCGCAGCGCGACCGGCACCACCGCGAGCAGGGCCGCGGCGAGCGCCACCGAGAGGCAGACGGCCGCCCAGCGCGCGCAGATCCGCCGGCACTCGCTGCGGTAGCGCGCGGCCAGCTGGCGGCACCGCTCCACGGCCCGGTCGACGACGTCCTCGGCGTAGCGCAACCGGTCGGCCGCGTAGGCCCGTTCGAGGTCCTCCCGTTCGGCGGGCGACAGCCAGGGGAACCGGCCCGCGAACGCCTGGGCGTCCCGCTCGGCCGCCGCCACCTCGGCCTCCCAGGCCAGATAGCCCTCCAGCCGGGCGATCTCCACCCGTGCGTCCACCCGGGGCCGGGCCGGCCCGCCGCCCTTGCCCGGCCGAGGGGTCCGCGCTCTCGGCGGGCGCTCTCTGCCACCCATGACCGCTCCTTGTCCAGCACCCGGGCACCGCGGCGAGCAGCACTGCGGCAGCGGCGCGCACCAGTCGATTGGGCCGGCCGAACGCTCCACCGGCCAGGACAGCAGCCGGCGGTCGATCGCACCGCAACCACGCAACTACTATCAGTGACCGACGGCGGCCCGCCTGACGACTCGCCGGGTCCGGCCGCACCACGGGGCGCCCGCCCGGCCGCCCGCGCTGGGCCGATCGGTGCGACGGCGGCCCCACGGAACGCCCGCCCGACCGGCGCGGCGGCCCGCCCGGGCACCCCCGCCCGCACCCCGAAAACCGAGTGGACACGCTCCGTACCCAGGCATGTACGATCAGCGATCACGGCGGCGCTCTGCCCGACCGCCGGTCCGGCCTGCCCCGGTCCGCCCGGGGTCCGCACCAGGAGGTCAGCCATGCCCGATGCCGGTCGGTTCAGCGAGTTGGGCGAGCAGGGCTCGCAGGCCGTCATGGAGGCGGCCGCGGTGCTGGAGCGCGAGCTGTCCGCCGGGCTGACCGACGCCAAGGCCGCCGGCGACCGGCTGACCGGCGAACACCACGTCGACCAGGAGGAGTTCGACCGCCTGGTGCGCCGGGTCTCGGAGAACACCCACCAGCTGATCGACGCCGTCAGCAGCCGTCTGCTCGGCAGCACCACCGGCGACGCCGCCGACCAGACCCAGCGCCTCGCCGCCAACGCGCACGACGTCCTCGATCTGCTGCTCAACCTCAGCTCGCTGGCGCCGGCGCTCGCCAACCGGACCATGGAGAGCACCTTCGGGCCCCGGCAGAGCCCTGCCGAGCGCCCCGGCGGGGCCGACGGCCGGCACGGGTGACGACCACCGCCCGGCCGCTCGCCGGCGCCACCACCCTGGTCGAGCGGGTGCTCGCCCGGCACCGCGAGCGCACCCTGGCGGAGCTGCTGCGCCACATCCCCGAGGAGAGCCCGCCGTACCTGTACGAGCTGGCGGCCGACTACCCGGCCCGGCCGTGCAAGGGACTGCGGGCCGGGCTCTGCCTGGCCACCTGCGCCGCGTTCGGCGGCGACCCCGAGCGGGCGCTGAACCCCGCCGTCACGGTCGAGCTGTTCCACAACGGCTTCCTGATCCACGACGACATCCAGGACGGCAGCGAGCTGCGCCGGGGCGCGCCGACGATCTCCGCCGAGCACGGCGTCGAGGTCGCGCTGAACGTCGGGAACGCGACCAACCTGCTCGGCCTCCGGCGCCTCATGGCCAACCGGCGCGAGCTGGGCGGCGAACTGGCCTGGCGGCTGTTCGAGGAGACCGAGCTGATGTGCCGGCAGTCGCTGGAGGGGCAGGCCCTGGAGATCGCCTGGATCCGCGACAACGCCTGTGACCTGGTGCCCGCCGACTACTACCGGATGTGCCTCAAGAAGACGTCCTGGTACACCTTCCTCTACCCCTGCCGCAGCGGTCTGCTGGTGGCCGAGGGCGCCGGCGCCGACGCCGCCCGGCTGGACCGGTTCGGCTGGTACCTGGGGGCCGCGTTCCAGATCCAGGACGACGTGCTCAACCTGGTCGGCACCGAGGCGGACTACGGCAAGGAGATCGCCGGGGACCTCTGGGAGGGCAAGCGCACCCTGCTGCTGATCCACCTGCTGGAGCGCTGCACCCCGGCCGAGCGCGCCCGCGTCGTGCGGCACCTCAGCCGCACCCGGGCGCAGCGCGGGCCCGGCGCGGCGGAGGAGGTGTGCTGGCTGCTGGACCGGATGACGGCGTACGACTGCGTGGAGAGCGCCCGGCACGCGGCGGACGGGCTGGTGGCCGCCGCCGAGCGGGAGATCACCGAGGTGCTGGCGGCGGCGCCGGACGTCGCCGACCCGGCCGGGGAGGCCGCCGAGGCGCGGGAGTTCCTGGCCGCCCTGCCCGACTTCGTGGTCACCCGCGGGCGCTGAGCCGGTCGGACCGGCCGGAGCCCGCCGGGCCGCGCCGTCCGGGGCCGTTGCCCCGGAGTTCACTTCGCCTGCGTAAGATCCACGCCACCGGTCCCGGCCGGGGAACCGGCGCCCGGCGATCGGCGTCACCCGGGGTGACGCCGCGCTCGGGCCGGCGCGAACGTGGGGGTGGGGTGGCGGATGTCCGTACGATCCGGGCTGCTCGGGCTGGAGCGGCTCGCGCGGTCGCTGCCGGCCGGCGTGGACCTGTACCAGCTGCGGCCGGACGGCCGTGTCCTGCTCGCCGACCGGGACGGCGCCCGCGAACTGGGCCCGGACCGCGCGCACGGGGCGGCCGGCGAGGAGCTGTTGCGCTTCATCGACGAGGGGCAGTTCGCCCACTACCTGGTCGGTGACGCCAAGACCTCGCCCGAGCGGCCGTCCAACGCCACCTACAAGCTCGGCATCGTCGCCCCGCACAGCGCCTTCACCCCGCACGCCCACGGCGGCGAGCACCTGGTGCTGAGCCTGGGCCACGCCGCCTGCGGGCTGTACGACGCCGAACGGCGCCGGGTGGTGGACGTCCCGCTGACACCCGGCCTGCTGATCCGGATCCCCGAGCTGATGCCGCACTCGTTCGCCAACCGGGGCTCCGAGCCGCTCAACATCCTCGCCGCCAACACCGGCTTCGGCATCGACCACGAGGACTACGCGATCACCGCGGCCGAGGCCGAACGCCGCGAGGACGGCCAACTGGCCGCCGCCCTGCGGGAGGTGGAGCGGAACCAGCGGGTGGGTACGGTCAGTCCCAGAGAGCGGCTGGCCGCCCGGCTGCGCCGATTCGCCGCGACGCTGGAGACACCGAGATGATCTGCCCGCACTGCGACAAGCACCTGCTGCAGCGGAGCCGTTCGGGGCACAAGTGCGGGTACTGCGGCAAGCCCTTCGCCCTGGATCCGAAGGTCGAGGGGGCCGGGCTGCACGACGTCCGGATCCGCAAGCTCGCCACCAAGCTCACCGGTGCGGGCGAACTGGTCTGCACGGTCGACCAGTTGCGCTACGCGACCGAGCGCCGAGGGCGGCCCGCCGCGGAGTTCCGGGGCAGTAGGGGCGGTGCGGGCTGCCTGGCCGTGCTCGGGGTCGGCGCGCTGGTCGGCGCGCTGGCCCTGAAGGGCCTCCCGATCGCCCTGCTGGTGCTGCTCGGGGCCGTGCTGCTCGGCTTCGCGGTACGCCAGGTGGTGCTCTCCGACAAGCCGTCGCCGCCCCGGGAGCACACCACGCGCTGGACGGCCGGCGCCTTCCACGACATCGTGGTGCCGCGCTGGAAGAAGGTCTACTCCGCCCTGCCCGCCGGGCTGGTCGAGGACGCCCTGGTCCAGGCCGGACCGCCGGTGGCCGACCCGGCGTTCGTCCTGCTCTGCCCGGACCGCACCGTCACCGCCTTCCTGCGGGCCAACCGGTACCCGCAGCGCCACCGCGCGCTGCTCGCCGCCGACCTGCGCGCCGTCCCGGCCGGCCTGCCCGTGGTCGTGCTGCACGACGCCTCGCCGCAGGGCTGCCTGCTGGTCGCCGACGCCCGCGCCGAGCTGCCCGGCCGCCGGGTCCTGGACGCCGGGCTGCCCGCCCGCGCCGTCCTCGCCGCCGAGGACAGGTCCGTCGTGCTGCGCGACCCGTTCCGCGCCCCCGAGCTGCAGATCCGGCTGGCGCGCGACGCCGGTTGGCTGACCTCCGCCGAGCTGGCCTGGTACGCCGAGGGCTGGTGGAGCCCGCTGGCCGCGGTGGCGCCGAAGCGGCTGATGGCACTCGCTGTCCGAGCCGCCGAGCGCGTCCTGGAACCGCCCGCGCGCATCCCGTTGCAGAAGGCGGCGCCGACGCCGGCCCGGCCGGAGGCGCCCGCCGAGACCCGCCGCCGGGCACTCGCCGTCGGCTTCCTGACCTGGCCCGAGCCCGGCTCCGGGCCGCACCGAGAGGGCACCGCATGACCGTCCCGCCGCCCCCCGGGCCCCCGCGCCGCCGGCCGCTGCGCCTGCTGCTGGACGGCGTCCTCACCGTCGCCGCCGACCGGGCCGGGGCGCCCGGCGGCCTGCGGTACACCGAGCGCCAGCTGTACTACGAGCTGTGCCGCGTCCTCCAGCCGCTGCACGCCGGGCCGCGCCGGATCCCGTACACGCTGGCGCCGCCGGTGCGGTACGCCCGGTTCGCCGAGGTGCTGGCGGTGCGCCGCGCCGAGCTGCCGGGCCTGCTGCCGCCCCCGCGGCCGCCGGCGGCGGTGGGGCGGGAGCCGCGGGCCGGCGCCGAGAGCGACCTGTACGACTACGGGCTGCCCCGGCTGCTGGTCTGCCAGAGCCGGGAGATCACCGGGATGCTGATCGCCAACGGTCTGCACCTGGAGGCGGCCTGCCCGATCGTCAC
The DNA here is from genome assembly GCF_055564815.1 of Kitasatospora sp. NPDC028961. Classification (NCBI taxonomy): domain Bacteria; kingdom Bacillati; phylum Actinomycetota; class Actinomycetes; order Kitasatosporales; family Streptomycetaceae; genus Kitasatospora; species Kitasatospora sp. NPDC028961. The sequence continues at coordinate 493,246 of NZ_JBVHVO010000002.1, read as the reverse complement.
CGCGGCCGACCTGCCGCTCGATCCGCGACTGGTCGCGGCCCTGGAGCGGGCCGGCGGCGCGGTGGTGCACGTGCTGCACGACGCCAGCCCGGCCGGGCTCGCCTGCTTCGAGCGGGTCCGCGACGAGCTGCGCCCGGCGGGTGGCGCGGGCGGGCCCGGCGCCGCCGTGCGGGTGCGGTCGATGGGGCTGGTCCCTCGGCACGCCACCGCCCTGCACCTGACCGCCGGCCGCGGCCCGCGGCCGTTCCGGGGCCCGCTGCCCGCCGCGCTGCGGCCCGAGGAGCGCGCCTGGCTCGGCAGCGGCCGGACCATCGAGCTGGCCGCCGTCGGCCCCGCCCGGCTGCTGCACACCGTGATCCGCCAGGTCCGGGGCGGCTCCGCCGGCCCCCGGCGGGCCCCGCTGCACCGCCGGGTCCGCACCGCCCGCACCACCGGCTTCCTGAGCTGGCCCACCGCCTGACTCTCCGCCCGGCCCTCCGCAGGAGGGCTCCCGGACACCTGAGGACTCCCGACCATGACGCAGCCACGCCAGCTCGGCTACAGCGACGAACTGCTGGCCGACGGCACCGTGCACCGCCGCTACGAGGACGGCCGCAGCGAGTGGCGCCGGCGCGGGGCGGACCGCCTCGTGCACTGGCACGACAGCGACGGCCTGGCCGGCACCGACGAACCGCTCGGCCGGGACCTGGTCAAGCGCCGCCACACCGACGGCACCGTCCGCTACGGCCGCGACATCGGCTACGGCCGGACCGTCTGGGCCCGCGGCGAGCTGGTCACCGTCAACCGCACCGCCTTCAGCGGCCGGCTCGGCGTGGTGCTCGGCGCGCTCGGGGTGGCCGGGGCCGCCGCCGTCGCGGTCTCCCAGTTCCCGCCGCTGGAGCTGAGCGAGGACGAGGAGCAGCACCTGCGCGAGCAGGCCCGTACCCAGAACGCCGGCTCCTCCGGTGGTGACGGCGGCGGCTCGGGGGGCGACTCCTCCGGCGACTCCGGCCACGGCGAAGGTGACGGCCCGGACGGTCACGACGATCACGACGGCGACTACGGCGGCGACTGGGACGGCTCCGGCGACGACGGCTGGGACGGCGACGACTTCGGCTGAGCCCTGAGCCCGCCGATACGCCCGTTCCCGCGTCACAGGGGTCACCCCGACACCCCCGACAGCCCCGGCACCCCCAGCGAAAGGCACCCTCCCCGATGGCTCGCTGCTGCGCCTGCGCGGGCCCCGACACCGATCGGGCCCGCACCCACCTCGCCGCCCTCACCGGCGGCGCCCCCGGACCGGCCCAGGCCGCCCTGATCAGCGGTGAGCCCGGCTTCGCCACCGGCCCGTTCACCGTTGGCGGCCGTACCGCCGTCGGCGAGGTGACCCTGCACAACCGCCCCGAGCTGCTCGCCGCCCTCGCCGCGGCCGGCGCCCCCGCGCCCGGTGACTGCCCCGACGGCGAACTGCTGCTCCGGCTCTGGCACCACCTCGGCGCGGACGGCGTCCGGCGGGCCGACGGCCTGTTCGTCCTGGTCGTGGTGGACGGCGCCGACCTCGTCCTGATCCGCGACCACGTCGGCGCCCGCACGGTCTTCTACGCCCGCGCCGACGGCTGCTGGGCCGCCGCCACCTCGCTGCGCGCACTGCGGCACTGGCCGGCCCTCGGCACCGGCGTCAACCCGGCGGCCGTCCGCTCCTTCCTCACCTTCGCCTACCTGCCCGGCGAGGAGACCCTGCTGCGCGGCGTCCACGAGGCCCTGCCCGGCCGGATCCTCCGGCTGTCCGCGGACGGCACGGTGCGCCAGGAGTCGTACTGGGAGCCGGCCGAGCTGCTCCCCGCGGAGGCCGACACGCCACCGCCCGCCGAGTACGCCCGGCAGCTGCGCCTGCTCCTGGAGCAGGCCACCGCCCGGCGGCTGCCGACCGGGGAGGCCGTCGCGGTGCTGCTCTCCGGCGGCGTCGACAGCTCACTGGTCACCGCCCTGGCCGCCCGGCTGCACGACCACCCGGTGCACACCTACTCGATCAGCTTCGGCGACGAACTCCCCAACGAGCTCGGCTACTCCGGTCTGGTCGCCGGGCACTGCGGCACCCGCCACCGGGTGCTCACCGTCTCCGGCGCCGAGGTGGCCGCCCGGCTGGCCGACACCGTCGCCCTGCTGGACAGCCCGGTCGGCGACCCGCTGACCGTCCCCAACCTGATGCTCGCCGAGGCCGTCGCGGGCGACGGCCTCACCGTCTCGCTCAACGGCGAGGGCGGCGACCCGGTCTTCGGCGGCCCGAAGAACCTGCCGATGCTCGTCCACGAGATGCACCGGGACGACCCGGCGGACGCGACGGTGGACCCGACGGAGGACGGGGCGCGGGCGGAGGCGTACCTGCGCTCCTACCGCAAGTGCTACGAGGACCTGCCCCGGCTGCTCACCCCCGCCGCCCTGCGGGCCCTGGAGAGCGAGCCGCCGCCGCACCGGTTCGTCGCCCCCTACCTGCGGCCCGGCCCGATGCGCTCACTGCTCAACCAGCTGCTCCACTGCAACCTGCGGACCAAGGGCGCCCACCACATCCTCACCAAGGTCGAACGGCTCACCGCCTCCCAGGGCGTCCAGGGCCGGTCCCCGCTCTTCGACCGGCAGGTGATCGACCACGCCTTCGCCACCCCGCCGACGCTCAAGCTGAACGGCACGGTGGAGAAGTGGGTGCTCAAGGAGGCCGTCCGGGACGTCCTGCCGGCCACCGTCACCGACCGCCCCAAGAGCGGCATGCGGGTACCGGTCCAGCAGTGGCTGCGCGGCCCCCTGCGCGACCTCTCCGGCGAGCTGCTGCTCGGCCGCACCGCCCGGGAGCGCGGCCTCGTCCGGCCCGAGACCGTCCGCACCTGGATGCGCCGCGAGGGGACGCTGCTGCCGCGCCAGGGCGGCAAGCTCTGGCTCGTCCTCACCCTCGAACTCTGGCTGCGCGCCTACGACCTGTGACCCGTTCTGTGAGAGGCCCCCGCGCATGGACCTGATCGACCCCCGCACCGGCGACGCCCGCGGCGCCCTGGAACCGGCCCGCGCCGGACGCGTCACCGAGACCGTCGCCGCCGCCCGGCTCGCCGCCGCACCCTGGCGCGCGCTCACCCCGCGCGAGCGCGAGCGCCGGCTGGACGCCCTCGCCGACCTCGTCGAGCAGCACCTCGACGAGTACACCGCGCTGGAGCAGGCCGGCACCGGCAAGCCCGCGGCCGAGGCGGCCGGCGAACTGCGCAACGTCGCCGACCTGTTCCGGTTCTACGCCGGTGCGGCCCGCACCGGGACGGCGCCCGCCGCCGGACGCTACCTGCCCGGCCACGAGAGCTGGGTCCGCTGGGAGCCGATCGGCGTGGTCGGGGCGATCGTCCCGTGGAACTACCCGCTGCTGATGGCCGCCTGGCGGTGCGCCCCGGCGCTGGCCGCCGGCAACACCGTCGTCGTCAAGCCCGCCGGGACCACGCCCGACTCGGTCGCCCTGCTCGCCGAGCACGCGGCGCAAGCCCTCGGACCGGGCGTGCTCGCCGCCCTGCCCGGCGACCGGGAGACCGGTCGGCTGCTGGTCACCGGCGACGTCGACATGATCGCCTTCACCGGCAGCGCGGCGGCCGGCGCCGACATCGCGGCGCGGGCCGGCCACCGCCGGGTCAGCCTGGAGCTCGGCGGCAACAGCCCCGTCCTCGTCCTGCCCGACGCTCCCCCGCACACCTGGGCCGACCTCGCCGAGGCCTGCACCTACAACGCGGGCCAGAGCTGCGCCGCCCCCGCCCGGGTGATCACCCTGGAGGAGAACCACGAGCAGGTCGTCGCCGCGCTCGCGGCCGCCCTGGCCGAACGCCGCTCCGGCCGGGACTTCGGCCCGCTCAACAACCCTGACCAGGCCGACCGCTACGACCGGATCCTGGCCGCCTCCGCCGCCGGGCGCGCGATCACCGCCCCTGGCCGCGCCGACGGCCTGTGGCGGCCGGCCACCCTGCTCGCCGACCTGCCCGACGACGATCCCGCCGTCCTGGAGGAGGCCTTCGGCCCGCTGCTGACGGTCCAGCGCGCCGCCGGCCCGGACGAGGCGCTCGCCCTCGCCAACGGCGTCCCGCAGGCCCTCGCCGCCAGTGTCTGGACCGCCGACCTCACCGCGGCCCTCGACCTCACCGCCCGCCTGCACGCCGGGGAGACCTGGCTCAACTGCCACCTCGCCCAGAGCGCGGAACTCCCGCACAGCGGCCGCGGCGCCTCCGGCCACGGCACCGACCTCTCCGTCCTCGCCCTCCAGGAGTACCAGCGCCCCAAGACCGTCACCGTCAGACTCTGACGGCACCGGGTGGCCGGGCCTGACCGGGCCCGACCGGGCCCGACCGGGCCCGCCTGAGTACTTCCGCCCACCCGGATCCGAGTACCCGACCCCTGCTCCCGGGCGGGGCCCGGCGGCCAGGATCGGAGGATGACCGATACCGCCTCCGGGCCCCGCGCGAACTGGCGTCGCGCCCCGCTGGTCTCCACCCGGGTGACGGGCTTCGGCCTGCTGTTCGTCCTCCCGCTGCGGCTGCTGGCGCAGCTGGCCGCGGAGCCGTGCCCGGGGCCGGGCGGCTGCCCGGCCACCGAGGCCCAACTGCTGCTCTCCGACCGGCTGCTGCTGGCGACGGCGGCACTGCTCGTGGTGCAGTGGCCGGTGGCGTACCTGCTGCGGCCTGCCCGGGTCTGGGCGGCGCTGGCACCGATGGCGGCGCTGCTGTCGGTGGTCGCCGCGATCTTCACCATCAACCCGGGCACCTGAGCGTCAGGCGAAGGCCGAGGGCCGGCCGAGGGCGACCAGGCGGTGGTCCTTGGTCCCGACGTAGATCCGGCCCTTGTCGGTGGCCGGCACCGAGAACTTGCTGACCGTGCCGATCGGGAAGGAGCGGCGCAGCTTCAGCGTGCCGTCGACCGGGACGGGGTCGTAGGCGCGCAGTTCGCCGCCCTCGCCGTACTGGCCGGTGCCGGACCAGATCACCCAGACCAGGGCGGAGCCGGACCGGGTGCCGTCGGAGGTGACGACGGGTGAGCCGGACATCTTGAGGAAGTCCTCGGCGCTGGTGCCGGCGCTGGTCAGCCGCGGGTCGCCGGCCGCGGTGACGGAGTACTCGAGGGCGCGCAGCCTGCCGTAGTTCTCGACGGTGTAGACGTAGCCGCCGTCGCCGCCCCAGACCGCCGGGTGGCCCCAGACGCCGCCGTGCGGGCCGGTGATGCCGACGGCGCGGTCGGTGCCGCCGGGGCCTTGGCCCATGCCGCCGAGGTCGTCCCGGTCGAGCAGGAAGATCCGGCCGTCCTTGCCGACCTGGACCAGCAGGCGGGGGTGGGCGGGGGTGCCGAAGTGGGCGGCGGGCAGGGCGACCGGGCCGCCGGAGCCGAGGTCGGTGTCCCGCTTGTCGAGGGTCGCGTTGTTGCTGGGGCTGAAGAAGTCCTGCGGGGTGAAGCCGCCGTCGTCATCGACCGCGAAGCGGATCACCGACTCACCGAGGCCGCCGGGCGGGCTGGAGCCGGGGCCCCGCGCGGGTGAGGCGCCGGCGCCCTGGCCGTTGGCGGTGGTGAGGATGATCCGGCCGGGTCCGTCCGAGACCGGCCCGCTGCCGGCCATCCAGATGGAGGCCCGCTGGGTGTCGGAGCCGGCCACCGTCGACCAGAGGGTGAGCTTGCGGGTCCGGGTGTCGAGGCCGGCCAGGGTGCCGATGTAGTCGCCGATGCCGCAGAGCGAGCCGAAGCCGAGGTAGAGCCGCCCGTCGAGGAGCAGCAGCCCGGGCCGCTGGAGCGAGCGGTAGGCGTTGAACGGCTTGCCGGGCGCGTTCACCGGGTCCCCCTGGACGGTCACCGGCCAGCCGCTGCGCTCGGCACCGGTCTGCGCGTCCATGGCGTGCACGTAGTAGTGCGGGTGCCGGTCGTCCGGGCCGTCGTCGACCTTGCCGGTCAGGTAGACGGTGCCGGTGGCCGGGTCGTACACGGGGGTGGAGGTGGTGCCGACGTTGGGACCGGGGTCGGAGCAGCCGATCGCGGCGGAGCGCCAGGGGGCGCCCGTCGTCCGGTGCCAGCGGACCTTCCCGGTGGCCGCGTCGACCCCGTAGACGTGGTTGGTCTCGGTGGCGACGACCACGGTCGGGCCGATGACCAGCGGCTGGGCGAACACCTGGCCGTCGAGCGGGGTGCTGAAGCGGATGCCGAAGTCGGAGGCGTCGACCTCGCCGGGGGCGAGCCCCGGTTCGGCCTGGTCCCAGGCGGTGCGTTCGGTGGTGACGGAGACGGTCGTGACGTCCGCGCGGGCGACCGCTGCCGGGGTGAGCAGGGCGATGCCGGTGAGCAGGGCGGCCGCCCGGGCGTACGGTCTGTTGGTTCGGTTCATGGCGCCCATGCTTCGGCGGTGGCGGCACGGCCACCAGCGGGCGTGGTCCAGTCGGCGCACCCGGAGCGGCTCGGCCGCCGCCGAAGGCGGTCATTCGCCCGACGGCGGGGGCCCGGTGATCTATCGTCGTCGCTGCACGCGTCACGGGGCGCGCGACGACGGAGGGCGAGGCACGGTGCGGTTCGCAGTCATCGGTACGGGGACGGTCGGGCGGACGCTCGCGGACAAACTGGTGGCGCTCGGCCACGAGGTGACGCTGGGCTCCCGGAACAAGGACAACGAGACGGCCGTCGCCTGGGCGGAGCAGGCGGGGCCGAACGGGCGGCACGGGACCTTCGCCGACGCGGCGGGCTTCGGCGAGGTGGTGCTGAACGCCACCGGCGGGACGGTCGCGCTGGAGGCGCTCCGGGCGGCGGGCGCCGAGCGGCTGGCCGGGAAGCTGCTGGTGGACATCTCCAACCCGCTGGTCTTCTCCGCCGAGGGCGAGGTGACGCTGGATCCGGTGAACACCGACAGCGTGGGCGAGCGGATCCAGCGGGAGTTCCCGGAGGCCCGGGTGGTGAAGGCGCTCAACACCCTGACCGCGCCGCTGATGGTGGACCCGGGGCGGCTCCCGGGTGAGCACAACGTCTTCGTCGCCGGGAACGACGCGGGGGCGAAGGCCGAGACGGTCGCGCTGCTGGGCGAGTTCGGCTGGCCGGCGGAGTCGGTCGTCGACCTCGGGGACATCGCGGGCGCCCGGGCGATGGAGATGATGATGCCGTTCTGGCTCCGCCTGATGCGGGCCTACGGCACGGCCGAGTTCAACTACTCCATCAGGCGCGCCGGGTAGCGCGCCGGGAGGCTTGTGCCCCGTCCCCCCGGTCGCGGGGGGACGGGGCACGCCGCTACCGGGAGCCCGGTCCGGCTCCGGCGGGTACGCGCTTCTCGGGCTCGTCCTCGACCGGCTCCGGGGTGCCCCGGGCCGGCCGGGGAATCCGCACCCCGGCCGGGGCGACGGCGCCCGGGCCGGCCGGGGCAGCGGTACCGGCCACGCGGGCCGCCTCGGTGAGCGCCAGCAGGCGGTCCGCCTCGGCCTGGATGGCGTCCTTGTCACCGATCTCGGCGTCCGGCAGGGCGTCCGGCAGCAGGTCCTCGATCAGCCGCAGCGGCCGGTAGGCGAGGCCGAGCAGGCCCCAGACCGCCAGGACGGCGCCGACCACGACGAGCAGCAGGCCCGCGCCGCGCCCCGGGCCGGTGCCGAGCACCAGGCCGACGGAGTCGGCGAGCGCGCCGCCCGGCCGCATCAGCGGCTCGAAGACGTGGTCGGAGAGCGGCCCCGCGGTGAGGAAGCCGAGCGGCATCATCGACATCGCGAGCATCTGGTTGGTGGCCAGCACCCGGCCCTGGAGCTCCATCCCTACCTTGGTCTGGATCAGCGCCATCCAGTGCGAGTTGAGGATCATCAACGCCGCCCAGAGGCCGAAGAGCCCGCAGGCGGTGATGGCCGCCTGCGGCCGGCAGCCGGTGACGACGGCGGCCACGCCGACCAGCGAGGTGAAGCCGATCATGCCGACCGCGCGCCGCCTGGTGCCGCCCCACAGGGCCATCACCAGCGCGCCCGTCAGCGCGCCGACGCCGCCGACGGCGGTGATCACGCCCAGCTGCACGGCCGAGCCGCCGGCCAGCACCATCGGGGTGACCAGCACCGTCGCGACGGCGAACAGGTAGTTGAAGACCACGAAGAAGACCACCATCGCCACCAGGCTGTGCCGGCGCACGATGTAGCGCCAGCCGGTGACCACCTCGCGCAGCAGCGGCTCCTCCTGCCGGTCGAACAGCGCGTCCGGGAAGCGGACCAGCAGCAGGCAGGTGACCCCGGTCAGGAAGGTCGCCATGTCGAAGAGCACCACACCGTGCAGGCCGATCAGCGAGACCAGCACGCCACCGGCCAGGACGGCCATCATGTCGCCCGCACCGGTGCCGAGTTGGGCGAGGCCGTTGGCCTGTCCGAGGTAGCGCTTGGGCACCAGCTGGGTGATCGCGGCCAGATAGGCCGGGCGTTGGAAGGCCGAGCAGACCGCCCCGACGCAGGCCACCAGGTAGATGTGCCAGACCTCCAGGAGGTCGGCCCAGAGCAGGAGACCGAGCGAGAGCATCGCGGCCGCGGCCACCGTGTCCGTGACGATCATGATCTTGCGGCGGTCGATCCGGTCGGCCAGCGCGCCCGCGATCGGCAGCAGCAGCACGGCGGGCAGCACCGCCACCACCGAGATCATCGCGAAGTCGAAGGCCGAGCCGGTCTGCTGGTAGACCCAGACGCCGAGGGCGAAGGTGGAGAGGCTGGTGCCGATCATCGAGACGAACTGGCCGATCGCCACCTTGGCGAAGGTGCCGAGCTCGGCCCGGGCCGCCGGCCGCTTGGCCGCGACCTGCTCGGCCACCGCCCCGGTGGCGGTGAACTCGGCCAGCACCCGGGCGAGTTCACCGGCCTGGTGCTTGAGGAAGTAGTGCCCGGCCCGTGGGATGACGGCCAGGTCGACGGCCTCGCCGAAGTGCTCCCACTCGGCGTACCGCTCCTCGTACAGCTGGGTGGCGCGGTCCTTCTCGCCCACCACGCAGAGGATCGGCGCCGCGATCCGGGCCGGGCGGGCGTCCCCGTACGCCTGGGTGTAGAAGTCCTCCGCCTGCCGGACATCGTGGCGCAACGCCCGTACCAGGAAGTCCTGTTCCTCCTGGTCGTAGACGTCGGTGAAGCCGCCCATGGCGCGCAGGTAGTCGAGGTAGGAGCGGTTGGAGAGCATCCGGTCGCCGGGCAGCCGCTTGGCCATCCACTCGGCGAACCGGCCGGGCAGCCGGGCCGCCGGGAAGGTCCCGCCGAGGGCGACGCCGCGCAGGTCGACGCCGGCCGCCTCCAGTCGGGAGCCGAGCGCGGTGGCGAGCGCACCGCCGAGGCAGTGGCCGTAGAGCAGCACCGGGCCCTCGATCCGCTCGGTGATCTGCTCGACCAGGTGGTCCGCCAGGGCGCCGAGTTCGACGAGCTCGTCGTCGGGCCTGCTCGGATCGTGCCCGGGCAGCTCGACGGCGTACAGCCGGTGGCCGGCCGGCAGCGCGTCCGCGAGCGGCTGGAAGGTGATCGGACTGCCGCCGCCGTACGGCACGCAGACCACGCTCACCTCGGCGGGCGCCGTGCCGCGGGTCAGCCGGTGCAGCAGGGTGCGCGGTCCCTCGTCCCCGGTGCCGGCGGCCCGGGCGTCGAGCAGCGCGGCGAGTTCGCGGACGGTGGGGTGCTGGAACAGGTCGATCACCGAGAGGCCCCGGCCGATCAGGCGGACGGCGTGCACCGCGGAGAAGGAGTCGCCGCCGAGCGCGAAGAAGTCGTCCGCCGGGCCGGGTTCGTCGACGGCCAGGACCGTGCGGTAGGCGGCGGCCACCTCGTGCTCGGTGGCGGAGGACAACGCGCCCCCGCCCTCGGCCGGGCGGGCGGCGGCCGGCTCGGGCAGCGCGGCCCGGTCGACCTTGCCGTTGGCGTTCAGCGGCAGGGCGTCCAGCACGACCAGGGCGGCGGGCACCATGTAGTCCGGCAGCCGGGTGCGCAGCGCGGCGCGCAGGGCGGCCGGGTCTGGGGCGGCCGCCGGGTCGGCGGGCACCAGATAGCCGACGAGGGTGCGGGCGGCGCCCTCGCCGCGCGCCACGACCACGGCCTCGCGCACCTCGGGGCGGCCGGTGAGTTCGGCCTCCACCTCGCCGATCTCGACCCGGAAGCCGCGGATCTTCACCTGGTGGTCGATCCGGCCGAGGAACTCGACGGCGCCGTCCTCCCGGCGGCGGACCAGGTCTCCGGTGCGGTAGCTCCGGCGGCCGTCGACCCGGACGAACCGCTCGGCGGTGAGGTCGTCCCGGCCGAGGTAGCCGCGGGCCACGCCGGCGCCGGAGACGTACAGCTCGCCGGGGACGCCGATCGGCACCGGGCGCCGCCGGGCGTCCAGGACGTGGGCGCCGACGTTGCCGAACGGCAGGCCGAGCGGTGCGGTGGCGGCGTCCCCGAGGTCGGCCGGGACGGCGGCGCCGAGCATCGACACCGTGGTCTCGGTCGGGCCGTAGTGGTTGTGCAGCAGCAGGTCCGGGCGGGCGGCCCGGATCCGGGCCACCAGATCGGGCCGCAGGGCCTCGCCGGCGCAGATCAGCAGCCGGCCGGGGAGGATCCCGGCGAGCCCGGCGCCGTGGGCCGCGAGGCCCTCCAGGTGGCTGGGGACGAGCTTCATCGCGTCGATCCGGTGGACGGCCGTGTAGGCCGCGAAGGCGTCCGGGTCGGTGGCCTGGTCACGGGTGAGCAGGTGCAGGCAGCCGCCGCCGGTGAGCGCGCCGAACACGTTGGTGGTGCCGAGGTCGGCGGCGAAGGTGGAGACCAGGGCCCAGTCCCAGCCCCGCTGGTCGCCGCCGATCCGCTCGCGCAGCCCGTGCAGGTAGTTGCGGACGTTGCGGTGCTCGACGGCGACGCCCTTGGGCGCCCCGGTGGAGCCGGAGGTGAAGATCAGGTAGCAGAGGTTCTCCGGGCCGGCCCCGGCCTCGGGGGCCGGGCACGGCGCCACCGGGGCGTCCAGCGGCTCCGGGACGACGACCGGGGTGCCGGCCACCCGGCCGGCCAGGTCGTCGGTGGTGACCACGGCGGCGGCCCCGGCGGCCGCCAGCAGCGCCCGGATCCGCTCGTCCGGGTAGACCGGGTCGAGCGGCAGGTAGGCGCCGCCGGCCTTGAGGATGCCGAGCATGCCGACGACCAGCGCGGCCGAGCGCTCGACCAGCAGCCCGACCGGACGGTCCGGACCGACCCCGAGCGCGCGCAGCCGGTGGGCCAACGCGTTGGCCCGGTTGTCCAGTTCGGCGTAGTCGAGGACGCCGTCGGCGCCCCGGACGGCGGGCGCGCCGGGGGTGCGGCGGGCCTGCTCCTCGGCCAGGCCGTGCAGGGTGGCTCCGAGGTCCCAGTCGCGCGGGGCGCCGTCCCACTCGGCCAGCCGGCGCTGCTCGGAGGGGGTGAGCAGCGGCAGCTCGGCGAGCGGGCGGTCAGGGGCCTCGGCCATCGCGTCGAGCACGGTGCTGAGATGGCCGAAGACCCGTCGTACGGTCGGCTCGTCGTACAGCTCGGCGCGCCAGACCAGGTCGGCGCAGAGCTCTCCGCCGTGGTCGACGACGGCGACCGAGAGGTCGAACTTCGCGGTGTCGGTGCCGATCGGCCGCCAGTCGGCCCGCAGCCCGGGCAGGTCGAGGTCGGCCCGGTCCTGGTTGTGGACGTTGAGCATGACCTGGAAGAGCGGGGTGTGGGCGAGTTCGCGTTCCAGGCCGAGGGAGTCGACCAGCCGCTCGAACGGCAGGTCCTGGTGGCCGAAGGCGCCCAGGGTGCCTTCGCGGACCCGCTCCAGCAACTGCCGGACGCTCGGGTCGCCGGAGACGTCGGTGCGCATCGCCAGGGTGTTGACGAAGCAGCCGACCAACGGCTCCGTCTCGCTGCGGGTGCGCCCGGCGACCGGCGTGCCGACCACGACGTCCTGCGCGCCGGTGTAGCGGGACAGCACGGTCTGCAGGGCGGCGAGCAGCACCATGTAGACGGTGCCGCCGGTCTGCTCGGCGAGCGCCCGGATGCGGCGGGTGCGCTCGGCGCCGAACTCGACGGTGATCCGCCGGCCGTCGGTGCCGGCCACCGCGGGGCGCGGGCGGTCGGTGGGCACGGTGACGGTGGCGGTGGCGCCGCGCAGGCGCTCCTGCCACCAGGCCTGCTGGCGGGCCAGCTCGTCGGCCAGCTCGGTCTGCTGCCAGTACGCCACGTCGGCGTACTGGAGGGGCAGCGGCTCGAAGGCCGGTGCCCGGCCCTCCCGGCGGGCGGCGTAGGCGGTGGCGAGGTCGGCGAAGAACACGCCGATCGACCAGCCGTCGGCGGCGATGTGGTGCAGCACCAGACTCAGCACCGCGCCCTCGGCGGTGCGCAGCAGGGTGGCCCGGACCGGCAGGTCCGCCGCGAGGTCGAACGGGCGGCGGGCGTCCTCCTCCAGCCGGGCGTCCACCTCGTCGGCGGGGACGTCGGCGGTGGCGAGGATCGGCGGGGCGACGGTCAGCGGCCGCGGCCGGACCTCGCCGTCGACGGTCGGGTAGACGGTGCGCAGCACCTCGTGCCGGTCGAGGACGTCGGTGAGCGCGGCGGCCAGTGCGGCGGTGTCCGGCTCGCCGGTGAGGTGGAGGGCGAGCGGGATGTGGTAGGCCGCGCTGTCCGGCTCGTACTGGGCGAGGAACCACATCCGGCGCTGGGCCGAGGAGAGCGGGGCCGGGGTGCCCTCGGGGCGGGGCGCGATGCCCCGGCGGGCGGGCTCGGCGGTGCCGGCGTCCCGGGCGGCCTTCGCGGCCTTGGCCGCGGCGAGCCGACGGCGGAGCAGCTCCTGGCGTCTCGCCTCCCGGTCCGGCCGGTCGCCGGTGGTGTGCTGGTCGCTCATACCGTCTCCCCCGTCAGTGCGCCGATGCCGTCCTCGGCGTCCATGCCGTCCAGGCCGTCCATGCCGTCGATCTCGTCGAGCAGTCGCTCCTCTATTCGGCGGGCCATCGCGGCCAGGGTGCGGGACTCGAAGACGCTGCGCAGCGGCAGGTCGATCTCGAAGGTGTCGCGGACCCGGGCGGCCATGCGGGTGGCGAGCAGCGAGTGGCCGCCGAGCGAGAAGAAGTCGTCGTGCCGGGAGACCCGCTCGATGCCGAGGACCTCCTGCCAGAGGTCGGCCAGCAGTTCCTCGCAGTCGCCCTCCGGCGGGGCACCGGCACCGCCGGAGGGCGGCACCGGCAGCGCGGCCCGGTCGACCTTGCCGCTGGGGGTCAGCGGCAGCCGGTCGAGCAGGACGAGCGCGGCGGGCACCATGTAGTCGGGCAGCCGGGCGCCGAGCGCGGTGCGCAGCGCGTCCTCCCCGACGGTGCCGTCGGTGACGGCGTACCCGGCGAGGACGGGACCGGCCGGGCCGTCGGCCAGCCGGGCGGCGCCGGCGGTGACACCGGGGACGGCGGTCAGCGCGGCCTCGATCTCGCCGAGTTCGATCCGGAAGCCGCGCAGCTTGACCTGGGCGTCGGTGCGGCCGTGGTACTCCAGCCGGCCGTCGGCGCGGCGGCAGGCGAGGTCGCCGGTCCGGTACATCGGCGCGCCCCCGGGGCGGCCGGGCTCGGGGACGAACCGCTCGGCGGTGAGGTCCGGACGGCCGTGGTAGCCGAGCGCGACACCGTCGCCGGCGATGCAGAGCTCGCCGATGCCGTTGACCGGGACGGGCCGCCCGGCCGTGTCGAGCAGGTGCAGCCGGGTGTTGGCGACGGGCGCGCCGAGCGCCACCACCCCTCCGTGGGCGACGAGTTCGGGCGTGACCCGCTGGATGGTGGACCACACGGTGGTCTCGGTGGGGCCGTAGAGGTTCCAGAGCGCGCCGGTGCGCTTCAGCAGGGCCTCGGCGAGGTCGGCGGTGAGCGCCTCGCCGCCGCAGAGCGCGGTCAGGCCGGGTCTGCCCGGCCAGTCGGCCTCCAGGAGCAGCCGCCAGGTGGCCGGGGTCGCCTGGAGGTGGGTGACCTCGCGCCGCTCCAGCCAGTCGGCCAGCGCACGGCCGTCGGTGGCGGTGGCGCGGTCGGCGATCTCCACCCGGGCGCCGGTGACCAGGGGCAGCCACAGCTCCAGCCCGGCGATGTCGAAGGTCACGGTGGTGACGGCGGCCATCACGTCGCTCGCGGTGAGGCCGGGTTCGCGGCCCATCGAGGTGAGGAAGTTGACGATCGCGCGGTGCGGGACGGCCACGCCCTTGGGCGTGCCGGTGGAGCCGGAGGTGTAGAGCAGGTAGGCGCGGTCCTCCGGCCCGACCGGGACGGCCGGCAGCTCCGGGGCGGCGGCCGCCTGCGGGCCGTCGACCAGGACGACGGCCCGCCCGTCGAGCAGCGCGTCCCCGGCGGTGGACCGTTCGGCGACCAGCAGGGTGACACCGGCGTCGTCGAGCACCGCCCGGTTGCGGGCGAGCGGCTGGTCGATGTCGAGCGGCAGGTAGGCGGCGCCGCTGCGCAGCACGCCGAGCAGGGCGGCGGGCAGCAGCCGGCCGCGCCGGACGGCGACCGCCACCAGGGTGCCGGGGCCGGCCCCGTGTCCGGCCAGCAGATGGGCCAGCCGGCCCGCGGTGGCATCGAGTCCGGCGTAGTCGAGGACGCCGTCGGCGGCGGAGACGGCCACCGCCTCCGGGGTGCGGGCGGCCTGGGCGGCGACCAGCTCGTGCAGACGGAGGTCGGGCAGCGCCGCCGCGGGGCCCTCGGCGGGCGCCACGGCGTCCGGCCCGGTGGCCGGGAGCATCGCCAGCTCGCCGAGCGGGCGGTCCGGTTCGGCGACGGCGGCGGCCAGCAGGGCCACCAGGTGGTCCAGCGCGGCCCGGACGGACCGCTCGTCGTAGCGCGAGGTGCGGTACTCGGCGGAGAGCAGCGGGCCCTCGGCCGGGAACTCCAGGAACAGCGACAGGTCGGTCTTGGCCGTGCCGTTGCACACCTCGGCGACGAACTGCAGGCTGAGGCCGGGGAGTTCGAGGCCGGCCACCGGGTGGTTCTGGACCGCGAGCAGGACCTGGGCGATCGGTGAGGCGGTCAGCCCGGCGGAGCCGCCGACCCGGCGGACGTGCTCCAGGAACGGGTAGCCGCTGTGCTCGGCGGCCTCCAGCACCACCGGACGCACGCGCGCGACCAGTTCGCGGAAGGTGTCGGTGCCGGCCGCGTCGAAGCGGAGCGCGACGGTGTTGATCAGCGAGCCGAGCACCTGCTCCAGCTCGGGCACCGGCCGGACCGCGAACGGGCTGAGCACCGCGAGGTCCGTGCGGCCGCTGTAGCGGTGCAGCACGCCGCCGAGCGCGGCCAGCACGGCCATGTAGAGGCTGGCGCCCTCCTGCGCGGCCCAGCGCTCGGTGGCCCGGATCAGCTCGGTGTCGAGCCGGCGGGCGATCCGGCGGCCGGCCGTGTCGTACGGGTTGGGGTGCGGGCGGTCGCCGGGCAGGTGCTGATCGGCGTCGAGGCCGAACAGCCCGTCGCCCCAGCGCAGCGCGCCGTCGCGGGCGGCCGCGTGGGCGCGCTCCTCCCAGCGGGCGATGTCGGAGAACTGCAACTGAGGCTCGGCGAGTTCCCCGCCCTGGTAGGCGCGGCCGAGTTCGGCCAGCAGCAGCCCGGCGGCCCAGCCGTCCATCGCGGCGTGGTGGACGGTGATCAGCAGCTCGTGCCGGTCGGTCCCGGTGCGCACGGCGAGGGCGCGCAGCAGCTGCCCCCCGGCGAGGTCCAGCGCCCGGGCGGCCTCGGCGCGCAGCGCGGCGTCCAGCTCCTCCTCATCGGCGCCGGCGAGGTCGAGCAGCGGCACGTCGACGGGGTACGGCGGGCGGATCTCCGCGGTCACCTCGCCGTCGCGGTCGGCGAACGCGGTGCGCAGCACCTCGTGCCGGCGGACCACCTCGCTCAGCGCCCGACCGAGGGCGGACCGGTCCAGGGTGCCGACGGCGCGGAAGCGCAGCGGCACGTTGTAGAGCGGACTGCCGGGCTCCAGCGACTCGTGCAGCCAGAGCTCGCGCTGGAAGCCGGTAGGGCGGGCGGGCAGCGCGGCCTCCCGCACGGGCGGGGCGACGGACGGACGGCCGCCGCCCCCCTTGGCGACCCGGACGGCGAGCGCGGCGACGGTCGGCGCGGCGAAGAACTCGGCCAGCGGGACGCGGGTGTCGTAGACGCGCTCGATCCGGGCGAGCAGTCCGGCGGCGAGCAGCGAGTGCCCGCCGAGGTCGAGGAAGACGTCGTGCACGCCGACCTGCGGGACGCCGAGCAGTTGCTGCCAGAGCTCGGCGATCCCGGTCTCGACCGGGGTGCGGGGCGCGACGAACAGCTCCTGGTCGCCCCGGCTCCGGGCGACCGGCGGCAGCGCCCTGCGGTCGGTCTTGCCGTTGGGGGTCAGCGGCAGCCGCGCCAGCACGCCGACGGCCAGCGGCACCATGTAGCCGGGCAGCGCCGCGGCGCAGTGCGCGCGCAGCTCGGCCGCGGTGGGGTCGGCGACGCCGGGCCCGGGCTGGACGAAGGCGGCGAGGTAGTCGCCGGCCTCGTCCCGCTGGACCACGGCGGCGGCGGCCTCGACGGCGGGGTGGGTCGCGAGCACCGCCTCGATCTCGCCCAGCTCGACGCGGAAGCCGCGTACCTTCACCTGGTGGTCGACCCGGCCGTGGTACTCCAGCTCCCCGCCCGGCAGGCGGCGCACCAGGTCCCCGGTGCGGTAGCAGCGCTCGCCGTCGACGGTGACGAAGCGCTCCTCGGTGAGGTCCGGGCGGCCGTGGTAGCCGCGGGCGAGGCCCTCGCCGGAGAGGTACAGCTCACCGATGCCGCCGTCCGGTACGGCGCTCCGCCGCTCGTCGAGCACGTGGCCGGTGGTGCCGGGCAGCGGGCGGCCGATCAGCGGCTCCTCGCTGCCGCCCCGGTCGACCAGCGACCAGGTGGAGTAGACGGTGTCCTCGGTGGGCCCGTAGAGGTTGTAGACCCGCTCGACCCGCGGTTCGCCGTAGACCTGGTCGGCCAGCCGGCGCGGCAGCGCCTCGCCCGCCAGGTTGACCACGCGGACGCCGCCCGGCAGGCCCCTGCCGCCGGGAAGGGCGCCACCGCGCAGCAGCGCCGCCATGGCGCTCGGCACGGTGTTGACCAGGGTCACCTCGTCGCGGGCCGGCAGCTCGGGCAGGGCGAGGACGTTCTCCGCCACCACGACCGTGCCGCCGACGGCGAGCGGGAAGAACAGCTCGTAGACCGAGATGTCGAAGCAGACCGAGGTGCCGAACAGCACGCCCGCGACGTCGGCCGGCCCGTAGGTCCGGGCGGCCCAGCGGAGCATCGCGTTGACGCCGCGCTGGGTGACCGCGACGCCCTTGGGCCGGCCGGTGGAGCCGGAGGTGTAGAGGACGTAGGCGAGGGAGTCGGCGCCGCCGCCCGGGACGAGCGGTGCGCGGGGGCTCTCGGCGTCGGTGTACAGCAGGGTCGCGCCGGCGCCGGCCAGCAGGTGCTCGTGGGCGCGGTCGGTGAGGACCACGGGCGCCTGCGCGTCGCCGATCACCAGCTCCAGCCGGTCCCGCGGGTAGGCCGGGTCGAGCGGCACGTAGGCGCCGCCGGCCCGCAGGACCGCCAGCAGGGCGATCACGAGGTCCGCCGTGCGCGGCAGGCAGACCGCCACCAGGGTTTCGGCGCGTACTCCCGCGGCGGCCAGGCGGCCGGCCATCGCGTCGACGGCGGCGGCCAGCTCGCGGTAGGTCAGCCGCCGGTCGCCGTCGATCACCGCCGTCGCCCCGGGTGTCCGGCCGACCTGTGCGTCGACCAGATCGGCCAGCGAGGCCGTCGGGTCCGGTGGAGCCAGTGGAGGAAGTCCCGTCGAACTCATCAACTCTCCTGAGGGATGGCCCTGCGCCGACTTGTGGTCGGCTGGAAATGGGCGGTGTGCCCTCGGAGATGGTGGGGTAACGGTCTCCGGATGACCAGCACATCTCCATCACTCGTTCGATATGCCGGAAAGATCACCTGCCCATCACCACGGAGCGGTACGAGTACGTGACGGTTCGTCGACGATTCCTACCGGTTGCCGAAGCCCGTGACATCGGCGCGCGGTGCCGATACGGTCTTCCCAGCAGCCGACGGAGCATCAGCTCCGGGGCGGCAAAGGGCCTTCGACCTCGGATGTCTTGACCTGAACCCGTCATTTCGGTGCCTGAAGCAGCGTCAGCCGGCCACCCCCGAAGGCCCACGACCCCTCGACGGCGCCCGCCGTACGCGGCCGGCCGCACCACCGCCGCGCGACCGCGCGATCCGGCCCGCCTTCACGCGGCGCGCACATGTCCGTAGCGGGTCCGCCCCTTCGCCCGGATTCCGGCGGATCGGGGCGGCCCGGCACCCGGCTCGGCACCCGCCCCTTCACCCGCCCCTTCACCCGGGCGCAGGGGCGGGGCGGCGGCGGCCCCGCGAGGGGTGAGAATGGACGCCATGTCCCGACGCCGCTCCGCGCCCCGCGCCGCCACCCCCGCACCCCGCCTGCTGCCCTCCTCGCCCTGCCCCTGCGGCCTGTCCGCCGCGTACGGCGACTGCTGCGGCCGCTACCACCGGGGCCTGGCCGCCGCGCCGACCGCCGAGGCGCTGATGCGCTCGCGCTTCAGCGCCTTCGCCGCCCACGACGAGGCGTACCTGCTCCGCTCCTGGCACCCCGACACCCGGCCGGACGCGATCGACGTCGATCCCACGCTGCGCTGGACCGGGCTGGAGGTGCTCTCCACCACCGACGGCGGCCGCTTCCACGCCGAGGGCACCGTCGCCTTCCGCGCCCACTACACCGAGGGCCGCGACCAGGGGATCCTGACCGAGCACAGCCGCTTCGTCCGGTACGAGGGCGCCTGGGTGTACCTGGACGCCCTCTCGGTGGACTGACCGGCCCCCGGACCGGGCCGCGCCGGGCCGGGGCCGCCGTCGGCTCCCCGGCGGCGGCTACAGGTAGTCGTCCAGCCGGGCGAGGGCGAAGCCCTGCGCGGTGACGTCGTTCACGACCTTGCGGAGCAGGTCGGGCATGGTGCCCGGCCACAGGTCGGTGCCCCGGAAGTGGGTGAGGATGATGTCCCCCGCGTGCAGCCGCTGGTCGTCGTAGCGGTACTCCATGTGGTCGGGGAAGGCCTCCTCGTTCCAGAGCGGCACCGCCTCGATGCCGCAGGAGGCGGCGGCCCGCAGGGTGTCGTCGTTGTACTCGCCGTACGGGGGCCGGAACAACCGGGGCCGGGTGCCGATCTGCCCCTCCAGCTGGTCCTGCTGGCGGCAGATCTCGTCCCGCTGCACGTCGTAGCCGAGCACCTTGAGGTTGCGGTGGTTGATGGTGTGGTTGTTCACCGCGTCGCCCTGGGCGGCGAGGTCGCGGAAGTAGCCGTAGTCGGCGCGCGCGAGGTAGTCGGCGACGAAGGTGCTGAGCGGGATTCCGAGCTCCGCCGCCATCCGGGAGAACTCCGGGTCCTTCTCCGCGCCGTCGTCGACGGTCAGGAAGACGATCTTCTCGTCGGTCGGGACGCGGTACACCACCGGCGGCCGCCCGTCCTGGAGCCGCACCCCCTGCACCGGCTTCAGCTCCGGCTTGGACACCGGTGGCCGGGGCGCCCGCAGCGGCAGCCGGTCCACCCCCCAGCGCCGCGCGGTCTCCAGCGCCTCGCGGACGGCCGTCTCCCGGCGCGCCACCGCCTCGCTGCTGGTCTCCTCCTCAGCCCGGGCCAGGCCGGGCAGCGCCAGCGGCACGGCCGGCGGCCGGGGTCCGCCCCGCTCGGCGGTGGAGGTGGCGGCCGGGTCGGCCGGGGCGGGGGCGGCGCTCAGACCGGCCCGCGAGGACGGCGCCTGGTGTCCGGTCGGCGCGGCGCAGCCGGCGATCACCGCCGCCAGGCAGACCGCCGCCACGAGGCCGGTTCCGGCCCGGCGACTCCCCCTCAACCCTCCATTAATACGATGATCTGATGGTGTGTCCATGGAGCACTGCTCCCCCGCCACGCCCACCGGCCAATCCCACCGTCACCCACCCGGCGCAACACCGGTCCGCGCAGGTCACCGGGCCGTCCAGCCCGGATAACCGTTCGCGCCGGGCACCGTCCGACGCCGATAATCCGGCGCATGACCACCACCACCCCGCGCACGAACGACCGCTGGGCCATCGAACGGGCCGATGTGCAGTCCGAGGAGGCGCAGGCACTGCTGCGCGCGTACTACATCGACGTCGCCAACCGGTACTACCGGCTGCACCTGGGCCGGGACGGCACGCCCGAGGAGATCGAGACCGGTCTGGCCGACTCCCCCAGCGACGACCTCGCGGAGCCGACCGGCCTCTTCCTGCTCGGCCGCCTCGGCGGGGCCGCGCAGGCCTGCGCCGGCCTGCGGGTGCTCGACGACCGCACGGTGGAGCTGACCAGGGTCTTCGTCCGGCACGCGGCCCGCGGCACCGGCGGCGGCGGGCACCTGCTCGCCGCCGTGGACGAGGGCGCCCGAGCGCTCGGCGCCGAGCGCGTCGTGCTCGACACCCGGCTCGACCTCGTCGAGGCCCGGGCGCTCTACACCCGGCACGGGTACCGCGAGATCCCGGCGTACACCAGCGGGGCGTACGCCGAGGTCTGGTACGGCAAGGACCTCACCGAGCAGTAGGGGCAAGGTGGTTGACGCCGGTCGCGGCCCACCGACCGGCGGGGCGCGGGCTGGAGGGAGCAGCACGGGCGGCGGCCCCGAAGTCCAGCCCGGGCGGCGCATCCACACCGGAGATTCGTCGCGCCCCGCGGCTCGCGCGGGGCGACGGCTCGCGGCGAGGGGGCTCGGCGGGGCGGTTCCCGTCCCCAGCTCCCGCCCCCGCCCAGGAGTCGCGTGGCGGGCGGGGGTGAGAGCATGAAGAACGGCCGCCGGACCTGGCCAGGTACTCCGACGGCCGTGGCCCCGTCCGTCAGGGGGCGGAGCACTTCGAACGCTATGACAGTCCGCAGCCACTCGGCTACCGCGGTGGGCCGTCCGGGGGATGCCGCGTGTCGCGCGGCCTCCCGCGACCGTCCGACCGATCCGCTACGATCCGTGCTCGAAAGGTCGCCCTGCGGCACCGGCGGACCTCGCCGCCGCACTCCGGGACACGACACGAAAGCGGTGATCACCCTGGCCAGGCCGCGCTCCACCCTCGTCATCGCCCTGGCACTCGCGACGGCGGTGCTCGGCGCCGCGGTGCCGCCCGGCGCGGCCGCGGCGGACGCTCCGGCCGCCGGCGTCGGTGACCCGGTCTTCCCCCAGCTCGGGAACGCCGGCTACGACGTGCAGGGCTACGACCTCGACCTCCGCTACCGCCCCGACAGCCGCATGGTCGACGGCACCGCCGTGCTGACGGCGCGGGCGCTCACCGCCCTGCCCAGTCTGGAGCTGGACGCGCTCGGCCTGGACGTGCACGCCGTCCGGGTCGACGGCCGGCCGGCCGCGTTCCGCGCGCACGACGAGAAGCTGACCGTCGTCCCGGCCCGTCCGGTGCGCCGCGACGCCACGCTCCGGGTGACGGTCGACTACTCGGCCGACCCCGCCGCGAAGCTGCCGCACACCGGCTGGGTCCCCACCCCCGACGGCTTCGCGGTGGCCGGTCAGCCGGACGGCGCGCACACCGTGTTCCCGTGCAACGACCACCCGAGCGACAAGGCCCGCTTCACCATCACCGTCACCGCGCCGGACGCCCTGTACGGGGTGGCCAACGGCCGGCTCACCACGACCGAGCGGCGCGACGGCGGGCAGACCACCCGCCGGTACGTCTCGCGCGAGCCGATGGCCACCGAGCTGGTGCAGGTGTCGGTCGGCGCCTACACGGTGCGCGAGCGCACCGGCCCGGGCGGGCTGCCGCTGCGGGATGTCGTCCCGACCGCGCGCGCCGCCGATCTGGAGCCCGCCCTCGCGCTCACCCCGGGCCAGCTGGCCTGGGCCGAGCAGCACCTCGGGGCCTTCCCGTTCGAGACGTACGGGCTGCTGCCCGCCAACACCGACGACCCGGCGGCCTTCGGCTTCACCGGGCTGGAGACGCAGACCCTCACCCTCTACAAGCCGAACTTCCTGCGCCAGCCCGAGCCCCTGATCGGCTCGCACATGATGCACGAGCTGGTGCACTCGTGGTTCGGCGACAGCGTCTCGCCGCGCACCTGGGCGGACCTCTGGCTGAACGAGGGCCACGCCGACTTCTACGGCCTGATGTACCGCTACGAGCGCGGCTGGCCGGACTCGGGCGGCTTCGCCACCCTCGCCGACCGGATGCGCGACGTGTACGCCAAGGGCGACCAGTGGCGCCACGACTCCGGGCCGGTCGCCTCGCCGACCGCCGCCGACCTCTTCGACAGCCAGCGGTACACCGGCGGGGCCCTGGTGCTGTTCGCCCTGCGCGAGCGGGTCGGGGCGGCCGCCTTCGACCGGATCGAGCGGACGTTCCTCCGCCGGTACCGGGACGGCACGGCCACCACCGCGGACTACATCCGGACCGCCTCGGAGGTGTCCGGCCAGGACCTCACCGCCTTCCTCACCGAGTGGCTCTACGGCGACCGGACCCCGGCCATGCCGGGCCACCCGGACTGGACCGTCACACCGGTCACGCCGACCGACCGCGCCGCCGACCGGTCCGCCCCGGCGCCGCGCGGCAGCGGGACGCTCTGAGCCGGTTCCCCTCCGGGGTGCCGGCCCCACCCGGTGCGGCGGGCCCCTCCCCGCCTCCCGGGCCGGCCACCGTCGCCACGGCCCCGCCGTACGCCGGAGCGCGCCGGTCCGGTGCGCTCGGGCGCCCGTCGCGCGCCCTGTACGACGGGGGTCCGCGGGCGCATCGTGGTCACACGGCCCGCCCGCCGCCCGGCCGAGTTCCGGCCGGCTCGCGGGCCGTCCAAGGTCCGCGCGCCGGCCGGCCCCGCCGGCCCGCTCCTGACGATGCCGAGGACCCGCCCGTGACGCCCGGCGGGGGCCGCGGCGCCGGTCCGCGACGCACTGCTGGAAAATGTGCCCTTCCGGCAGGCAACCCGTTCGACCTCCCATCGCGTTCAGCAGCCGTGAGTAGGACGACGACGGCACGGCCACCACGGCCGGCGATGACGGCGGGAACGACGGGAGCACCATGGCGGGGGCGGCACGATGAGGGATGCGACACCGGACTTCGAGGAGTTCGTCGCCGCCCGCAGCCCGCGCCTGCTGCGGATGGCCTGGCTGCTGACCGGCGATCCGCACCTCGCCGAGGACCTGCTGCAGACGGCGCTCGCCAAGGTCTGGCCCCGGTGGGAGAAGATCGCGATCGACCGGCCGGAGGCGTACGTCCGGCGGGTGCTGGTGAACTCGCACGTCTCCTGGTGGCGGCGCCGCTGGCACGGGGAACTGCCGCACGGCGAACTGCCGGAGCAGCCCGTGACCTCGGACCCGTTCGAGGAGCTGGTGGTCGGCGAGGTGGTGGCCGCCGCCGTCCGGGCACTCCCGCCGCGGCAGCGCGCGGTGGTCGTGCTGCGGTACTTCGAGGACCTGAGCGTCGAGGAGACCGCCGAGGCACTCGGCTGTACCACGGGCACGGTCAAGAGCCAGACGCACCGGGCGCTGCAGGCCCTGCGCGGCAAGATGCCCACCCGGGAGCTGCTGCTGGAGGGGGGACGCCGTGACCTGGTCTGACCCCGACCGCCGCCCCGACCGCCGGCCCGGACACCGCTGGCCCGGACACCCCGGCTTCGGCGACCCCGTGCTCGGCGACCCCGACGGCCTCTCGATGGCGGACGCCGAGGTGGAGGACGAGCTGCGCGTGCTGCTGCAGCGGGCCGCCCCGCACCTGCCCGCGCCCGCCGACCGGATGGACCGGATCCGCGAACTCGCCGCCCGCAACCGCCGCCGGCGCCGGGCGGCCGGGCTCGGGGCCGGGCTGACCGGGGGCCTGCTCGCCGCCGCGCTGGCCGCCGCCCCGGCCATCGCCCCCGCGCCGACGCACACCGCCCTGCGCCCCTCGGCGGGCGGACCGGCCGCCGAGGCACCCGGGAACGGGGCCCCGTCGCCGAGCCTGCCACCGGAGGGCGCGAGCCCGGCGCCGAGCGTCTCCCCGAGCTCCCTGCCCGTCGCCGAGGACGACTGGCGGGCCGTCCGGTACCCGGAACTCAACAGTGTGATCATCCGGGTGCCGCCGGGCTGGTCCACCCTGGTCGTGCGCTCCCCCGACCCGCTGCGCGCGACCGGGTACACGGCCAGCCAACCGCTGGCGGGCGGGCCCGAGTGCGCGATCGAGCCGGGCTACTGCGCGCCCCTCACCGCCCTGGCGACCGACGGCGCACTCGTCAGCATGACCCTGCTCAGGGACCCGGCCTACCTGGGGAAGATCGCGGGGACCACGATGGCCGTGCAGGACTCCACGATCGACAAGGAATGCAGCCTCCGCGGCGGCACCAGCCAGCTCACCGGGTACCGGACCGTCGCGCTGGGCGACGCGGTGGCGGTGGTCGAGCTGACCGCCTGCCTGAACCACGCGTCCACCCGGACCCTGGACCTGGTCCAGAAGATCGTCGACTCCGTCCGGATCACCGGCGGCGCCTCGGGGGTCGCCGACGGCAGCCTGGTCGGCTGACCGCGCCCGGCCCCGCTCCGCCCACCCCGCATCCCGAAGGCGGTCCCACCATGGCCCTGCCCCGTCGCACCCTCGTCGGCCTGATGCTGCTCCTGCTGGGCTGCGCGCCCGCCACCGCGGGCTCGGCGGCCGCGCCGTCCGCGCCGCCGCGGCCCGGACCCCCGGCGACCCGGCCCGCGGCCGAGCCCCCGCCCCGGTGCACCCGGCGCCGCCGGCACCCCGCGAACCGGCCCCGGCGGGCCTGCCGGGCCGCCGGGCCGGCCCCCGACCGGGGCGGCTCACCGCGGCGGCCCGGCAGGCCCTGGTGGTGACCGGAACGCCGCCGCCGGGCGAAGGATCCCGCTGACGGCCGCCCGCCCCTCGACGTCCTCGGCGGCGGGCCGGACATCCGTCCTCCGACGGCGGCGGGAGCGCGGGTCGCGGGCGGCCGACAGCCCCGGGCCCGACCGGGGTGACCGACCGGGCCCGGGGCGGACGGTGGTCAGTAGCGCAGCACGGCGGCGATCCGGTCGCGGCCGGCGAGCTCGCCGGAGGGGACGAACTGCACCTTGGCGCCGGTGTCCAGGGCGCGCTCGACGATCTCGTCGACCATGTCGTCGCGGACGTCCGGCTCGTCGGCGGTGGTGGGCACCAGGTGGCTGTCGGTGACCCGCACCGGCTCCCAGTAGTCCTCCTCGACCGCCAGCAGCGCGGCCCGGCCCTCGTTCACGTTCTGCCAGACCTCGTCGATGCCGGCGGCCAGCGCCTTGACGCTCTGGGCCGAGTCGAGCCGCGCGTGGAGTTCGGCGACGGCCTGCTGCTCCTGCTTCGCGACGATGGGGCGGACGGCCTCGGCGACGGCGGCGGCCGAGGCGTGCCCCAGGCCGCCGCGCGGCACCTGGGCGGCGGCCCGCTTCACGGCGGTGCCGACCTCGTCCAGCAGGGCGAGCGCGGCGGCCTCGCCGAGCACGTACAGCGGGCGCGCGTCGGCCTCCAGGACCGCGGCCAGCGCGGTGTCCGCGTGCCGCAGGAAGCGCCTGGTCTCCTCGTCGCGGAAGGTGCTCGGCACGTCGCCGATCCGCTCCTTGCGCTCGACGTCCCAGTCCGGGCCGACCTGGTCCAGGGGGAAGGCGCCCGCCGTGTGCTCGGCCAGCCGCGACGCCGTACCGCCGAACAGCGCGACCCGGTCGGCGGCGACCGTCAGCACCCAGTACGGCGCGCCGGCCGCGTAGGCGGAGACGAGGTTGCGGGTCAGGAAGGTCTCGGAGAACACCACCCGGGCGGCGACGCTCCGGGGCAGCGACCAGACCTGGTGCTCACCGGGCGCCGCGAAGATCGCCAGACCGTCCTCGGCGTGCACCAGGTCGATCTCCCGCAGCGCCCGGTCCAACTGCTCCACCACGTCCAGCCGGTCCGCCCGGGACACGGCCTCGTCCGCGTGCAGCCGGTTCTTGGCCTCCGCGATCAGATTGCGCAGGCGCACCGGGTCCTGGGCGTTGTCGGGCTCGCTTCGGTGGGTGGGCAGCAGGATGGAGACGGCCGGGTAGCGCCGGGGGCGGCGCAGTTCGGCGAGGACGGCAGGCGTGAGCTCGGCTGCGTGCATCGGATGCCCTTCTTGTCGCGGTTGCCTCGACATGCTCGGCAGAATCAGATTCTCTTATGGTTTGCCAGCTTTGCCGGATTTGCCTCTCCACCCCTCCCCATCCAAACCCGCTCCCATGCCCGGCGCCACCGAAAAGGTGTCCGTATCCACGGTGGGACCGGGCGCACCGGACCCAGCGGGAGGCCCGCCCCCGCCCACGGAAGATCCGCCGCTCAGCTGAGACGCGATCAGAACCCTCTGATCGTCGGACGGTTATGTCGTACGGCGGGCCCAGCCCCTACGCTGAGCGCTGCCGCGCGCACCGGCTGGCCACCGCGCCGGACGTGTCCGGCATGCTGCTCGCGGCGCGCGGCCGGCACGGCGACGCGCGGCGGGCCCCGGCCGAGGCGGCGGAGCTGCACCGGCGGGTGCACGGCCACGAGCACCCCGCGTGGGCGGAGAACCGGTGGCGGCTGGGCCGGGTGGTGGCGGCCGCCGGACAGGACGCGCGGGCCCGCGGGTTGTTCGTCGAGGCACGGGCGGTGCTGGCCGGCCGGCTCGGCCCGGCGCACCCCCGGCTGGTCCCGATCGACGCCGCGCTCGCCGGGCTCGACCCCCGCCCGCGTGACGAGGACGGGTGAAGCCGGCGGCCCGGCCGTAACCCGGGTGGCGCAGTGTCGTTGGGCGGGGCATGAAGAAGCGCAGCTTGCTCGCCGTCGCCTCGCTCGCCGTGGGTGTCGTGGCCTCCCTCACCGCTCCCAGCGCGCACGCGGGCGCGATCGGCGGCCAGGGGGACCTGTCCGGCCCGCTCCAGCAGGGCGGCACGCTGAACGCCGCGCCCGACGCCCTGCCGGGGCAGGTCGGCGACGCCGGCGGGGTGCTCGGCGAGGCCACCGGTCACGTGACCGGTCAGGCGGACGGCCTGATCGGCCTGCCGTCCTGACGCCGGTCCGGGCGGTAGCGGCCGTCCCGGCGGTACCGGCGCTCGGTGGTCAGCCGAGCGGGGCGCCGAGGTCCTGGGTCCAGTAGGGGCCGCCGGGCCCGGTGGTCACGCCGATGCCCACGTCCTTGAAGCCGCAGTCCAGCATGTTCGACTGGTGGATCCCGCCGTCCATCCAGCGGGAGACCACGGTGGCGGGGGCGGTCGGGCCCCGGTCGAGGTTCTCGCCCCACTGGGACCAGCGGTAGCCGGCCGCCGACAGCCGGGCGTCCGCGCGGGCGCCGTCGGGGTTGACGTGGTCGAAGTAGCTCCGGGCCACCATGTCGTCCGAGTGCTTCTGCGCCGCCGCGTGCAGCTTGGGGTCGATCCGCAGCGGGGCGCAGCCGACCTTGGCACGCTCGGCGTTGACGAGGTCGACCAGCTGGCGCTCCGGGCTGGGCGGCGTGGCCGGGCGCGCGGTCACCGGAGACGGCGGCGGAGTGACGGCCACCGGCGGCTCGGTGGGTGTCGAGGTCGGCACCGGCGGGGCCGCCGGGGTCTCGGTGACGGGCGGTTCCGGTACGGACTGCACGGGTATCGCGGGCACCGGCAGGCTGTCGGGCAGGGTGTCGGGCGCGGCGCTCGGGGTGGTCGGTTCGGGCGCGGCGTGCTCGGGTCGCGGATGCGGCCAGACCATGGCGAGGGTCGCGACGGCCAGCACCGCGGCCGTACCGCCCGCGACGGCCGTCCGGCGCCGGATCGGGCCGAACCGGCCCTGCGCTCCCCCCGGTCCGGACGCTCCCCCGGAGCCCGTGGCACCGCCCCCCGGCCCGCCGGCGGAGCCCGGCGGCGGGGTGGAGCCGGCCGCGGCGGCCGCGGCCTGGAGCTGCAGCCCGGTGGGCGAGTCCAGCGGGATCGGCACCAGCGCCAGGCCGGCCAGCAGGCCCTCGGCGGGGAAGAGGTCCCGGCCGAGCCCGTCGCAGCCGGCGCAGCCCCGGATGTGCCGGGCGATGCGCTTGCGCCACACCGAGTCCGGGGTGCCGTCCCAGCCCGCCGTCAGCTCGACCAGCTCCGCGCAGCGCGGGTAGGCGGTGAGCGCGCGGACCACCACCCGGCCCGCCTCCAGCTGCTTCTTCATCCGCTGGACCCGGACCGCGGTGTGCTGCGGCGTCAGGTCGAGCGCCTCGGCGAGTTCGGCCCGGCTGAGTTCGCCGCAGGCCTCCAGCCACCAGAGCGCGAGCAGCTCCCGGTCGTCCGGGTCCAGCCAGCGGGTGGCCTCGGCGACCTCGCGGCGCTGGCCGGACAGCCCCAGCCGCAGGATGGTGAGGTCGGTGAAGTCGGCCCGCGGGTCGGCGAGCTCCCAGGCCTCGTCGAGGCCGCCGACGGTGCTCTGCTGCTGGCCGGTGAAGCGCCGGCGGACCTGGTTCATGGTGATCGCGACCAGCCAGGAGCGGAAGGACTCGGGGTCGCGCAGCCCGTCCAGGCCGTCCAGCGCCCGGATCATGGTCTCCTGGGCCACGTCGTCGACGTCGGCGTGGCCGTTCAACGCACGGCCGGCGACGTTGTAGACCAGCGGCAACCAGGCGGCGACCAGCGCCTCCTGGGCCTGCCGGTCGCCGGACTGGGCCGCCAGCACCAGGGTCGTCCCGGTCCTGCTCTGCACGTCAACGTTCATGGGTACGCACTCCGTCTTGCCGTCATCCGTCCGCCGTTGCCTCCTGGGAGACCTCGGGGAAGTGCTCAGATAACAACAATTCGCGCGGATTCGGAAACGGGGGTTCGGGCGGGGGCGCGGAGATCAGGACGGGGAGGCGAAGACCTGGGTCCACCAGGGGCCGCCGGAGCCGGTCTTCACACCGACGCCGATCTGCTTGAAGGAGCAGTTCAGGATGTTGGCGCGGTGGCCGGGGCTGTTCATCCAGGCGTCCATCACGGCGGCCGGGTCCTTCTGACCGCGGGCGATGTTCTCGCCCCAACTGCTCCAGCGGTAGCCGGTCGCCTCGATCCGGTAGTCCGCGTGCCGACCCTCGGGGCTGGCGTGGTCGAAGTAGTTGCGGGCCGCCATGTCCTCGCTGTGGCCCTGGGCGGCGGTGGCCAGCCGGGAGTCGGCGGTGAGCGGTCCGCAACCGTTCTGGGCGCGCTGGGCGTTGACCAGGTCCACGACCTGCTGGGCGTACTGGGCTGCGGTGCCACCCGCGGGGGCGCCGCTCGCGGGGGCCGCGGTGGTCCGGGGCGGCGTCGCGGCCGCGCTCGTCGAGGCCTTCGGGGCGGTGCCGGCGCTCGCGGTGGAGGTCGGCTTGGCGGTCGCCGAGGCCGTGGCCGGGGCGGACGCGGTCGTCGCGGCGGCACCGGCCGAGGGGCTCTGGCCCGCGGCGGCCGAGTCGGACGGCGCCGGGGTCGCGGTGGCGGCGTGGGCCGGGTCGGCGGCGGACGGGCTGTCGGTGGGCGAGGGCTTCAGCGCCGGGTCGATGACACCGGACCCGGGGATCTGGATCCCGTTGTGGTCCCCGGCCTCCGCCGCGATCTGCGGGTCCAGGGCCACCGTCCACTGCCCGTCCCGGTCGGCGGACCCGTGGTAGTAGCCGTACCCGGCGCCGGCCAGCGCGGCGATCACCCCGGTACCCGCCACCGCGGCGACCACCGCCACCACCGGGCCGACGCTGCGACGGCGGCGGCCCCGACGGCCGCGCCCCCGGTGGCGGTCGGCCGCGCGCCGTGCCGCGCGGCCGCCGTCGGAGGCGTCCGGGCCCCCGACGGCGGGGAGGATCGTCGTCCTGTCTTCGCTGTTCACCTGGGCACACTTCCTGTTCGGGCCGGCCGGTACGGGTGCCGACACCTGGGAGACCCCCCGGCGGCGCGCCGATAACAGAAAGTACGAACGAATTTCCGATGCTCCGGCCGGTGGCCGGTCGGACCGGGGGACCGAGGCTTCCGGAGCCTGTCAGCCGGCGGCGTCCGGCGCCATGGCGTAGGTCACGAACATGGTCCGAGTGGGCACCTGGCCGTCCGTGCCGCGGGCCCGGTGGCCGTCGTCGGCGGTGCTCCACGGGACGGCGTGCCGGCCGCGCCCGGCGGCGACCGCCCTGAGCCGGGCGAGCGGCGCCTCCACCGCAGCGCCGGCCCGGACGTCCGCGGCATGACGGGCCGTCGGATCCCGTTTCACTGGACGGTACGGCCAAGAGCCCCGGCCGGTGCACCACGCGGTGGCGCAATCCCTCCGGCCGCGCCCGGGGCGTGTCCTGCGATCCGGAACGGGCCGCGTCGCGGATGCTGGAGCCTCCCCGCCCGATCCGTTCGCCGGTCCGATCCGTGCCTCCCGCGTCCCGGTCGGTCGGCCCCGATACCGCGTCCGGCCCGCGCTCGGGTCCGGCCGGCACTCGGGTCCGGCCGGTCCTCGGGTCCGACCGGCGCCGAGCCCCCATCGAGGAGCCCCCATGCTGCTCCGGCACCTGGCCCTGACCTCCCGCGCCGTGGCGGGCGAGCCCGGCCGCCGGGCCAAGACCACGCTGCTGGCGGACTGCCTGCGCGAACTCGGCCCGGCCGAGGCCCCGGCGGCGGTGGCCCTGCTCTCCGGAGAGGCCCACCGGTTGCGCACCGGCATCGGACCGGCGGCCCTGCGCGACCTGCCGCCCGCCGTCGCCGAGCCGTCCTGGGGCGTCCGGGAGACCGAGCAGGCCCTGGAGACCATCGCCGCGGTGCACGGCCCGGGCGCCAGGGCCGAGCGGCAGCGGCTGCTGGCCGAGCTGTTCGGGCGGGCCACCGAGGTCGAGCAGGCGTTCCTGCGGGCGGTGCTGGTGGGCGAGCTGCGCCAGGGCGCGCTGGACGCGGTGGTGGCCGACGCCGTCGCCCAGGCCGCCGGCGTCCCGGCGGCGGCGGTGCGGCGGGCGCTGATGTTCCGGGGTTCGGCCCGCGCGGTCGCCGAGGCCGCGCTGACCGGCGGCGTGCCCGCCCTGGAGGCGTTCCGGCTGGAGGTCGGCCGCCCGGTCCGGCCGATGCTGGCCGCCTCGGCACCGGACGTCGCCGCCGCGCTCGACCGGATCGGCCCGGCCACGCTGGAGTGGAAGCTGGACGGCATCCGGATCCAGGTGCACCGGGACGGCCGGGACGTCGCGGTGTTCACCCGGAGCCTGGACGACATCACCGCCCGGGTGCCCGAGGTGGTCGAGGCGGCCCTCGCCCTGCCGGTCCGCTCGGCGGTGCTGGACGGCGAGGCGATCGCGCTCGGCCCCGACGGCCGCCCCCGGCCGTTCCAGGAGACCGCCGCGCGGACCGCCTCCCGGCAGGACCCGGACCGGCTGCGCGCCGAAGTGCCGCTCAACGCCTACTTCTTCGACCTGCTGCACCGCGACGGCGTGGACTTCGTGGACCGGCCGGGGCTGGACCGCTGGGCGGCCCTCGACGAGTCGGTGCCGGCCGCCCTGCGGGTGGCGCGCACCGGGACGGCGGACCGCGAGGCCGCCCTGGCCTTCTTCCGGGACACGCTGGCGCTGGGCCACGAGGGCGTGCTGGCCAAGGACCCCGCGGCCGGCTACGCGGCCGGCCGGCGCGGAGCCGGGTGGATCAAGGTCAAGCCCCGGCACACCCTGGACCTCGTGGTGCTCGCCGCCGAGTGGGGCAGCGGCCGGCGGCGCGGCTTCCTCAGCAACCTGCACCTCGGTGCCCGGGCCGCCGGCGAGCCCGGCCTCGGGCCCTGGGTGATGCTCGGCAAGACCTTCAAGGGCCTGACCGACGAGACGCTCGCCCGCCAGACCACCGAACTCCTCGCCCGGGAGGTCGAACGGGACTCGTACACCGTGCGGGTACGGCCGGAACTCGTCGTGGAGATCGCCTTCGACGGCGTCCAGCGCAGCCCCCGCTATCCCGCCGGGCTGGCCCTGCGGTTCGCCCGGGTGCTGCGCTACCGGCCCGACAAGAGCGCGGACGAGGCCGACACCGTGGCCACCGTCCGGGAGATCGCCGCGGCGGAGGGGCTCAGCGAGGCCGGACCCGCCTCGGAAGAGTGATGACGGTCGGTCAAACCGCCTTTGCCAGAGCTTTGTTCGGGTTGAGCGTGGAATCGGCCATTCTGCACGAGTATGGCGACGCACCCTTCGTGTGCGACAGAGCGACGGCTACGTTGGCGTGGACGGCGGGGGGCGGCCGGCCCGGGCGATCCGGTGCCACACCACTGAGAGGTGTCCGTACATGCAGGTGAGCATCGACCAGGACCGCTGCTGCAGCTCCGGCCAGTGCGTCGTCACGGCGCCGGAGGTCTTCGAACAGGACGACCACGACGGCCTGGTGAGGCTCCGTCTGACCGTTCTGCCGCCGGCGCGGTTCGCCGACGTGCGGCTGGCCTCCGAGCTCTGCCCGGGCGGCGCGATCACCGTCGCCGAGGAGGCTCCGGAGAGAGACCGGGAGCAGACGGGCCCCGCGGCCGGTTAGGGCCCGCCGCCGGGCCGGTGCTCCCGCCCGCCCCGGGCCGCCCGCCGTCCTCCTTGAGCGTCCGTCCTCGCTTGAGCGTCCGTCGCCCTCCTTGACCACCCGCCGGGCCCGAGCGGTCCGGCGCCCCCACCGGCCGCCGCCCACGGCGGCCTTCCCCACGTCACCCGGCATCCGGTTCCCGGCCGCCGGACGGGGCCGCGCGTCCACCCCCCGGGGCCCGCCGCCCGTCCGCTGCCGCCCGCCCCTGCCGCCCATCGCTCCGCCACGCGAGGAGACCCCACCTTGACGAGCACGCCCACCGCCCCCGCCCCCGCCCCGCTGCTGCCCGCCCCGCACGACGGCGTCTGCCCGTTCAGCCCGCCCCCCGTCTACACCGAGGCCGCCCGCGCGGGCACCGTCACCCGCGCCGCGCTGCTGGACGGCTCCTCCTGCTGGCTGGTGACCGGCTACCACGAGGTCCGCTCGCTGCTCTCCGACCGCCGTTTCAGTGCGGACGTCCGCCGTCCGGAGTTCCCGTCCTTCACCCCCGGCCGGCGGGCGATCCTCGCCGCCAACCCCAACTTCCTCCGCCTCGACGACCCCGAGCACTCCCGGCTGCGCCGCATGGTCACCGGGGACTTCCTGGTCAAGCGGGTCGAGGCGATGCGCCCCGAGGTCCAGCAGATCGTCGACGAGGCCCTCGACAGCATGACCGCGTCCGGTGCCCCCGCCGACCTGGTCGGCGACTTCGCGCTGCCGGTGCCCTCCCTGGTGATCTGCCTGCTGCTGGGCGTCCCGTACGAGGACCGGCAGATGTTCCAGGAGCTCAGCCGCGTCCTGGTCAGCACCACGGTGGAGGAGGCCGAGGTGCGCCGGGCCCAGACCGAGCTGCTCGACTACCTCGGCGGCCTCGCCGCGCAGAAGCGGCGCCGCCCCGGCGACGACATCCTCAGCCGGCTCGCCGCCCGCGACGACCTCAGCCTCCGCGAGATCGCCGCCACCGGCATGCTGCTGCTGGTCGCCGGCCACGAGACCACCGCCAACATGATCGGGCTCTCCACCCTCCTGCTGCTGCGCCACCCCGGGCAGGCCGCGCGGCTGACCGACCCGGCGGCCGTCCCCGGCGCGGTCGAGGAGCTGCTGCGCCACCTCACCATCATCCACATGGGGCTGCCCCGACTGGCGCTGGAGGACGTCGAGCTGGGCGGCGTCCGGATCCGGGCCGGCGACGGGGTGGTCGCGATGCTCTCCACCGCCAACCGGGACGAGGAGCTCTTCGGCGCCCCCGGCCACCTCCCCGCCGACGAGCTGGACGTGGACCGGGACGCCCGGCGCCACCTCGCGTTCGGCTTCGGCGTGCACCAGTGCCTGGGCCAGCCGCTGGCCCGGGCGGAGCTCCAGATCGCCCTCGCCACGCTCTTCCACCGGCTGCCCGGGCTGCGGCTCGCCGTGCCGGAGAGCGAGCTCACCTTCCGTTCAGACGCGTTCATCTACGGCCTGAAGGCGCTGCCGATCGCCTGGTGAGACCCGCCACCGGAGCGGATCCACGCCCCGGAAGGGGCATGACGCGGGCGCGGCCGGGCAGAAGGGGTGACGCAGGCACCCGTCCGGTCCGGCCGATCCGGTCGGCCGCGACCGCGGAGCCCGGTCGGCCCCGGCGCACGGGCTCCCGGGCTCGGTTGGCCGCGGCGCGGGCACCGAGGCAGGCTGGAGGGGCGAACAGGAGCCCGGCCCGGCGGCCGGCCCGCACCACGGCAGGCTGTGGTGCTCTCGGGCGACCCCGGCCGGCCGAGGAGACGGAGCCCGCGATGACCGATATGAGCGCACGGTCCGAGGTGAGCGTCGATCGGGAGGAGGACATCCGCGCGGCCGACCCCGAGGAGGGCATCACCTCGATGCAGAACCAGCACGCGCAGGACACCTCGCAGGCGGAGGGCGCACCTCTGGAGGAGCCCGAGGCGTACAGCTGACCTTCCAGGACGAAGGATCTCCACGAGGCCGCCCGCCGGACGGGCGGCCTCCGCGACCGCGGGTGTCGCTGCCCGCTCGGCGGCGGCCCGGCGGGGAAGGATGGGCGCATGAGCGAGCAGCAGCAGAGCGCATCAGCGGCGCAGGGCGGACGGCCGACCGGGAGGCCCGGGGACCCGCGGGCGTCCTGGGCCACCTGGACCACTCAGTCGATCATCAGCGGACCGGGCGGAGTCACCACCGCCGAGGTCGGCCCGATCTCCGGCGACCTCACCGTGCACACCACGTGGGTGGACGGCGAGGCCCGGCTGACCGTGCAGTACACCGGGGCGCTGGACTGGTACACCGTGGCCGGCAGCCCCGTGCCGGCGACGGACGAGATCACGGCGCGGGCGATCCACCAGGCGATGGTCAACACCGTGAAGACCGGGCGCGGGGCCTCCGCCCCGCAGGCGCCCGGCGTCTGAGGCGCACACGGGGGTGACCCCGCTCCCGGGTGCCCGGGAGCGGGGTCACCCCCGTGTGGCGTTCCCCGACGGGAGTCGCTCAGGGCCGCGACTCGCCCCGCTCGCCCTTCAGCGGCGGGGCCGCGGCGGCCCAGTACGCGCGGTCCGCCGTGCTGCGCCGGTGCCTGAGGTCCTCCCGGACCTCCTTGGCGAGCTTGCGGGTGTCACGCCGGTTGACGGTGGCGCCGATGCCCGCCCCCACCAGCAGCGGGATCAGCGAGGGCAGGCGGCGCAGCGTACTGCGGGTGAGCCGCTTGCGGACCTGCTGACGGACCTCGGAGCCGAGCGCCATCGCGGCGAACCCGGCCGGCTTCACCAGCAGCGTCGCGTCGATGCCCCGGCGGTTGGCCCAGGCCGCCACGTAGGCGGAGGCCCGCTGGGTGGCCGTGCCCCGGGCCGCGAGGCCGTACACCTCGTGCAGTTCGGCGATCAGCTTGATCTCGACGGCCGCGACGGCGAGCGTCTCGGCGGCGATCTCCAGCGCCATCGCCGGCGGCACGGGCAGCATCGCCGCGGCCCCGACCCCCGCGCCGAGCGCGCCGGAGGCCCGGCTGGCGCCGCTGACCAGCAGGTCGGCCAGCCGCTCGGGGTCGGCCGCGTCCGGGTGCTGGGCGCGCAGGGTGCTCAGGCTCCGGACCGGGATGCGCGGCGCGGCCTGCATCAGCTGGTCGGCGAGGGCCCGGCCGCCGTAGGCGGCACCCTTCGCGGCGGCCAGGCCGCCGCTGCCGAGCCGCCGGGAGACGGACCCGAGCAGGGCCGTGGCCCGGCGCTTGTCGCGCTCCGCGCGATACTCGGCGAGCTGCCCGGCGGGCCCGCCCTCGACGCCGGGGGCGGGCCGTTCCAGTTGTTCGACGAGGTCCGCCAGTTCCTCGGCGACCTGTTCGGGGGCGGGCTCCGGCTGCCGGGAGCGTCCCGGTCTCCTGAAGATTGCCATGCTCTGCGGTTACCCGGTGGACCGCGGAGGTACGCGCTATTCGGTGATCTCCACCCCGCGCCAGAAGGCCACCCGGCCGCGGACGTGCTCGGCCTCCGGCAGCGGGTCGCGGTAGTACCAGGCCGCGTCGGGGTTGAGCTGCCCGCCGACGTCCAGCGTGTAGTACTCGGCGGTGCCCTTCCAGCCGCAGACGGTGGTGGTGTCGGACGGGCGCAGGTACTCCGCGCGCACGGATTCGGCCGGGAAGTAGTGGTTGCCCTCGACCACGGTGGTGTCGTCGCTCTCGGCGACGACCGTGCCCTGCCAACTCGCTGTAGTCATGAGCCGATTCTGCCCGAGGCCGCGAGGGAACAACCGGCCGGGCGTGACCCGGCCCGCCGCCGGCGCGGTCCGGTGGGCCGCGCCGGCGGCGGAGGTCTGCCCGCTACGGCAGAGGTTCGGCGTGCACCGGGAAGTGCGGGGACTGGTGCCCCCCGCTGGCGAGCATCCGGACCTCGCCCGAGTCGCTGATCTCGGCCCGGACGATGCCGGTGGCGTCCTCGTAGACGGGGTGGCCGCCGGGACCGGTGGTACTGGTGCGGGAGACCACGACGACGTCCTGCGGGGCCTGGGTGCCGGGCGTGCCCGGGAAGGTCAGTACGTAACGGTTCGCGGGGTTCATCGCCGACCTCCTCGGTCCACCTGGTCCCAGCTGTCCCTGGTGCCCATGCTGCCCCTACAGGTCTGCGCCGGGCCGGCCGGCGGCTTCCCGCCGTCGGATCAGGCGGCGGCCCCCGTGGTCCGGGCGGGAGCACCGCGGACCTCCAACTCGTCGAGCAATCGGGCGGTGGCCTCGGCGACGGCCTCCACGGCGCGGTCGAAGGCCTCCTGGTTGTGCGCCGCCGGGGCGCGGAACCCCGACACCTTCCGCACGTACTGGAGGGCGGCCGCGTGGAAGTCCTCATCGGAGGCGTCCGGCGTCACGGGGGGTCTCAACGTCTTGATACTGCGGCACATGACCCCAGTCTCGCGCGCGGGGGCGCCGCTGGCGACCCCCATGTGTCACCGGCCGGCCATGGGCGGCACCCGGAGGGGTCATCCGATCGGATTAGGATTTCGCCCAGACGAATTGCCCGTCATCCCCGCGCCGCCCCGCTCCCCCACCCCGCTCCCCCACCGGGTCGCCCCGCCCGGTCACCTGTCTGCACCGGCCCGACGACCGTGCCGGACCCCCTGCCCGGCTCCCGCCCGGGCGTCACCCCGGAGTCCCCCTTGCCACTCGCGCTGGTCGCCCTGGCCGTCACCGCGTTCGCCATCGGCACCACCGAATTCGCCGCCATGGGGTTGCTGCCCCAGGTCGCCGAGAACCTCCACGTCTCCATCCCCCAGGCGGGGTGGCTGATCTCCGCCTACGCCGTCGGCGTGGTGATCGGCGCACCGCTGCTCACCGCGCTGGCCGCCGGACGGCCTCGCAAGCCCGTGCTGGTCGCGCTGGCCGGCCTCTTCGCGACCGGCAACCTGCTCTGCGCGATCGCGCCCGACTTCTGGTCGCTGGCGGCGGCCCGGTTGATCACCGGGCTGCCGCACGGGGCGTTCTTCGGCGCCGGGGCGGTCGCGGCCGCCGAGCTGGTCGCCCCGCACCGGCGGGCCCGGGCGGTCGCCGTGATGTTCTCGGGCCTGACCGTCGCCAACATCGTCGGGGTCCCGGCCGCGACCCTGCTCGGGCAGCACCTCGGCTGGCGGGCCACCATGCTGGTGGTGGTCGCGATCGGCGCGCTCGGCACCGTCGCCATCGCGCGGCTGGTGCCCCAGCTGCCCACGCCCGCGCAGTCCGGCCTCCGGCACGAGCTCGGGGCGTTCCGCAGCGGACAGCTCTGGCTGGCCCTCGGCACGGTGGTGTTCGGCTGCGGGGGTTTCTTCGCCTGCTACAGCTACATCACCCCGCTGCTCACCGAGGTCTCCGGCTACGCCACCGGATCGGTGACGCTGGTGCTGGCGCTGTTCGGGGTGGGCATGACGATCGGCAACGTGCTGGGCGGCATCGCCGCCGACCGCGCGCTGCGGCCGACCGTCTGCGCCGCCTTCCTGCTGCTCGCCGCCACCCTGGCGCTCTTCGGGGTGACCGCCCGCACCGAGTGGTCGGCCGCCCTGACGGTGGTGCTGGTCGGGCTCTTCGGCTTCGCGATCGTCCCGGCCGTGCAGACCCTGGTGCTGCAGAAGGCCCGCAACGCCCCGACCCTCGCCTCGGCGACCGTGCAGGGCGCGTTCAACCTGGCCAACGCCCAGGGCGCGTACTTCGGCGGCCTGGCCCTGGACGCCGGGCTCGGCTGGACGTCTCCGACCCTGGTCGGCTCGGGCCTCGCCGCCTCGGGTGCGGTGATCGCGGTGATCGCCTGGGCCGCCGACCGCCGCCGCCCCGGGACGGCCGCCCCGGTACCGGC
This sequence comes from Kitasatospora sp. NPDC028961, assembly GCF_055564815.1. Classification (NCBI taxonomy): domain Bacteria; kingdom Bacillati; phylum Actinomycetota; class Actinomycetes; order Kitasatosporales; family Streptomycetaceae; genus Kitasatospora; species Kitasatospora sp. NPDC028961. The sequence continues at coordinate 455,065 of NZ_JBVHVO010000002.1, read as the reverse complement.
CCCGGCCCCCGGCCACCCCCTGTCCACCGCCGAGGCAGGCGCCCGCACCTGACCGGCCGGGCGGAGGCGCCCCCGCCCGAGGGCCTCGCCCCGTTCGACCGCCTAGGCCGTCCGACGCTCCACCGGCTCGATCTTCCGGTGGGCGTCGGCCAGGAGGCGGTAGCCCTCGCCGTTGAAGGTGACGCCCGCCCGCTCCTCCTCGGTCAGCTCGCGCCGGATCCTGGCCGGCACCCCGGCGACCAGGGAGCCCGCCGGCACCTGCATGCCCTGCGGGACCACGGCCCCGGCCGCGACCAGCGAACCGGCCCCGATCCGGGCGCCGTTCAGCACCGTGGAGTTCATCCCGACCAGCACGTCGTCCTCGATCACGCAGCCGTGCAGGACGGCGTTGTGGCCGACCGAGATCCGCTCGCCGATCACCAGCGGGAAGCCCAGGTCCGCGTGCAGCGTGCAGTTGTCCTGGATGTTGCTGCCCGCGCCGACCGTGATCGCCTCGGCGTCGCCGCGGATCACCGCGCCGTACCAGACGCTCGCCCCGGCGCCGACCGTGACCGACCCGACCACCACCGCGTTGGGTGCGACGAAAGCGGTCGGGTCGATGTCGGGCACCCGGCCCCCGACTGCGGCGATCAGCGGCTCTGCCATGTCTCGTCCTCCTGGCGACAATCGACCGTCATGTGCCGGTCATGATGGCACCCCGGTCGTGGACCGCCCCCAGCACCCCGGTGATCACGCCGGGGAGGTCACCGGACCACGCCGGTGGCCGCGAGGGTGCCGGCCGCCGTGGGCGGGGTGGCCGGGGTGGCCGGGTGGGTGTCGCAGAGGCCGGTGACGACCAGGGCTTCGACGGTGGCGTTGGCCGCCGGGAGGTCGGAGAGGTCGTACGGGTTGACGGAGGCCGTGAACTGTCGCCGGCCGTCCGAGGCCCCGTACATCAGGGTGGTGTACCCCGGGATTCCGCCGCTGTGGCCCCAGTACTCGCCGCAGGCCGTCGACGCCCGCTGGAGGCCGAGGCCGTACTCGGCGGGACCGCTCTGCGGGGTGGTCCGCTTCATCTCGGCGAGTTGGGCCGGGGCGAGCAGCCGCCCGCCGAGCAGGGCGGAGACGAACCGGGCGAGGTCGGTGGTGGTGGAGATCCCGGCCCCCGACGCACCGGCCATGCTCGGGTCGAGCAGGGTGACGTCCGCCGGTCCGGAGGCGAGCTTGTAGTAGCCGTGGGCGTGCGGGCCGGGGACGAAGGGCGAGTTGAGCGGCATCGAGGTACCGGTCAGGCCGAGCGGGCGGATGATCCGGCGCTGGACCTCGTCGGCCCAGCCGCGGCCGGTGAGGCGCTCGATCAGCATCCCGATCACCACGTAGTTGGTGTTGGAGTAGTGCCAGCCCTGCCCGGGGGCGAAGTACGGGGGGTGCTGGGCGGCGAGGCCGACGAGCTCCCCCGGCGCGTACGGGCGCCAGCGGCCGACGTCGAGCCACTGCTGCAGGGCGGCGGGGTCCTCGTCGAACGAGAAGGACGGGTCCTCGGTGTAGTTGAACAGGCCGCTGGTGTGGTTCAGCAGTTGGCGGACGGTGATCTGCCCGCCGTTCGGCACCACGCCGGGCAGGCGGCTCTCCACCGGGTCGTCCAGGCCGACCCGGTGCTCCGCCACGAGCTGCAGGACCACCGTCGCCACGAAGGTCTTGGTGACGCTGCCGATCCGGAACCGGCCGTCGGCGGTGGCCGGGGCACCGGTGGCGAAGTCGGCCGTCCCGGCCGCGCCCTTCCAGACCGTGCGCCCGCGCTCGGCGACCAGCCCCAGCGCGGCGGAGGCGCCGCCCTGGGCCACCGGCCCGCGCACGGCCGCGTCCAGCGCCGCCCGGTCGACCCGCTCGGCGCCGCCGTCGGCCACCGGCCGGCCGGATTCGGGCGCCGCGCCCTGGGCACCCGCGACGGGAGCGAGGGCACCCACCAGGCCGGCGCCGGCCAGCGCGACCGCCACCGCCCGTACGGCCAGCCCCCGCCGTCGCCGCCCCCGGTCCCGCCCGCCTTCCGGGCCCGTCCACTCCGCCCGGCCCGCCCGATCCCTCGTCGTTCCCGTCATGCCGCCGCCCTCCGGTGTCCGAACGGGCGGACTCTCCACAACATCCGCCCCGGTCCTGTCGACTGACACTCTGACAGCGGCGGGAGACGTACACGTCCGACCCAGGTCCCGAGCCTCTCCACCGCTGGTCCGATCTTCCGTCGGCGTGTCGCTCCACCCACAGGCGGAACAGGACCCTGACGGACTGAGGGGCACCCCTCCGCCCCAGGGCGGAGGGGTGCCCCCGGGTCCCTCAGGGTCAGGCCAGCGGGGCCTTGACCCGGAGGACCTCGATGAAGGCGCGGATCCAGGCGGGGTGGTCGGGCCAGGCGCGGGCCGAGACGAGCACGCCGTCGACGACCGCCTCGCCGTCGACGTACTCGGCGCCCGCGGCGGCCACGTCGGGCTCCAGGGCCGGGTAGGCGGCGCTGCGGCGGCCGGAGAGCACGCCGGCGGCCGCGGTGATCAGCGGGCCGTGGCAGATCTGCGCCACCGGCTTGTCGGCGTCGAAGAAGTGCCGGACGATCCGCTGCACGTCGGCGTTGTTCCGCAGGTACTCGGGGGCACGGCCGCCGGGGATGACCAGGGCGACGTACTCGGCCGGGTCCACGTCCGCGACGGCGAGGTCGGCGGGCCAGGTGTAGCCGGGCTTCTCGGTGTAGGTGTCGTAGCCGTCGACGAAGTCGTGGACCACGAACTGGAGCCGCTTCTTCGTCGGCGCCGCGATGTCGACCTCGTAGCCCTCTTCCAGCAGCCGCTGGTAGGGGTAGAACACCTCCAGCGACTCCGCGGCATCACCGGTGACGAGCAGGACCTTCGATGTCATCGCCGACATCCCTCCATGTGATTGGTCGTCAGACATGGTGCGGGCCCGCGCCGGTGGCGGCCGGGGCGGGCCGGGAACAACGTCCCGCACCCGGCCGCGCCGACGCAACGGGGCACACCGCTCCCACACCCGGCGCGTGATGCGTGGCACGCGCCTTGGGCGAGCCGTGTGCGCCGTCGCCAGGGCCTACGCGCCCCTTCCCGGGCGGCCCCTAGACTCCCTGGTGCCCAGGTCAGCCCCCGAAGGGAGTCCGCACGATGTCGGACCGCACCAGCTACCTCGTCCTGCCCGGCTACCAGAGTTCCGGGCCCGCCCACTGGCAGACCCGGTGGGAGGAGGCCGACCCGGCGGCCTTCCGGCGCGTCCAGCAGGAGGACTGGGACTTCCCGGAGCCGGACGCCTGGGTGGCCGCCCTCGATGCCGCGATCGCCACCGCGGCGGCCGACGGGCCGGTGGTCCTGGTGGCACACAGCCTCGGGTGCGTCGCGGTGGCCCGCTGGGCGGCCTCGGCCGCCGCCGGACGGACCGCCGCCGTCCGGGGTGCGTTGCTGGTCGCACCCGCCGACATCGACAACGCCGACGTCCCGGCGCTCGCGGGATTCCGCCCGGTGACCCTGGAGCGCCTGCCCTTCCCCTCGCTGGTGGTCTCCAGCACCGACGACCCCTGGGTCACGCCGGAGCGTGCCCGCGCCTTCGCCGAGGCGTGGGGCGCCCGGTACGTGGAGTCCGGCGCCCACGGACATCTCAACGCCGACTCCGGGCTCGGTGACTGGCCGGACGGCCGGAAGCTGCTCGCCGAGCTCTGAACAAGGACTGAGGGGCGAGAGGTGGGGGGAGCCGGGCGCTCCCCCCACCGTTCTGGGATAGGACCGTGATCACCCTCCGGAGCAGAATCGGGGGCACACCGACTCCTCTGGAAGGACACTCAGTTGATGAACCGCCTGTCCCGCCCGCTCGCAGTCGCCGCGCTCGCCGTCGCCGCCGTTCTGGCCGGCGGGGCCGGGGCCGCCCAGGCCGCCGGCGTCGACCTCTCGGCCCACGGTCCGCTGACGGTGGCCGACCAGCCCGACAGCCAGCTGTCCGCCGCCAACCGGTGTGACGTCGAGTACACCGTCGCGTACTACAGCTACCGCACCCAGGGCTACCAGGAACTGGAGTCGATGCTGCACGCGGAGAAGTCCTACGCCCTCTGCCAGGTCAACGGCTGACCCGGCCCCCGCTCCGTCCGAGGCGCACCCGGCCCGCACCGGGTGCGCCCCGGGTGCGTTCCTGACGGGAGCACGGCGGATCTTCGCCCGCAGTTCGCCCGAACGCCACCCGGCCGGGCGCCGCTGCTCCTAGTCTGCGGGCGACGACCATCAGCGCCCCGCCCCCAGCGCGAGCCAGGAGCCTCCATGACGAACCGTCCGCTCGACGGCAGCAGCTCGACAGATTCCTCCGCACCCGGCACGGCCTCCTCGCGCCGCCGGTTCCTGCGTGCGACCGGCGCCGCCGGCCTCGGTGCGGCCGCGTTCGCGGCGACCGCGGGCGAGGCGTTCGCGGCCCCGGCCGACGAGCAGCCGGACGCCGCCGAGGGGCGCGCGGACGCCGAGGCGGCGGCCGGCACCCGCTCCCCGGTCCGCACCGGTACCGGCCTGGACCGGCTGCCGCACCCGCTGGTCATCGGCCACCGCGGCGCGCCCGGCTACCGCCCCGAGGAGACCCTCGGCTCCTACGAGCTCGCCCTGGAGCTCGGTGCGGACGTCATCGAGCCGGACCTCGTCCCCACCAAGGACGGCCACCTGGTGATCCGGCACGAGAACAACATCGTGGAGACGACGGACGTCGCCGACCACCCCGAGTTCGCGGGCCGCAAGACCACCAAGACCATCGACGGCCTGCCGCAGACCGGCTGGTTCACCGAGGACTTCACGCTCGCCGAGCTGCGCACCCTGCGCGCCAAGGAGCGCCTCCCGCAGCAGCGCCAGCGCAACACCCTGTACGACGGGCGGTGGCCGGTGCTCACCTTCCGCGAGCTGGCCGACTTCGCCAGGAAGCGCGGCCGCGAGCTCGGCCGCGAGGTCTGGCTCTACCCGGAGACCAAGCACCCGAGCTACTTCCGCTCGATCGGTCTGCCCCTGGAGGAGCGGCTCGCCGACGAGCTGCGCCGCGCGGGCCTGGCCGGCCGGCGCGGGCGGGCGATCCTGCAGTCCTTCGAGCCGAGCAGCCTGCAGCGGCTGGCCAAGCTGGTCGACAACCCGCGGATCCAGCTGCTGGGCGGCGCGACCACCCAGCCGTACGACTTCGTGCTGTCCGGGGACCGGCGCACGGTGGCCGACCTGGTGACCCCGGCGGGGCTGCGCTGGATGGCCGGCTTCGCCCACGGCATCGGCCCGACCACCCAGCTGATCGCACCGGTGGACGAGAGCGGCAAGCTCCTGCCGCCGACCACGCTGGTCCGCGACGCGCACGCGGCCAACCTGCTGCTGCACCCGTACACCGTCCGCAACGAGAACGCCTTCCTCCCACTGGACTACCGCCGCGGCACCGACCCGAACGCCTACGGCGACGCCATCGGGTGGGCGCGCCACCTCTACGAGCTGGGCGTGGACGGCTTCTTCACCGACCAGACCGACACCAGCGTGCTGGCCCGGCAGGACTTCTGGGCCGCGAACGGCGTCCACTGACCGCCCGCCCCCCGAACCCGGCGGTGCCCCGGACCGTAGGGCGGTCCGGGGCACCGCCGTCGGCCGGTCCGGTCAGCCGTCGTTCTGCGAGCCGTCCGGCCGGTCGCCGTCGCCCCGGCCGGTCTGCTCGGTCTGCTGGTCGGCGGGCTGGGTCGGCTGGGTCGAGCGCGGCCGCCCCGGATCCGCCGTCCGGCCGCCGGGCGCGCCCGCACCGGTCGGGGCGGTGCCCGGCGAGGCCGTGCCGGAGCCGCTCGGGCTCCCGCTCGGGTTCGGATCACGCTTGGGCGGGTCCGGGATGTACACGGTGTCGAAGGTGTCCCGCGGCATGCCCTTCAGCGCCTGGTTCATCGCCAGCTGCCAGATCGGGCCCGGGCCGGTGGCACCGAAGATCTCCTGGTAGTACTTGCCCCCGATCCGGATGTTCTTCATCGGCACGCCCTTGGCCGGGCCGCCGAGCCAGACCGAGGCCGCCAGGTTGGCGGTGTAGCCGCTGAACCAGGCCGACTTCTTCTCGTCGGTGGTCCCGGTCTTGCCCGCGATCTGCCGGTCGCCGTCCAGCCCGAGCTCGCGCGCGGTGCCCTTCTCCGTCACCCCGAGCAGCACGGTGTTGATGACGTCGGCGGTGTCCTCGGACATCACCCGCTCGCACTTGGCGGGGACGACCGGGACGTCCTTGCCGTCCACCGTGGTGATCCGGTTGATCGCGAGCGGCGCGCAGTAGGTGCCCTCGGCGGCGAAGGTCGCGTAGACGTTGGCCATCACCAGCGGGCTCACCTCCTGGGTGCCGAGCCCCAGCGCGGGCAGTTCCTGGAGCGGATCGCCGCTGGCCTTGGTCGCCACGCCCAGCTTGTTGGCCATCTGCTTGACCGCGCAGAGGCCGATCTCCTGCTCCATCTGGACGAAGTAGGTGTTGACCGAGAGCGCCATCGCCTGCTTCAGGTCGTACGGGCCGGACTCCTTCTCGGACTCGTTGGGGATCGAGCCGCCCTTCTTGCCCTTCTCCAGGTTCTTCCAGGTGCCGTCGCAGGTCTTCATCGTCGGCCAGTCCATCCGGTTCGGCGCCGGGTAGATCTGGGTGGCCGGCAGGCCGGCCTCCAGCGCCGCGGCGGCGACGATCGGCTTGAAGTTGGAGCCCGGCTGGAAGCCGTTGCCGCCGCCCATCCCCGCGTCCGCGTTGTAGTTGACGACGGTCTGGTTCTTGTCCGGGTCCAGGCCGTAGGGGCGGGTCTGGGCCATCGCCAGGATCTTGCCGCTGCCCGGTTCGACCATGGTGATCGCCGCCGAGACCGGGTCCGTCACGTAGACCTTCTTGGTGACGGCGTTCTGGGCGGCGGCCTGCTTGTCGGGGTCGAGGGTGGTGTAGATGTTCAGGCCGCCCTGGTCCCACAGCTTCTTGCGCTCGGCGGCGCTCTTGCCGAACACCGGGTCCTGCTTGACCACGTGCCGGACGTAGTCGCAGAAGAAGCCCATCCCGGCGTTGGCGGTGATGCAACCGTTCTGCGGGTCCTTGTACTTCAGCCCCAGCGGGGTCGCCTTGGCGTCCCGGGCCTGCGCGGCGGTGAGGTGCTTGTTCTCCACCATCTTGTCGATGACGGTGTCGCGGCGCTTCTGGGCGGCGACGGGGTGCAGCTTGGGGTCGTACTGGGACGGGTTCTGCACCAGACCCGCGAGCATCGCGGCCTCGGGGACGGTGAGGTCCTTGGCGTCCTTGCTGAAGTACCGCTGCGAGGCCGCCTGGATGCCGTACGCCTGGTGGCCGTAGAAGGTGATGTTCAGGTAGTTGGTGAGGATCTGGTCCTTGGTCAGGTCCTCCTCCAGCTTGATGGCGTACTTGAGTTCCTGGATCTTGCGGCCGAGGGTCTTGCGCTGGGCTTCCAGGACGGCGGCCTGGTCGTCGCCGGCCTTCTCGACGTTGACGTTCTTCACGTACTGCTGGGTCAGCGTCGAGGCGCCCTGGACGGTGGTGCCGCTCTCGGCGTTCTTGGTGGCGGCCCGGAGCACACCCTTGAGGTCGACCGCGCCGTGCTCGTAGAAGCGCGCGTCCTCGATGTCCACCTGGGCCTGCCGTATCAGCGGTGACATCTGGTCGGCGGGTATGACGGTGCGGTCGCGCTCGTACACCTTGGCGATCAGGCCGCCCTTCGCGTCGAAGATCTGCGAAGCCTGGCTGAGCGGCGGGGTCTTGAAGTCGTCCGGGATGCTGTCGAAGTTGTCCGCGGTGTTCTTGGCGGTCAGCCCGAGCGCGCCGGCCGCCGGCAGGGCCACGCCCGCCAGCAGGACGCCGGCCAGCGTGCTGTAGCCGAGGAACTTCACCGCGTGACCCGCCATGGCGAGCGGACTCTCGCGACGCCGGGTGCGCGGGACCCAGGTGTCGCCCGGGTCGGGGGAGGAGATACGGCGACTCTTCCGTGACATAGGCGGAACACTACGTCCACGAAAACCCTGCATGGGACGGGTGTTGGCCAAGCTTTGTCACAAATCGGCGACAGATTCACCCCGTCGGAGCCGGTCGGCCACCCGGCCCCGCCGGCGCCCCGAAGCCCGAAGGACCGTTCGTCCACGGTGATTCCGCCTCGCCGGCCGCACCCGGGGCCCGGACCCGGACCGAACACACCCGTCGACTCCGCCCGTCAGTCGCCGCGGCGCTTCTTCCGCAGGCCGAACACGGCCCCCACCACGGCGAGGAGGAACAGGACGCCGAGCGTCCGGTCCGACGGCCCCTCGGACGAGGACGACGAGGACGACGACGACCCGGCGGCCCCGCCCGCGGCCGCCGACCCGGCCGGCGGCGCGGCCGCACCGGAGGAGGGCGCGGCCGAGGGCAGCGGCTGGACGGTGTCCGGGAGTTGGTCGTCGTCGAGCGGCGAGCGCCAGACCGGGCTGTCCTTGCCCTCGGTGCCGTAGAGCAGCGCCCGGCCGTCCACCGTGAAGGTGACCGACTCGCCCTGGCGCTGGAAGGGCGTGGAGAGCGGGCCGAGCTTGACGGGCGCGCCGTCCTTCCAGCGGTAGAGGGTGGCGTCGAAGTAGCCGCGCAGGACGAGCCGGGTGCCGTCCGGGGAGAACGCCCCGTCGGTGATCCAGGGGACGTCGACCATCCGCCGGAAGGTGTTCACCCCGGCGGTGGAGAGCTTCTCCGGCCCCTGGTAGAGGCCGCCGCCGCCCTGCTTCTTGCTGGCGATGTAGGCCCGGCCGGTGACCGGATGGACCATCAGCGCCTCGGCGTCGCGCGGGCCGTCCTCGTAGCGCACCCGGTAGCGGACCGTCTCCACGGTCTGGTCGCGCAGTTCGGCGGGCTCGGCGAAGGCGTAGATCCAGACCTCGGGCCACTTGCCGCCGAGGTTGTCGCCGATGTCCCCGACGTAGATCCGGCCGTCCGGGCCGATCGAGATCGCCTCCACGTCACGCGGCTCGATGCCGCGCAGCGTGACGGTGGCGACGGTGCGCCCCTGCGAGTCCACCGCGTAGACGTAGGGGCCGTCGTCGCTGTCGTTGTGCGTCCAGTAGACGCCGGGGTGGGCGTGGCTGGCGGCGAGGCCGCTGGACTCGGTGATGCGCGGGTCGGAGATGGTGAACGCCTGCCCGGGCCGGTCGGCCGCGCGGGCGGGCGGTGCGGCGACCACGGCGGTCCCGAGGGCGGAGGCGGTCGTCAGGGCGGTCGCGAGCAGCGCCGCCGCGGCGCGGGCCGCCCCCCGGCCCGGACCCCGCCGCGTTCTCGTTCGCGTCCTCAGCACCCGGCGATCCTCCCACGACAGTCGGGCCAGGCGCCTTCCCTGCTTTTCGTCATCTTGACGAGATCAACCGCCGCCGAATATCGTCGGAGTGACGAAAAGGGGAAAGGAACCTCCCATGGCCGACATCACCAAGCGCTTCGGACTGCGCCACCTGCGCGCCGTCCCCACCGCCCACATCCGGCACCTGAACCGCGGCAAGGTCGTCCACGACGGCCCGGGCCTGGCGTTCTGGTTCCGGCCGCTCACCGCCGCCCTCTCCGAGGTGCCGGTGGACGACCGCGAGCTGGCCATGCTGTTCCACGCCCGGACCTCCGACTTCCAGGACGTCACCGTCCAGGCCACCCTCACCTACCGGATCACCGAACCCGCCGTCGCCGCCGCCCGCGTCGACTTCGGCCTCGACCCCGACAGCGGCGCCTGGCGCGCCGCCCCGCTCGACCAGCTCGCCACCCTGCTCACCGAGACCGCCCAGCAGCACGCGCTCGGCCTGCTCGCCCGCACCCCGCTCGCGGCCGCGCTGGCCGACGGCGTCAGCGCCGTCCGCGACCGGATGGCCGAGGGGCTCGCCGCCGAACCGCGGATCACCGAGACCGGGCTCGCCGTGATCGCCGTCCGGGTGGTCGCGCTGCGCCCCGAGCCCGAGGTGGAGCGCGCGCTGCGCACCCCCGCCCGCGAGCTCGTCCAGCAGGAGGCCGACCGGGCCACCTTCGAACGGCGCGCGGTCGCCGTCGAGCACGAGCGCGGCATCGCCGAGAACGAGCTGGCCAACCGGATCGAACTGGCCCGGCGAGAGAAGCAGTTGCTGACCCAGCAGGGCGCGAACCGGCGCCTCCAGGCCGAGGACGAGGCGGTCGCCGACCGGGTCCGCGCCGAGGCCGAGGCGGAGCGGCGGACCAGGCTCGCCACCGCCGAGGCGGACGCCGCCCGGGCGCTGGGCGAGGCCCGGGCCGCCGCCGAGGCCGCCTGGCTCACCGCCCACCAGCAGGCCGACCCGGCCGTGCTGCGGGCACTCGCCCTGATGCGGCTGGCCGAGCACCTGCCCCGGATCGAGAACATGACCGTCACGCCGGACCTGCTCACCGGGCTGCTCAGCCGGCTCTCCCAGAGCGCGGGCGACCAGTGACCCTCGCCCCCCGGGCCGTCCTGGTGCACCGCCGCACCGAGTACGAGGAGCTCCTGGCCCACCACGGCACGCCCGGCCAGGCCTCGTTCTTCCTGGCCGCCCGCGGCCGGTCGATGGCCGAGGCCGAGGAGCGCCACCGCCGGCAGGCCGACGCGCTCGCCCGGGCGGCGGCCGCGGTGCCGCTGGAGTGGCGGCGCAGCCGGGTCGAGCGGGCGGACCTGCCGCGCTTCCTGTTCGAGCCCGAGGACGTGGTGGTCGTGGTCGGCCAGGACGGGCTGGTCGCCAACGTCGCCAAGTACCTGGACGGCCAGCCGGTGATCGGCGTGGACGCCGACCCCGGCCGCAACCCCGGCGTCCTGGTCCGCCACCGCGCCGACGCGCTGCCCGCCCTGCTGCCGGCCGCCGTCGCCCGCTCGGGCGCCCGGCACCTGGAGGAGCGCACCATGGTCGAGGCGGTCGCGGACGACACCCAGCGGCTGCTGGCCCTCAACGAGGTGTACGTCGGGCAGCCCGGGCACCAGACGGCGCGGTACCGGCTGGCGGTCGAGGGCGAGCCGGACGGGGGCGGGCCGGGCGGGGGGTCGAGCCGGTCCGTCCCGTCGAGCACGGCCGACCGCCCGCGGTCCACCCCGCCCGAGCCGCAGGCCTCCTCGGGCGTGCTGGTCGGCACCGGTACGGGCGCCACCGGCTGGTGCCGCTCCGCCTGGCTGGAGCGCGGCGGCCCGCTGACCCTGCCGGAGGCCGCCGCGCCCGCGCTGGCCTGGTTCGTCCGGGAGGCCTGGCCCTCCCCCGCCACCGGCACCAGCCGGGTGCACGGGGTGCTCGACGGCGGCCGGCAGCTGGTGCTGACCGTCGAGTCGGACCGGCTGGTCGCCTTCGGCGACGGCATCGAGACGGACGCGCTGGAGCTGACCTGGGGGCAGAGCATCCGGCTCGGTGTGGCCGCGACCCGCCTGCGGCTGCTCGGCTGAGCGGGGCGTGGCGACGACGGCCCAGGAGGGCGCTACGGCAGGGTCAGGATGCGCGGTCCCTCCTCGGTGATCGCCACGGTGTGCTCGAAGTGCGCGGCCCGGCTGCCGTCGGTGGTCCGCAGGGTCCAGCCGTCCTCGTCGGTCAGGTAGTCGGACCGGCCGCCGCCGGTCAGCATCGGTTCGATGGCGAGCACCAGCCCCGGCTTGAGCGGGTAACCCCGGCCCGGGCGGCCCTCGTTGGGCACCGACGGCTCCTCGTGCATCCGGCGCCCGATGCCGTGCCCGCCGAACCCCTCCGGCACCCCCCGGCGGGCCCGCCGCGCGACGGCGGCGATCGCGTGCCCGATGTCACCGGTCCGGTTGCCGACCACGGCAGCGGCGATCCCGGCTTCGAGCGCCCGCCGGGTGGCGTCGATCAGCGCGGCGTCCTCCGCGCGGGGCGTCCCGACGACGAAGCTGACGGCGGCGTCGCCCGCCCAGCCGTCCAGCACCGCCCCGCAGTCGATGCTGACCAGGTCACCGTCGCGCAGCCGGTAGCCGTCCGGGATGCCGTGCACCACGGCGTCGTTGACGGAGGCGCAGATCACCGCCGGGAACGGCACCGGCGCGAAGGACGGCCGGTACCCGAGGAACGGCGACACCGCGCCCGCCCCGCTCAGCACCCCGCGGGCCACCTCGTCCAGCTCCAGCAGGCTCACCCCCACCGCGGCCGCCCGCTCGACGGCGGCCAGCGCCTCGCCGACCACCCGCCCGGCCTCCCGCATCGCCGCCAGCGCCGTGTCGTTCTTGAGTTCCACCATGGTCGTGCCCTCCCGCATCTCTACCCAATTCTTATACCGGTATATCTATCACGGTCCAGTCGGGTCTAGGATCGGCGCATGGTGAGGACTCCGCTGACCCCCTGGGAACGCGAACGCGGCGAGCGCTTCGGCGCCCTGCTGCGCGCGGCCCGCGGCACGCGCAGCATGGTCGAGATCGCGGCGGTGGCGGGGATCTCCTCGGAGACCCTCCGCAAGATCGAGACCGGCCGTGCCCCCACACCGGCCTTCTTCACGGTCGTGGCACTGGCCTACGCGCTCGACCTCTCCCTCGACGACCTGGCCGCCGCCTGCGCCCTCCCGCACGACGGCGAAGCCCTGTCCGCCTAGGACGGCGCACCGGGCGGGGCCGGACGGACGTGAACGGCCGACCGGTAACCGGTCGGCCGTTCACGGGGGGCGAGCGTCAGGCGGGGCGGGTGTCAGGCGGTGATGCCGCCGTCGAGGACGAGGTCGGCGCCGACGGTGTAGGCGGACTCGGGCGAGGCGAGGTGGAGGACGGCGGCGGCGATCTCCTCGACGGCGCCGGCCCGGCCGACCGGGACGTCCGACTTCATCCGGTCCGCCTTGTCGGCGGCGCTCTCGCCCGGGCGGCTGGACATCGGGGTCTCCACCGGCCCGGGGCTGACCGAGTTGATCCGCACGCCCTCGGCTATGTGGTCGCGGGCCGCGCTGCGGGTCAGGGCGCTGACGGCGGCCTTGGTGACCGCGTAGGCGCCGAGGCCCGGGAGCCGCATGTGGACGCCGAGGTTGGAGGCGATGTTGACGATGGCGCCGCCGCCCTGGGTCCGCATGTGGGCGATCTCGTGCTTCATGGCGAGCCAGGTGCCGGTCAGGTTGGTGTCGACGACCCGCTGCCAGTCCTCCTCGGCGAGGTCGGCGATCGGTGCCACCGCGCCCAGGATGCCGGCGTTGTTGACGGCGATGTCCAGGGCGCCGAGCCGGGCGACGGTCTCCCGGACGAGCCGGGCGGCGTCGGCGGCGTCCGCGACGTCCCCGACGAGGGCGACGGCCTTGCCGCCCTCCTCCTCGATCAGCCGGACGGTCTCGGCCAGCGGGCCCTCGGTGCGGCCGGCGACCGCGACGCGGGCCCCCTCCCGGGCGAAGGCGAGGGCGATGCCCCGGCCGATGCCGGTGCCGCCGCCGGTGACCAGGACGGACTTGTCGGCGAAGCGCGTGGTCATGCTGAGTACTCCTCGGTGTGGGTGAACGGGGGTCGTGCGGGTCGGGAGCGGGCCAGCAGGGTGACCGCCGCGGCGGTCAGCGCGAGGCCCGCGGCGGCCGCCGCGAAGGCGGCGGCGTAGCCGCCGACGGCGGTGGGGCGGGTGGCGGCGAGCGCCATCAGGGCGGCGACGCCGGCGGTGGGGCCCAGCTCCATCGCGGTGTTCAGGACGCCCGCGGCGAGACCGGCGCGCCCGGGCCGGACGCCCCCGGTGGCGAGGACAGCCGAGCCGGCGAAGGCCGGGCCGGCCCCGGCGGGCAGCAGGAGCAGACCGGGCAGCAGTCCGGTGGCGAAGGGAGTGGCGGGGCCGACGCCGGCCAGCAGCGCCAGGCCTCCGGCGGTGACGGCGGCCGGTCCGTGGCGGGCGATCAGCGGTCCGGCCAGCCGGCCGGCGGCCAGCAGGACCGCCGCGTACGGGAGGAAGGCCGCCGAGGTGGCCAGCACGCCCCAGCCGCGGACCTGTTGGAGGTAGAGCGGGAGGATCAGGAAGACCAGCGCGGTGCCCGCGGCGGTCGCCATGACGGCGACCAGGGCGGCGGCCCGGCGGCGGTCGGCGAGGAAGCCGGGCGGCAGCAGCGGGTCGGCGGTGCGCCGTTCGGCGGCGGCGAAGGCGAGCAGCAGGGCGGCGCCGAGCACCAGCGGAAGGAGCACCACGGGTTCGCCCCAGGCGTGCTCCCCGGACCCGACCAGGCCGTAACTGACCGCGGAGACACCGGCGGTGGCGAGCGCCGCACCCCGCAGGTCGAGCGCCGGGGGTGCGCCGGGGGCCGGCTCGGCAGCAGGGAGCAGGCGACCGGAGAGGGCGAGCCCGCCCAGCGCCACCAGGACCGGCACGGCGAACATCCAGCGCCAGGAGACCCAGGCGGTGACCACCCCGGAGAGCAGGCTGCCACCGGTGGCACCGAGCGCCGAGAGGCCGCCCCAGGTGGCCATCGCCCGGCCGTAGTCGGCGGACCGGGGGAAGAGCGACCGCACCACCGCGACCGCCGCCGGAGCGGCGAGCGCGGCGCCGACGCCCTGGGCGAAGCGCGTCACCAGTAGGACGGCGAAGGTGGGGGCGAGCGCGCCGGCCACCGAGGCGACGGCCAGCAGGACGAGGCCGACCCGCAGCATCCGGCGGCCGCCGTGCCGGTCGGCGAGCCTGCCGCCGAGCAGCAGCAGGGAGCTGAAGGAGAGTCCGTACGCGGCGCTGAGCAGCAGGATGCCGGACGGGCCGAGGCCGAACTCCCGGCCCACCAGGGGCAGCGGGACGGAGAGAATCATGATCGTGAAGATCAGCGTCGCCTGCACGGCACCGAGCAGGGCGAACCCCGACCGCGGTGACGCCGGCGACGGGGCCGACGGGGCCGGCCGCGAAGGCGCCCGCGCGGTGGTGCGGGCGGGCGCCGGCCGAGAAATCGGCGAATCCACCCGTGCGGGCGTCGAAACCCCCTGTGCCATCGGATCCCCCTAGTTGATAATGACCGTTCGGTCCAGAATTTGGACAGCACAGTGCGCCGGTCGCGAGGCCGTCGGAAGCCCCCGGGCCGGGCCGTGGCGCCGGCCCGGGCGGCGCGCTCAGTCCAGCAGGCCGAGCGCCTGCTCGGCGGCGGCCCGCAGACGGGCCTCGCCGTCACCGGCCTTGCCGATCACCCGCATGCCCTGCATCAGCACCAGCAGCATCCGCGCCAGCGCCACGGGGTCGCGCCCCTCTGGCAGTTCCCGCTGCGCCTCGGCGCGGACCAGCGCGGCCGTGAGCACCGTCTCCAGGTGGTCGAGGCTGGCGGACACCCGCCGGGCCGCGTCCGGGTCGTGCGGAGCGAGCTCGACGGCGGTGTTGGTGACGAAACAGCCGCGCCTGGGGCCGCCCGCGCCGTCCTCCCCGGCCTCCCGCGCGAAGCGCCGGACCAGGCCGCGGACCGCCGGCAGCACCGGGCCGGGCTGCGAGAGCTCGGCCAGCAGCACCGGATTGTGCTGCTCGCCGTAGCGCTCCAGCGCCCGCAGGTAGAGCTCGTGCTTGCTGCCGAAGGTGGCGTAGATGCTGGCACGGGCGATCCCGAGCTCCTCGACCAGCTCCGCCATCGAGGTGGCCTCGTAGCCGCGCCGCCAGAACAGCTCCAGGGCCGCCTGGAGCGCCGCATCGGGGTCGAATTCCTTGGTCCGTGCCATGCCTGAACCCTAGTCATATTCAGACCGATCGGTCAAGAAAGAGGAGAGCGACCGCCGCGGCGAGTACCGGATACCGGGCACGCCGGGCCAAAGGGCGGGCCGACAGCGGACGGTTGACATGCGAACAACGGACGGTGAACAAATTCGAACACGGTGGACTTGACAGAGTGTTGTCAGGCCATTCCAGATAAGGCTACCCTTACCGCCGCCCGTCCCCCACCCCCTCCCCCCAGGAGACGTCCATGCCCGCTACTCCCCAGCAAGCGGTCGACACCGTCCGCCCCCTCGTCCTGACGGTCTTTCGCGTCGTCGTCGGGCTGCTCTTCGCCTGCCACGGCGCCGCCTCGCTGTTCGGCGTCTTCGGCGGCGCCAAGGGCGGCGGCTCCGTCCCGGTCGGCCAGTGGCCCGGCTGGTGGGCCGCACTGATCCAGCTCGTCGGCGGTGTCCTGGTCCTGGCCGGACTCGGCACCCGGACCGCCGCCCTGCTCTGCTCCGGCTCGATGGCCTACGCGTACTTCACCGTCCACCAGGAGCACGCCCTGCTTCCGCTGCAGAACGGCGGCGAGGCCTCGGTGCTGTTCTGCTGGGCGTTCCTCGCGATAGCCGCGCTCGGCTCCGGACCGTTCGCGGTGGACCGGCTGCTCCCCCGGTGGACGGCCGACCGGGCCTACGGCTCCGCGCCGGCGGAGCCGAGCACCCAGCCCACCGCGGCACGCTGACCGAAGCCCGGCCCGCCGGCCCGCTCGGGTCGGCGGGCCGGGCCTCACCGCACGGCCGGCCGGGGCTCACCCCTCGCCGGTCAGGGCTCCCCCCTCGGCGAGGTGGCGTTCCACCGAGGCCACCTTGGCGGTGAGCCCGTCCGTGACTCCGGCCCGGTCGTCGATCTTGATGACGGTGCTGACCCGTCCGCTGTAGGCCTTAACCGCCTCGATCGCCGCCCGGATCACCGGCATCACCTCGTCCCACTCCCCCTCGATGCTGGTGAACATCGCGTCCGTGCGGTTCGGCAGCCCGCTCGCGCGGACCACCCGGACGGCGGCGGCGACCGCCTCCCCCACCTCCTCGCCGCCCCCCAGCGGGGTGACCGAAAACGCTGCGATCACGGCTCTGTTCCTCCTCCGGCTCGGCGCTGTCCCGGTGCCCGGTCCGTCGGGCGCCCCGGCGCCGCGACCAGGCTAGCCGCCCGGTCCGGCCGGACCGGCCGACGACCCGGCACCCTGCCGAGCCGCCCCCTTGCCGAGTTGATCCCCCCGGCAGGCCGGACGGCCCGTCAGACCGGACGACCCGTCAGGCCACCGTCGGCAGCGGCGGTTCGACCGCCAGCGGCGCGGAGCTGCGGGCCCGGTGCTGCTCGGCCCAGGTGCTGAGCGCCACCGTGCAGGCGTGGTCCAGGTGGCGCAGCCCCGACCAGTCCAGCTCGACCGGGCGGTCCGCCGGCAGCCGCTCCAGGGCGTCCAGCAGCCGGGGCAGCCGCAGAAAGGTCGCGTTGCCGCTCAGGCGGACCCGCAGCGGTGCCCGGGTGAGTGCCGGGCCGGCGGCCGCACCGGTGGCGGGAACGGGCTCCGGGGCCTCCGGAGGCGGCAGTTCCTCCACCGCGATCTGCAGGTGCGAGGTCTGCCAGGCCGACTTGACCACGGCCAGGCCGATCCCGATCAGCACGCCCTCGAACAGGTCGGTGGTGATGATCGAGACCGCCGTCACCGCGAGCACCACCGCCTCGCCGCGGTGTTCGCAGCAGAGCCCGACGATCCGCCGGACCGGGACGAGCTTGGCGCCCGCGTGCACCAGCACGGCGGCCAGCGCGGTGAGCGGGACCAGGCCGAGCACCCCCGGCAGCAGCGCGGTGAACAGCAGCAGCCAGAGCCCGTGCAGGACGCGGGAGGCCTTGGTGCGGGCGCCGGCCTGGACGTTCGTCGCGCTGCGGACGATCACCGCCGTCATCGGGAGCGCCCCGAGCAGGCCGCAGAGCGTGTTGCCGACGCCCTGCGCGGTCAGCTCACGGTCGTAGTCGGTCCGCGGGCCGTGGTGCATCCGGTCCACCGCGGCGGCGCTGAACAGCGTCTCGGCCGAGGCGATCAGGGTGAAGGCGAGGACGGTACCGACGCCCGCCGTGCTCGCCAGCCCGCCCAGCGCGTCGCGCTCCGGCAGCCGGACCACGTCCAGCAGGCCGGCGACCCGGATCCGGGCGACCGGCAGGTCGGCGGCGGCCGTGACGGCGGCCGCGAGGCCGACGGCGGCGAGCGGTGCGGGCACCGCCCGGGCCACCCGGGCGGGCAGGTACGTCCAGAAGGCCAGCACCAGCAGGGTGGCGACGCCGAGGGCGACCGCGGCCGGCGCCGCCGCACCGGTGACGGCGTCGCGCAGCAGCGCCGGCAGGCCGGCGATCTTCTCGGGCCCGGTCGAGGGCGCCCGGCGGTCGGCGAGCGCGTAGAGCTGGCCGAACAGCAGGGTCAGGCCGATGCCCGCCAGCATGCCGTGGACCACGGACGCGGACATCGCACGGAACCAGCGGCCCAGCCGCAGGGCGCCCATGGCCAGTTGGAGCAGGCCGGTGGCGAGCACCAGGAGGCCCAGCGCGCCGGCGCCGTACTCCTGGACGGCCTCGTAGACCAGGACAGTGAGCCCGGCGGCCGGGCCGCTGACCTGGAGGCTGCTGCCGGGCAGCGCGCCGACCACCAGGCCGCCGACGATCCCGGTGACCAGGCCGAGCTCGGCGGGCACCCCGGAGGCGACGGCCACGCCGACGCAGAGCGGCAGGGCGACCAGGAAGACCACCAGGGAGGCCGGCAGGTCGAAGCGCCAGGGCACGGCCCGCACGGCACGGACGGGACCGCGCCGTGCCCGGCCCGGCGGGGCGCCCTCGCCGGAACGGCCCGGCGGACTCTCGGACCGGCCGGACGGGGCGCTCATCGGGTCACCGCCGCAGCGGTGCCGGGCCGGACGAGGGGACAGCAGGCGGGTCGGAGCATGGGTACGTTCCTTCCGCGCACCCGCCGACGGGCGGACGCGCTGCTGGGTGCGTCCGGACGGGCGGACGCCGGGGCGGGCGGGCCGGGCGGGCGGTCGGACGCCGGAGCGGGCGGACCTGGCGGGCGGACGGCGAGGACGGACCTGGCGGACCTGGCGGACCTGGCGGACCTGGCGGGCGAACGGGTCGCGCGCCGGTGGACGCACACCGCGTCGGCGCACCGGGCGCGACCTCGGCGGGGCACCCGGCGGCCTCCGCGGCGCGTACGGCGCGGGCGGCGTCGGTACGGGCGGCCGTCCGGGCGGGCCGGGCGGCCGTGGCGGGCGGCGGCGATGGGTGTCGGGGCGGAGCGGGTGCGGTCAGGGGGCGGTGCCTCGGTCGGCCGCGCGCGGACCGGGCGGGCCCGGCCCGGGAACGGGACCGGACGGCCGGAGCTCCCCCGCCCCCCGGTCGATCCCAACTCCCCCTGCCGCAGCCCGAGTTGAACATGGCAACCATGACGGGTCCGGCGTGCCACCGACGGTACCCAGCGCCCCGCGCGGAGCCGACCTCGCCCACCGAATCTTCACGCGAGCCGCACACCGGCACCGCTTTCCGCGCCGACTCGGACCTCCAGACGGGTACGCATGTTCGACCCGTGGACTGGCACACGAACGAGACCGGTGCCGGAAGCGCGCGCTTTGCACGAAGGGACGACCGCCGGGCCCGCTCGGGCCCGGCGGACTGGAGGAACGGGCGATGGTCCGGCCACACCCGCCGTGACAGCCTGGCCGGACGGCCGGCCCACCCCCTCCCCCGCGCCCGCCACCTGCGGTTTCCCGCCATCCCTGCGGCGCGACCCGCTTCCACATTCTGTTGAAAGCCCCCTTGACGCCCCAACGGGCCCCGCCTTACTTTGTTTCCGCATACAGAAACCGTTCTTCCGTATGGTGGAATTCTGGAGATGAGCCCTCCGACCCACTGCGGGCCGATGCAGGAGATACCCGATGCCTCGTATGACAGCCGCCCGCGCGGCAGTGGAGATCCTCAAGCTCGAAGGCGTTGAGGTCGCGTTCGGCGTGCCGGGCGCAGCGATCAACCCGTTCTACCGGGCCCTCAAGGAGGGCGGCGGCATCCGGCACACGCTGGCCCGGCACGTCGAGGGCGCCTCCCACATGGCGGAGGGCTACACGCGCGCCAAGGCCGGCAACATCGGTGTCTGCATCGGCACCTCCGGCCCGGCCGGCACCGACATGATCACCGGCCTGTACTCGGCGATCGCCGACTCGATCCCGATCCTGTGCATCACCGGCCAGGCGCCGGTCTCCAAGCTGCACAAGGAGGACTTCCAGGCCGTCGACATCTCCTCGATCGCCAAGCCGGTCACCAAGAAGGCCACCACCGTGCTGGAGGCCGCCCAGGTCCCGGGCGTCTTCCAGGAGGCCTTCCACCTGATGCGCTCCGGCCGTCCGGGCCCGGTCCTCATCGACCTGCCGATCGACGTCCAGCTGACCGAGATCGAGTTCGACCCCGAGACCTACCAGCCGCTGCCGGTCTACCAGCCGCGGGCCAGCCGCGCCCAGGCCGAGAAGGCGATCCGCTTCCTGCTGGAGTCCGAGCGCCCGCTGATCGTCGCCGGCGGCGGCATCATCAACGCCGACGCCTGCGACCTGCTGGTCGAGTTCGCCGAGCTGACCGGCGTCCCGGTCATCTCCACCCTGATGGGCTGGGGCACCATCCCCGACGACCACCCGCTGAGCGCCGGCATGGTCGGCGTCCAGACCTCGCACCGCTACGGGAACGCGACCTTCCTGGAGTCGGACTTCGTCCTCGGCATCGGCAACCGCTGGGCCAACCGCCACACCGGGTACAACCTGGAGGCGTACACCAAGGGCCGCACGTTCGTCCACGTCGACATCGAGCCCACCCAGATCGGCAAGATCTTCGCCCCGGACTACGGCATCGCCTCCGACGCCAAGGCCGCGCTGGAGCTCTTCGTCGAGGTCGCCAAGGAGCTCAAGGCCGAGGGCCGGCTGCCCGACTTCACCGCGTGGGCCGGGTCCGCCCAGGAGCGCAAGGCCACCCTCCAGCGCCGCACCCACTTCGACAACATCCCGATGAAGCCGCAGCGCGTCTACGAGGAGATGAACAAGGCCTTCGGTCCGGAGACCCGCTACGTCACCACGATCGGCCTCTCGCAGATCGCCGGCGCGCAGATGCTGCACGTCTACCGGCCGCGGCACTGGATCAACTGCGGCCAGGCCGGCCCGCTCGGCTGGACCATCCCGGCCGCGATCGGCGCCGCCACCGCCGACCCGGGCACCCCGATCGTCGCGCTCTCGGGCGACTACGACTTCCAGTTCATGATCGAGGAGCTGGCGGTCGCCGCCCAGCACAAGGTCCCCTACATCCACGTCCTGGTGAACAACGCCTACCTGGGCCTGATCCGCCAGGCGCAGATCGGACTGGACATCAACTTCCAGGTCAACCTGGAGTTCGAGAACATCAACACCCCGGAGCTCGGCGTCTACGGCGTCGACCACGTCAAGGTCGCCGAGGGCCTCGGGGTCAAGGCCATCCGCGTCACCGACCCCGACCAGCTGGGCGCCGCCTTCGAGGAGGCCAAGAAGCTCGCCGCCGAGCACAGCGTCCCGGTCGTGGTCGAGGCCATCCTGGAGCGCATCACCAACATCTCGATGAGCCGGACCGTCGACATGAGCGACGTGACCGAGTTCGAGGAGCTCGCCACCCTGCCCGAGCACGCCCCCACGGCCATCAAGCCGCTGGCGCTCTGAGCCGCGCGGGCCCGGCGCCCCCACCGGCGCCGGGCCTGCGGCCCCTCGGGCGCGCGGGCCGGCACGCCCGGGCCGCGCCGGGCGCACGACGGCGCCCGCCCGGCGGCGCGACCACCCCGTCCGGCGCGACCGCGTTCGGCACGCCGGTCGTCCGGGTACGTACCGGTGTACCGCCCGCACGCGACCGCAGCGCGCGGGCTTCCGTAGCCCGGGAGGCCACTCCGTGCCCTTCACCATGAGCTTGTCCGAGCGTGAGGCCTTCCTGGCGGGCCCGCACGTCGGCGTCCTGGCCGTCGGCGACGACGGCGCCCAACCGGCCGGGCGCCTGCTGGCCGTCCCGATCTGGTACTCCTACCGGCCGGGCGGCGTCCTCACCATCCTGACCGGCCGGGACTCCGCCAAGGCCCGCCGGATCCGCGCCAGCGGGCGGTTCGCGCTCTGCGCCCAGCAGGAGGAGCCGCCCTGCCGCTACGTGAGCGTGGAGGGCCCGGTGGTCGCGATCGAGGACGGGGTCGACCCGGCCGAGCGCGCCGCGATGGCCCACCGCTACATGCCGCCCGCCACCGCCCGCGCCTACCTCGCCGCCACCACCGAGCAACTGACCGCCGACATCGCCATCCGGATGCGCCCCGAACGCTGGCTCAGCGCCGACTTCGCCGCCGTCGCCGCCCGCTTCGACGCGCGGACCGAGGCCCGGACCGAGGCCCGCTCCGACGCCCGGTCCGACACTCGGTCCGGTCGGACGGGAGCGGAACCGGGGGCGGAACACCCGGAGCCCGGTCGTGGTTGACCGGGGCGGGGCGGCTACCGTTCCGTGACGAGTGCTGCACCGATATCCGACCATCCGAAGGGGACTTCCGTGAGCCTGTACGACATCCCGCTGCGCACCCTGTCCGGCGAGACCGCCTCGCTGGCCGACTACAAGGGCAAGGCGCTGCTGATCGTCAACGTCGCCTCCAAGTGCGGCCTGACGCCCCAGTACGCCGGCCTGGAGCGGCTCCAGGCGCGCTACGCCGAGCGCGGCTTCACCGTGCTGGGCTTCCCGTCGAACCAGTTCGCCGGGCAGGAGCCGGGCAGCGCCGAGGAGATCCAGACCTTCTGCTCCACCACCTACGGCGTCTCCTTCCCGCTGTTCGAGAAGACGGACGTCAACGGCGCCGACCAGCACCCGCTGTACGCGGCGCTGACCCGGACCGCCGACGCCGAGGGCCAGGCCGGTGACGTGTCCTGGAACTTCGAGAAGTTCCTGGTCTCGCCGGACGGCACCGTGGCCGCCCGGATCCGGCCCCGCACCGAGCCGGAGTCGGCCGAGGTGATCACCGCGATCGAGGCCGTCCTGCCGGCCTGATCCGCACCACCGCCGGAGGAGCCCCGGGGCAGCCGCCCCGGGGCTCCTCCGCGTCCGCCCCCGGCATCACCCGCCCCAGCGCCCGAGCTTCTCCGGGTTGCGCACCGCCCAGATCTGCGCGATCCGCTCGCCGGCGAGGCCGAACGCGGCCACCGTCACGGTGACACCGCCCCGCCGGGCCGCCAGTCCGGGGCGGCCGTTGACCGAGCGCTCCAGCAGCTCCATGCCCGGCGCCAGATCGCCGATCCCGACGATGTAGCGGGCGATCCGCTCGGCGCCCGTGACCGGGCGCAGCGCGGCGCCGGCCAGCCCGCCCCCATCGGCGGTCATCGTGGCGTCGGGGTCGAGCAGGCCGACCAGCGCGGCGATGTCCTTGGCCTCCCAGGCCTGCTTGAACTCCCTGATGATGCGGACTCCTTCTTCTTCCCGCACGCGCGGTGCCACCGGCGGCCGGGCCGCGCGGATCCGGCGGCGGCCCGAGGAGGCCAGCTGCCGGCAGGCCGCGGGCGTCCGCCCGACGATCGCGGCCACGTCGGCGAAGGGGTACTGGAAGACGTCGTGCAGGACGAAGGCGACCCGTTCGGCCGGGGTCATCGATTCGAGCACGACGAGGAACGCCATGTCGACGGACTCGTCCAGGGTGACCAGGTCCGCGGGGTCGCCGCCGGCGCCCGGCCGGCCGTGCAGCCACTGCGCGCCGTCCGGCAGCGGCTCCGGGATCCACTCGCCCACGTAACGCTCGCGCCGTGCCCGCGCCGAGCCGAGCACGTCGAGGCAGATCCGACTGGCCACCGTCGTCAGCCACGCCCCGGGGGACTCGACGGCCTCCCGCTGCTGCCGGGACATCGCGTACCAGCGGGCGCAGGCCTCCTGGACGGCGTCCTCGGCCTCGGCCAGCGAGCCGAGCAGCCGGTAGGCGATGTCGATCAGCTGCCGGCGCTCGCCCACGAGCACGCTCAGGCTCGGGTCGGGCCGGTCCGGTCCGGGCTCGGTTCGACTGGTCATGGTCGTGACGACTCCCTCGTTCGGGCCTGACCGCACCATGATCCGCAGGTCGTCCCGATGGGCCCGGGCCGGGGTGGCGCCTGACGTTTCCGGTGGCTGTGTCGTCGGACCGATGAGCGGCCGGTTCGCCGGCCCTCGGACACGGTCGAGAAGAAGAAGCAGCAGAGTCGAGCAACAGAAGGAAGGGGCCCTCATGCCCACCCGGACGACGGCACCGCAGCACAGTCCCAGGCTCTCCGCGTTCCTGCGGGTCGCGATCGCCTTGCAGACCGCGGCCATCTTCTTCCAGGCGGTCACCGCCGGGCTGTTGCTGTCCACGTCCTACGGAGAACCGCTGCACAGCGGCGGGGCCCGCGGGATGTACGCCACGACGATGCTGTACGTCCTCGCCTCGGTCCTGAGGTGGCGGCCGGGCGGCGGTTCGCCCCGGCCCGTCCTCCACTCGACCGGATTCCTCGTCCTCGCGTCGGCGCAGGTGGTCCTGGGCGTCCAGCACGTGGCGAGCCTGCACGTCCCGCTGGGCGTCCTGATGTTCGGGCTGAGCCTGCTTCAGCTGGGCCGGGCGACGGCGGGCCACCTCCGGCCGGCGGCGCCGGTTTCGGATCCGGCTTCGGCGTCGAGCGCCACTGCGGCGGTTTCGCCGGCTCCGACGGACGCTCCGCGGAAGCCGCGGAGCACGAGCCAGCCGGCGAGGGAGAGCTCCCAGGCGAAGACCGGGACGGCCGCGGCCGTGCCGGGCCCGGAGAGCTGAGCGTAGCGGCCGAACAGCACGGCCACCGCGGAGGCGCAGATCAGCGGCCCGCCCACCAGGCCCAGCACGGTGATCACCCGCGGCACGGCCCCGGTCCGGTGCAGGAGCACGGCCAGCATCAGGGTGTTGACGCCGAGGATCAGATTGGGCCCGAGCAGGAAGGTCCAGTCGTGGACGGCGATGAGCGCCTTGGCCGCCACGGCGAAGGAGGAGGCACCGGCGTCGGAGGCCGCCGGTGCCTCCCGGCGCAGCGTCACCACCGCGAGCACGCTGACCAGCCCGAGGACGATGACGACCGCCTCCAGCAGCCGGACGCACACATAGCCGAGCGCGAGCCCCTCGTGCCGGCGCCGGAGGACCGGAAAGAGCGTCACCCCGGTGCCCACCACCGCCAGGGCCAGGACCACCTCGCACAGCGCCCCGAGCAGGACCCGGTTGTCGGCGCCCGCGCCCAGCACGTAGTCCGTGCCGTCCAGCAGCGGTCGGTACAGCGTCAGCCCGGCCACGGCGGCGACCTCGGTCACCAGGAACAGCACGCCCGCCGCCATGCCCTCGCGTCTGTCTGTGTCCATTGCGGAACTCCCCACCCAGTAGCAGAGGTGTACGGCGTACACCTGTCGATGACGATAGGCGTACGCCGTACACTCGTCAAGATGAAGCAGTCAGCGGACGGAACGCGGCGGGCGCCGCTCAGCCGGGAACGGGTCCTGCGAGCGGCGGTGGCGTTCGCCGACGGCGCCGGGACGGACGCGATCAGCATGCGCAAGCTCGCCCAGGAGCTGGGCGTGGTGCCGATGGCGCTCTACAAGCACGTGGCCAACAAGGACGAACTCCTCGACGGCATGGTGGACCTCGTCGTCGGCGAGATCGGCCCGCCCGGCGAGGGCGACTGGCAGCCCACGATGCGCGCACGCGTCCTCGCCGCACGCCGGGTCCTGCTGCGGCACCCCTGGGCCGCGGGCGTGGTCCAGTCCCGCACCAGCCCCACCCCGGCGGTCCTCGGCTACCTCGACTCGATGGCCGGCCTGTTCCGGACCGGCGGTTTCTCCGTCGGCCTCACGCACCACGCGATGCACGCCATGGGCAGCCGGCTGCTGGGCTTCAGCCAGGAACTGTTCGACGACACCGCCGCCACCCCCGACCCGGCGGTACTGCGGCAGCTGGCACTCGCCTACCCCCACATCGCGGAGATCGCCGGCGCCGCCGGACACGACGAGGCGTCGACGGTCGGCGGCTGCGACGACCAGGCCGAGTTCGAGTTCGCGCTGGACCTGCTGCTGGACGGTCTCGAACGGCTACGGGCGGCAGAGCAGTTGACTCGGGAGCCGTGACGGCTCAGGAGCGGTGACGGCTCAGGGGCAGTGGTAGGGGAACGAGACGGAGACGCTCCGGGGGCCCGGGGAGAGCAGCTCCAGGGTGGCGGTGGACGGGAGCGAGCCCTGGCCCTCGAAGCTCCAGCGCAGCACCAGCTCGGTGCGGTGCGTGCCGGAGCCGACCTCCTGCGCCAGCTCGCCCGAAGTGGTGCCGTCGCTGCGCAGCCAGCGGTAGCGGAGGGTGCCCGCGCCGCCGTTGGTCTCCACCGCGGCCGTGATCACCGCGGTGCCGCCGCAGCCGGGGCCCGCGGGGTCGGTGCTCGCACCGACGCCGGTGACCGTTAGGGCCGGCATGGTGAAGCGCCAGAACAGGAAGGCCAGGAGGGCCAGCAGCAGCACCACCGGGACCAGCACGCGCCACACCCGGCGCCGGCGGGGCGGTCGCTCCGCCTCCGGGAGGGCGGCACCGTGCCAGACGGCGGCGGCCTGCGGCGGGACACCGGGGCCGAACCGTCGCAACTCCCCCGGTGCGAGCGGCTGTTCCGCCGGCTCGCCGGACTCCGGGACACCGTGCGACGGGGTGCCGTGCGGCGGGGTGCCGGTCTCGCCGGGCTCCGGTGCGCCGGGGAGCGTGGCGGTCTCCCCCGGCGCCGGTGCGCCGATCAGCGTGGCGGTCTCCCCTGGCGCCGGTGCGCCACCCCAGACCCGGGGGTCCAGGAAGGTCGCGCTCGCGGCCCCGGTCTCGTCGAGCCGGACGGTGGCCTCGGGGTCGGGCCCGGCCGCGACCGTACGGGCGGCTGCGGTCCCGTCGAGCCGCACCGCCTGCTCCGCGTCGGGCCGCATCCGGACGGTGGCCTCGGCATCGGCCTTCGGCCCGAGGCGGACCGTCCGGTCCGCCCCGGTCTCGTCGAGCCGGACGGTGGCCTCGGGGTCGGGCCCAAGGCGGACCGTCCGGTCGGCGCTCCGCGCGCCCGCGGCGAGCGGAACGGTCCGGTCCGCGGCCGCGCCCGGTGCCGGGGCGGAGTCCGGGGTGGAGTCGGGGCGGGGCGTGGACATGGCTGCTCCAGGGGAACGCGACGGGAAGGGTGGTGCGGGGCCGGCGGCAGGGGTTCGGCCGCAGGGGCTCGGCGGTAGCGGTCAGCGGTGGCGGGTCAGCGCGGCGGGTCGCACAGGTAGGCGGCCACCTCGGCCGAGGTCTTGCCCGGCTTCACCGCCGCCGGGGTGGTGGAGACCCGGACGCCCCAGGTCGGGAAGGTGTCCGCCGAACCGAAGTCGTGCGGCCGGGTGACGGTGGCGCGGCCGTCGCGGAGCACTACGGTGTCCGTCGCGACGGTGATCGACCGGCCGCCCGAGCTGTGGTACCAGCTCAGCGTCAGGGTGCCGGTTCCCGCGCCCTGGGCGACCACCGTGACCGTGGCGGTCAGGCTCCACCGGCCGCTGCAGGTCAGCGAGTCCAGGTTCACCGTGGTCACCGCGAGGGTCGCCGGGGCGACGGTGGCCGTCGGGCTCGGGGTGGGCGGCGCCGACGGCGGGGCGGTGGTGGCGGGCGGGGCCGACGGCGGCGCGGCCGTGGGAGTCGCGCCGCCGGGCGGTATCGACGGCGCACCGGGGGTGGGCGCGCCCGTCGCGGGCGGGGTCGCCTTGCCGGTCGGCGGCTTGCCGGTCGGCGTGGCCGTCGGCGAGGTGCTCGGTGCACCCGAGGTCGCCGACGGCGAGGGCGACGCGGCCGGCGTGGCCGCCGGATCGGACGGACCGGCGTCCGGGGTGCCGGTGGCACCGCCCGCGTCGGGCGACGGACCGGCCGCCGGGCCGGGCGCGCCGAGCGTGGTGGTGGCCTCCGGAGAGGCGCCGCCGACCACCGTACGGGCACCGCCGTCGGCCGCCCCGGCGATCGCCATACCGGCCAGCGTGGCCAGGGTCAGCGCGCCGGCCGCGACCCCGACGAGCGCCTGGCCGCGGCTGCCGAGCCGGGCCCCGCGCCGGACCGGGGAGAGCCGGGCCGGGGTCTGCCGCACCAGGGTGGCCGAGCCGCTGCCGCCGGGCAGGGCGGTGTGGGCCAGCGAGGTGCCGCCCGCCGCGCCGCCGGTGCCGGGCAGCAGCAGCCCGAGCAGCGCCACCAGCGCCGTGAGGTCCAGCCGTCCCTTCTCCTCCCACTGCGGCCCGTACCCGGCCGCCGCGACGGCCTCCAGCTCCTCGACCAGCTCGGCCGCGCTCCCCGGGCGGGCCCGCGGGTCCTTGGCGAGGCCCGCCAGGATCAGCGGCCGGACCGGGTCGGGCGCCAGCTCGGCCGGGATCGGGGCCTCGGTGTGCTGGACGGCGAGTTCGGCGAACGTCACCCCGTCGTACGGGCGGCTGCCGGTGAGGCACTCGAAGAAGGTCACGGTGGCGGCGTAGACGTCACCGGCCGGGGAGGCGGGCCGCCCCGCCCACTGCTCGGGCGGCATGTAGGCGGGGGTGCCGGAGACGTCGCTGTCGTCACCGTTCGGCACGGCGATGCCGAAGTCGACCAGCTTGGAGGTGCCGGCGACGTCGACCAGGACGTTGCCCGGCTTGTAGTCGCGGTGCACCACACCGGCCGCGTGGGCGGCCGCCAGGCCCAGCAGCGAACCCTTCAGCACGACCAGGGCCGCCTGCGGGGTGGTGGCGCCCTCCGCGCGGAGCAGGTCGCGCAGCGCGATCCCGTCCACCAGCTCCATCACGATGGCGGCGCCCCGCTCGCCCTCCACGTACTCGTAGAGGCGGGTGACGTGCGGGGAGTCGACGGCCGCGAGGACCAGCGCCTCCTCCCGCAGGGCGGGGGTGCCGAGGGAGTCGTGCAGGTACTTGATCGCGACGGGGGTGCCGGTCACCCGGTGGTGGGCGAGCACGACCCGGCCGCTCGCGCCGGCGCCGAGCTCCCGGTCGTGCAGGTAGTCGGGGAGCTCCCAGGGGCGCGCGTCCTCGATCCCCGGCACCCTGTCCCGCGGACCCTCCGGGGCCCGGCCCTGGGAATCCGCCGGAGACCCGCCCCGCGGATCCCCCGGGGTCGGCTCCTGCGGACCCGCCGCCCCACCGGTGGGAGCGTCGCCGCTCCCGGTCGGTCTGCCGCCCTGCTGCTTCCCGCTGTCCATCGTGCGCTCTCTCCCCGTGACTGCCCGGCCGCTCCTGCGGCGTCGCACCCTACGACACCGCGGCTACCGCCTGGGACGCGGCCGGAGAACAGCGGGTTCCGGCGCCCCGGAGCCGCCGGGTCACGATTCGGGTGCTTCGCACACCGTGCCAACCACCGAGCCCGTGCGGCCCGGTCACGGCTCCAGCAGCAGCCGGGTGCCCGGCGGCAGCTCGCCCGCCCGGGCCGCGTCGCGCAGGTGCCGCAGCAGGGTCTCGCGCAGCGCGGCCGCCGCCCGGGTCAGCGGCACCTCGTGCCCGTGCGCGACGGCGATCGTCCGCCCCAGCCCCGGCCCGGCGAACGGGGTGACCGCCAGGCCCGAACGGGCCGCCACCATGCCCGGCACCACGGCCGGCCCGAGCCCGGCCCGGACGAAGCCGAGCACAGCGTCCATCTCCCCGCCCTCCACCGCGAACTCCGGCTCGAAGCCGGCCTCCCGGCAGGCCGCCAGGGTCGCCTCCCGCACGTCGTAGCCCTCCCGGAACATCACCAGCGGCCGATCGCGCAGCTCGGCCACCCGCACCCGCCGGCGCCGGGCGGCGGTGGCGGCCCGGGCCACCAGCACCAGCTCCTCGTGCAGCAGCTCGGTGACGGCGAGGGCCGGCGCCGCCTCCCCGCTCGGCGGGGTGATGATCAGCGCGACGTCCAGCTCCCCCGCCGCCAGCGTCCGGACCAGGTCGCGCGAGCCGCCCTCGCGGACCACCAGCGCCACTCCCGGGTAGCGGTCCCGGAAGACCCGTAGGACGTCCGGGACCAGGCTGGTGCACAGGCTCGGCGGCGCCCCCAGCCGGACCCGGCCGCGGCGCAGCTGGACCGTCTCCTGGACGGCCAGCCGGGCGCTCTCGGTGTCCGCGAGGATGCGCCGGGCCAGCGGCAGCAGGGCGTCCCCGGCGTCGGTGAGGGCGATGTTGCCCCGGGTGCGGTGGAACAGTTCGGCGCCCAACTCCCGCTCCAGGGCGCGGATCTGCTGGGAGAGGGACGGCTGTGCCACATGCGCCGCCTCGGCCGCCCGGGTGAAGTGGCGGGTCTCGGCGACGGCGAGGAAGTAGCGGAGTTGCTGCAGCTGCACCCGGCCAGGATAGGCCGCTCCCCAGCGCGGACCATAGCCTGTGACTATCACGGTGAGCCGCGGCATGTCTTGGACGTACCGTCGGGCCCGTCCCTACCGTGGTCGCCATGACAACCGCGACTCGGACGGCCCGGCATCCGTCCACCCTGGTGACCCTGTGGCGGTCGACCGTCGGCAAGAAGGCGGTCATGGCCGTCAGCGGACTGGTCATGCTGCTGTACCTGGTCGCGCACATGCTGGGCAACCTGAAGGTCTTCTTCGGCCCGGACGACCTGAACGGCT
Organism: Kitasatospora sp. NPDC028961; assembly: GCF_055564815.1. Taxonomy (NCBI): domain Bacteria; kingdom Bacillati; phylum Actinomycetota; class Actinomycetes; order Kitasatosporales; family Streptomycetaceae; genus Kitasatospora; species Kitasatospora sp. NPDC028961. The sequence goes on along the minus strand of NZ_JBVHVO010000002.1, from coordinate 424,845 downwards.
ACGCGCACTGGCTGCGCACCCTCGGCCAACCCGTCCTGCACTACGAGTGGTTCCTGTGGATCGCCCGGTTCGGCCTGCTGGCGGCCGTCGGACTGCACGGCGTGGCCGCGTACCAGCTGAGCCGGCGCGACCTCAGGGCGCGCCCCAGCAAGTACGTGCACCAGCGGCGGCGGGCCAGTTACGCGACCCGGACGATGCGCTGGGGCGGGGTGATCCTGGCCCTGTTCATCGTCTGGCACATCCTGGACCTGACCACGCTCACCGTGAACCCGGCCGCCGAGCACGGGCACCCGTACCAGAACATCGTGGCCTCCTTCTCGAACTGGTACAGCTGCGTGATCTACATCGTCGCGATGCTGGCCGTCGGCCTGCACATCCGGCACGGCTTCTGGAGCGCCGCGCAGACCCTCGGCGCCAACAACGCCCGCCGTGACCGCGCGTTGAAGCTGACCGCCAACGGCCTGGCGCTGGTGCTGACCGTCGGCTTCCTGTCCGTCCCCGTGGCCGTGATGACCGGAGTGGTGAGTTGATCCCCTACAGCGAGTACAGCGTCGGCGATCCGGTCGCCGACACCCGGGCCCCCGGCGGGCCGATCGAACAGCGCTGGGACCAGCGGCGGTTCGACGCCAAGCTGGTCAACCCGGCGAACCGGCGCAAGCACACCGTGATCGTGGTCGGCACCGGCCTGGCCGGCGGCGCGGCCGGCGCCACACTGGCCGAACAGGGCTACCACGTCGTCCAGTTCTGCTTCCAGGACTCCCCGCGCCGGGCCCACTCGATCGCCGCCCAGGGCGGCATCAACGCCGCCAAGAACTACCGCAACGACGGCGACTCCGTGCGCCGGCTGTTCTACGACACCGTCAAGGGCGGCGACTTCCGCGCCCGCGAGTCCAACGTCCACCGGCTGGCCCAGGTCTCGGTGGAGATCATCGACCAGTGCGTGGCCCAGGGCGTCCCGTTCGCCCGCGAGTACGGCGGCCTGCTGGATACCCGCTCCTTCGGCGGCGTGCAGGTCTCCCGCACCTTCTACGCCCGCGGCCAGACCGGCCAGCAGCTGCTGCTCGGCGCGTACCAGGCGCTGTCGCGCCAGATCGCGGCCGGCAACGTGGAGATGCACGCCCGCACCGAGATGCTCGACCTGCTGGTGATCGACGGGCGGGCCCGCGGCATCGTCGCCCGCGACCTGGTGACCGGTGAGATCAGCACCCACACCGCCGACGCCGTGGTGCTCGCCACCGGCGGCTACGGCAACGTCTTCTACCTCTCCACCAACGCCAAGAACTCCAACGCGACGGCGATCTGGCGCGCCCACCGGCGCGGTGCCTGGTTCGCCAACCCGTGCTTCACCCAGATCCACCCGACCTGCATCCCGCGCTCCGGCGAGCACCAGTCCAAGCTCACCCTGATGAGCGAGTCGCTGCGCAACGACGGCCGGATCTGGGTGCCGAAGGCCAAGGGCGACACCCGGGCGCCGGGCGAGATCCCCGAGGACGAGCGGGACTACTACCTGGAGCGGATCTACCCCTCCTTCGGCAACCTGGTGCCGCGCGACATCGCCTCCCGGGCCGCCAAGAACGTCTGTGACGAGGGGCGCGGCGTCGGCCCCGGCGGCCAGGGCGTCTACCTGGACTTCGCGGACGCCATCCGACGGCTGGGCCGCGAGGCGGTGGCCGCCAAGTACGGCAACCTGTTCGAGATGTACGAGCGGATCACCGCCGAGGACCCGTACCGGGTGCCGATGCGGATCTACCCGGCGATCCACTACACGATGGGCGGACTCTGGGTCGACTACGACCTGCAGACCACCGTCCCGGGCCTGTTCGCGGTCGGCGAGGCCAACTTCTCCGACCACGGCGCCAACCGGCTCGGCGCCAGCGCCCTGATGCAGGGCCTCGCCGACGGCTACTTCGTCCTCCCGCCGACCCTCAACGACTACCTGGCCCGCAACCCGCTGCCCGCCGTCCCGGCCGACCACGCCGAGATCGCCTCGGTGGAGGCCGAGGTGACCGACCGGCTGAACCTGATCCTGGCGGTCGGCGGCGACCGGACGCCGGACTCCTTCCACCGCGAACTCGGCGAACTCCTCTGGGACGAGTGCGGGATGGCCCGCGACGAGGCCGGACTGCGCCGCGCCCTGACCCGGATCCCGGAGCTGCGCGAGGAGTTCTGGCGACGGATCCGGGTGCCCGGCACCGGGCAGGAGCTCAACCAGTCGCTGGAGAAGGCCAACCGGCTGGTCGACTACTTCGAACTGGCCGAGCTCATGTGCCTGGACGCGCTGCACCGCGCCGAGTCCTGCGGCGGCCACTTCCGGACCGAGAGCCAGACCGAGGACGGCGAGGCGGCCCGCCGCGACGACGCCTTCTCCTACGCCGCCGCCTGGGAGTTCACCGACACCGGCAGCGCCCCCGTCCTGCACCGCGAGCACCTCGACTTCGAGCACGTCCACCCCACCCAGCGGAGCTACGCGTGAACCTCACCCTTCGGATCTGGCGCCAGGCGGGCCCGGACACCCCCGGCTCGATGACCACCTACCAGGTCACCGGGATCAGCCCGGACATGTCCTTCCTGGAGATGCTCGACACCCTCAACGAGGAACTGATCACCCGCGGCGACACGCCGGTGGCCTTCGACCACGACTGCCGCGAGGGCATCTGCGGCGCCTGCGGCATGGTCATCAACGGCCAGGCCCACGGCCTCGAGCGGACCACCACCTGCCAGCTGCACATGCGGCACTTCGCCGACGGCGACACGATCGACGTCGAGCCCTGGCGCGCCGCCGCCTTCCCGGTCGTCAAGGACCTGGTGGTGGACCGCTCCGCGTTCGACCGGATCATCGGCTCCGGCGGCTACATCACCGCCCCCACCGGCAGCGCGCCCGACGCCCACGCCACCCCGGTGCCCAAGGAGGCCGCCGACACCGCCTTCGAGCACGCGGAGTGCATCGGCTGCGGCGCCTGCGTCGCCGCCTGCCCCAACGGCTCGGCGATGCTCTTCACCTCCGCCAAGGTCGTCCACCTCAACGTGCTGCCGCAGGGCGCGCCCGAACGCCGCTCCCGGGTGCGCGACATGGTCGCCACGATGGACGCCGAGGGCTTCGGCGGCTGCACCAACACCGGCGAGTGCGCCACCGCCTGCCCCAAGGGCATCCCGCTGCCCAGCATCGCCGCGATGAACCGGGAGTTCCTGCGCAGCGCGGCGGGCTGAGCACCCCGCCGGCCGTCCCGCCGCCGCTCCCCGCCGGGTGCCGCCGGGACGGCCGGGGCGCGCGGGGCGGGCGCACGCGCCCCGTGCGGGTGGTGGTTCGTCAGGACCGCTGCTGTACTCCGGGAATTCGCGCTACGGTGGTCCCCGCGCCAAGGAGGGTCATATGCCCGAGGTTCAGTCCTGCGCCGGGTGCGGCGGGTCCGGGGGCACCGAGAAGACCGAGGCCACGGTGGAACTGGACGAGGAAGGGAGCATGGTGCCGAAGCTCAACACCTTCTGGTCGCCGTGCAGTCGATGCCACGGAGCCGGGACGGTGATCGTCGGATGAGGCTGGTCTTCGAGTGCGTCGAATGCGGCGGCCACTACCTGCCGCCGGAGACCATGGCGTACCCCGACGGGCCCGCCTCGGCGCTCTGGTGCGCGCACTGCCAGGCCGCGAAGCGGGCGGCGGGCCTGCGTGAGGACCCGCTGCTGGCGCGGATGGCGCTGGCCGGCGCCCGGGCCGCACTGGCCCACCGCGCCGCCGAGGACACCGGGGCGACGCGCGCCGACATCCGGCCGTCCAGGCCGCCGCTGTCGCGCCGGGCCCGGTCCGGCCCGGGCGGGGTGCGCGGCAAGCTGGCCTGAGCCGGCCCCTCCTCGGCCGCGATCGGAACAGGCCGCGGGTCAGCACAGGCGGCGGTCGGAACAGGCCGCCGTCGGATCAGAACAGCGCCTCCTGGGTGTCCGGCTCCTCGGGGCGCGTCCGGGGGCTCACCACCAGGCCCGACACCGGGCGGCCCACCGCCGGGGCGAGCGTCCACCCGGTGAGTCTGCGGGTGTCGAGCAGCAGCGGTTCGGCGCCGCCGGGCTGGTCCAGCAGCAGATGGCGCCCGATCGGCGGGCGGAGCGTACCGGCCACCACCGCGCCGGCGGCGAGGGCGTCGATGTGCCCGTAGGACACCGGCGCGCCGTCGGCCAGCCCGAAGATCCCGACCTGGTCCACGACCGGGTGGTCGGGCAGCAGCTCCACCGCGTGCCCGTCCAGCAGCCGGTGGGCCGCGGCGCGGGCTCCGGCCAGCAGCGCGCGGCGGTACTCCGCGTCGCCGTGCCGCCACCAGTGCGCCGTCTTCACCCGGCCCGTGAAGCGTTCCCGGGCCATCCCCGAGGCGGCGACGGTCAGCTCGGCCCGGCGGACGGCGGGCAGCGCGCCACGGGCGGCGAACGTCCAGGCGAGCGCGCCCTGTTCGAGCAACCGGGCGGTGCCGCGCGACTCCCCGGTCAGGCCCACCTTCAGCAGCCCCTCGCCGAACCAGGCGAGATAGAGGCGGTAGGTGCGCCCGTCGTCGAGGATCTGGTCCCGGGCGAGCGCCAGCCCGCGGTCGACGCTCTGGCAGGCGGCGCACTGGACAGCGCCGCCGTCCGGGTCGATGACGGCGTGGTGCGGGCACGGCGTTCGCTCGGTGGCCCCCACCAGCAGGGCGCCGGTGCAGCGGCGCGGCCCGCCGATCAGCCAGCCGATCTCCGCCCCGGGCACCACCACCCGCTCGTGCACCCGGTGCCCGTGGACCGCGCGGAGCACCGGCTGCCCGTCGCGCCAGTGCAGGCCGGTGGAGACCCACCCGCCGCCCGCCTGCTGCGGCACCTTCACGCTCACCCTCCCGTCACCGGCTCACCCGTCCGTCCATCCGTCCATCCGTCCGAACCAGCGAGGCTACCCGCTCCCTCCGACAGGCCGCCCGTGCGCGCCGACGACGGCCCCCTCGGGGCGGCCCGCCCCGGCGCCCGGTGCGGTGATCACCCGTACGCGTGGCATCCGGCCGGGCCCCGCCCTCGTTGCTCCGGGCATGAGCCATACGAACCCGCCCCGTGCCCTGCACGTCGTGTCCACGCCCCCCGAAGGCACCCCGCGGGCCGTGGAACTGACGCAGTCGTGGGACAGCAGCGCGGCGGAGCGGGCCGCCGACGCGCTGGACGCGCTGCGCACCGTCGAGGTCCCCGTGGGCGCCGTGCGGGCCGCTCTGCTGATCCTGGCCGACCTCGTGCGGCGGCCCGGCGAGAGCGAGGAGATGCGGGCCGCCGCCCGGGACGTGTGCGCCGTCCTGGTCGGGCTCACCGACGCCCTCACGGCCTGACGGGGCTCCCCGCGGGCACCCGGGCACGGGCGACCGGGACCGCGCCACGGGGTACGGTCGGCGCCATGATCGACAGCGCCCACGGGCCGAACCCCGCCCCCGACCCGGCCCCCGGCCCGGTCACCGCCGACGACCTCGCGCTCGTCCTCCGGCTCGCCGCCGCCACCCTGCGCGGCGTGCCGGAGGACGCCGACTGGTCCCGGCCCGCCGGAACGCTCAGCTGGGACTGCTGGGCCACCGTCGAGCACCTGGCCGACGACCTGCTGGCCTACGCGGCCCAGCTCGGCCCCCAGGACCCGCCGCGGGACCGCTACGTGCCGTTCCGGTCGGTCCGGCTGTCCCCGGGCGCGCCGAACAGCTTCGTCTTCGCGCAGCGCGAGAGCGGCCCGGACGGGCTGGTCGAGGTCCTGGAAGCGAGCGGGGCGCTGATGGTCGCGATGGCGCGCACCGCCCCGCCGGACACCCGCGCCTACCACCCGTGGGGCCTCGCCGACCCGGCCGGGTTCACCGCGATGAGCCTGGTGGAGACGCTGGTCCACCTGCACGACGTCGCCGAGGGGCTCGGCCTCGCCTGGGAGCCGCCGGCGGACGTCTGCCGACGCACCCTCGCCCGGCTCTTCCCCGACGTTCCGGCCGACGGCGCCGCCGGACCGTGGCCGACCCTGCTCTGGGCCACCGGGCGCGGCGACCTCGCCGGCCGCCCCCGGCGCACCGACTGGCGCTGGGACGCGGCGGTCCGCCCGGGCGGGTAGCCCCACCCACGTCACTCCCCGCCGGGGGTCAGCGCCGCGCACGGCGCCGGCAGCCGACCGGAGGCACCGGCGCCGAGGTGGTCGAGGACCCCGGTCCGGCCACCGTCGACCGGTCGGTCCGCCGAGCCGTGGAGCGCCGGCGAGGCGTACGCGGGGTCGCCGACGACGTGGAAGCGGGGTCGCCCGCGGCCATCCACCGGGAGTTCGTCGGCAGCCGCACCGGCCCGGAGGCGATGCTGTGCCCGGTCGGACCACGGGCTGCGCCCGGCGGCCGGGCGGGAGTTCGGCTTCGGCGAGTACCGGACGCCCACCGGCACTTCCTCGCCCGCGACGCCGTCGCAAGGACCGTCGTCCGGGTGGCCGGACGACGCCGGGCCCCGCCGGACGCCGTCGCAGGTCATGGGCGCTTGGCCGGTTCACCCGTCCACGTTCTATTGTGGCGGGCGCGGCGACGACGCGGCCGGGAGGCGGCGCGCGGGCGCGGCCGGGCGTGAAGCAAAGGGGTGGACGGTGGCGGGGCGGCGGAACGACGGGGTACTGGCGGTCTGGGCGGAGACGCAGCGACAGGAACAGCGCCGGGAGGAAGCCCGGTGGCGCGCCCAGACGGCCGAGCAGCGGCGGCGCGAACGCGAGGAGCGCGAGATCCAGCGGGCGGCCGCCCGGGGCGAGCGCGAGGCGGTGCGGGCGTACCAGCAGTCGCGGGAGGCGGAGGCGGCCCGGCGGACGGCGGAACTCGACGAGCGGGTCGAGGAGTTGAAGGGACTGCTGACGGCGGGCCTGGGGCGGCCGGCGTTCAGCCCGCAGGCCCTGCTGGCACCCGCCGCGCTGCCGCCCTTCGAACCGGGCCGGCTCGGCGAGCCGGTGCCGATGCCCGATCAGGCGGACTACCAGGTGCCGCCGCCGACCCCCGCCCAGGCCCGCAACCCGGGGGTCCGCCAGCAGTACGAGCAGTACGTGGCGCAGGCCCGGACCCGGTTCGAGCAGGACTGGTACGCGGCGCAGGCGGCCGAGGCGGACCGGCAGCGCCGGCTCGCCGAGTACCACCGGCAGTACCTCGACTGGGCGGCCCAGCACCGCCGCCAGGACGAGGACCGGGCGTCCCGGACGCAGGAGTTGCTGCGCCGGCTGCGCGACGGCGAACCGGACGCGGTGCAGGAGTACTTCACCGCCGTGCTGTACGCCTCGGCGGGCTGGCCGGAGGGGTTCCCGCACCGGCTGGTCGCGGCCTGGGAGGCGTCGACCCGCCAACTGGTCGTCAACTGGGAGCTGCCCGGCCCGGACGTCGTCCCGGCCGCCGGCCGGGTGCGGTACGTGAAGTCGGACGACCGGGAGGCCGAGGTGGCCCGGCCGGCCACCGAGCGCAAGGCGCTCTACCGCGAGGTGCTGGCGCAGAGCGCGCTGCGGGTGGTGGCCGAGCTGTTCCGGGCGGACGCGGACGGCAAGTTGGCGTCGGTGGTGCTGAACGGCTTCGTGCGCGGCATCGACCCGGCGACCGGCCGGGAGGCCGAGCGCTTCCTGTCGACGGTGACCGTGGACCGGTCCGAGTTCGCGGGTCTGGCGCTGGACCGGGTGGCCGCCGTGGAGTGCTTCCAGGGGCTCGGCGGCGTGCTGTCCGCCCGGCCGGAGCGGCTGGACGAGGTCCGGCCGGACCGGCTGCCGGAGACGGTCGGCGGCAACGTCGCCGGTCAGGGCGGCGAGGACGAGCCGGACCTCTTCGAGATGGACCCGATCGAGTTCGAGGAGCTGATCGCCGAGCTGTTCCGGCTGCGCGGCTTCCGGGTGATGACCACGGCACGCAGCGGGGACGCCGGGGTGGACGTGGTCGCCGAGGACCTCGACCCGGTGACCGGCGGACGGATCGTCATCCAGGCCAAGCGCTACCGCTCGACGGTCTCCCCCACCGCCGTCCGGGACCTCGACTCCACCGTGCGCCACCACGGTGCGATCAAGGGGATCCTGGTGACCACGGCCGGTTTCGGCCCCGGCTCCTACGAGTACATCCGCAACAAGCCGCTGACGCTGGTGAGCGGGCCGGAGCTGGTCGAGCTGCTGGCCGAGCAGGGCCTGCGCGGCCGGCTCGGCGGCGGCGCGAACGGCGAGGGCAACGGCGACGGCGGTGACGGCGGCGGCGGCAGTGACGGCGGTGGCGCGAACGGCGGCCGTCCCGGGGCCGGTCGGGCGGCCGGGCACGGCTCGCCCGCCCCGGCCGACGGCGCCGAGCCGGACGAGCGTCCGACCCTCCTGCGGCTCTCCTGGCAGAGCCGCACGGCCGGCGGGGACGCCGTGGAGCTCGACGTCTCCGCCTTCCTCTGCGCCGACGGACGGGTGCTCGACGACGAGCACTTCGTCTTCTTCAACAACCCGCAGGACCCGGACGGCGCGGTCCGCCTGCACCCCACCCGCTCGGTCCCCGGCGAGCCCGCCCGGGAGGCCGAACTCAGCCTGCACCTGGGCCGGGTGGCGGCGGGGGTGGACGAAGTGGTGGTCGCCGTCTCCACCGAGGAGGAGGAGTCGCCCGCGCTGCCGCTCGGCTATGTGCACGGGCTGGCCCTGACCGCCTCGTTCGGTCCCGGCGCCGAGGGCCCGGCGCACTGGGCGGCCGTCACCGGCGGGGTGTCGGACAGTGCCCTGGTGATCGGCTCGTTCCACCGCAAGGGCGGCGACTGGCAGTTCGCCCCGGCCGGGACAGCGGTGGCGGGCGGCCTGGCCGGGCTCGCCCAGCGCTGGGGCGTCGCGGTCGAGTGATCCGCCGGACGGCGGGGCGCCCGGGCGCCTCAGGGACCGAGGTCATACCTGAGGAGGAGCGGGCCCCCCGCCGGACCGTCGGGACGGCGGGGGGCGGCCGTACCCGCGGGCGACACTTCGGACCGGAACGGATTGGGAGGATGGAACGGAACCCGATCATCCCGTTCCGTCCCCGCAGGAGTTCCCCCGTGACGATGTCCGCAACCGCCGTCCGTACCGGCCGGGCGGCCGCCCGCGCCACCGGCCTCAACAAGGTCTACGGGGACGGGGAGACCCGCGTCGTCGCGCTCGACAACGTCAGCGTGACGTTCCCGCAGGGCGAGTTCACCGCCATCATGGGCCCCTCCGGCTCCGGCAAGTCCACCCTCATGCACTGCATGGCCGGCCTGGACACCGTCTCCTCCGGCTCCTCCACCATCGGCGACACCGAACTCGTCGGGCTCAAGGACAAGCAGCTCACCCAGCTGCGCCGCGACCACATCGGCTTCATCTTCCAGGCCTTCAACCTGCTCCCCACCCTGACCGCCCTGGAGAACATCACCCTCCCCATGGACATCGCCGGCCGCAAGGCCGACAAGGCCTGGCTCGACCGCGTCGTCGACACCGTCGGCCTCTCCGGCCGCCTCGGCCACCGCCCCAGCCAGCTCTCCGGCGGCCAGCAGCAGCGCGTCGCCTGCGCCCGCGCCCTCGCCGGAAAGCCCGACATCATCTTCGCCGACGAACCGACCGGCAACCTCGACTCCCGCTCCGGAGCCGAAATCCTCTCCTTCCTCCGCAACTCCGTGCGCGAACTCGGCCAGACCGTCGTCATGGTCACCCACGACCCCGTCGCCGCCGCCTACGCCGACCGCGTCGTCTTCCTCGCCGACGGCCGCATCGTCGACGAACTCGCCGGCCCCACCGCCGACACCGTCCTGGACCGCATGCGCCGCTTCGACGCCAAGGGCCGCACCAGCTGACCCCCCGCCGACAGCAGCCCGCCCCTCCGCAGAGTTCAGGACACCCCATGTACCGCACCGCACTGCGCAACGTGCTGGCCCACAAGGGCCGACTCCTGATGACGGCCCTCGCCGTCATGCTCGGCACCGCCTTCGTCGCCGGCACGCTCGTCTTCACCGACACCCTCGGCAACGCGCTGCGCTCCCAGAGCGCCAAGAGCTACACCGACATCGCCGTCACCATCAGTGACCGCAGCGCCGTCGACCGGGGGTACGACCTCAGCGGCGGGAGCACCACCGACCCCACCCTGACCGAGTCCACCCGCAAGGCCGTCGCCCTGCTGCCCGGCGCCGCCGAGGCCCGCGGCGTGGTCACCGGCTTCGCCGGCATCGCCGACCGCAAGGGCGCGCTGATCGGCGACGGCTTCTCGACCACCGGCACCAACTACGTGCCGGGCGCCGACGGCACCGACCCGCGCTACCCGCTCGTCGACGGCCGCGGCCCGCGCGGCTCCGGCGAGGTGGCGCTGGACGTGAAGACCGCCGACAAGGGCGGCTACAAGGTCGGCGACACCGTCCGGGTGGCCGTCAACGGCCCGGTCATGGAGCTGAAGCTCACCGGCACCCTGCACACCAACGACCCGCGCGTCGTCTCCGGCGGCTCGCTCGCCGCCTTCGACACCGCCACCGCCCAGCAGCTCTACCTCAGCCCGGGCCGCTTCGCCGAGATCGACGTCAAGGGCCGGCCCGGCGCCGACGACCGCGCGCTGCTCACCGCCGTCCGGCAGGCCGTCCCGCAGGACGACTCGATCGAGGCGAAGACCGGCCGCGAGCTGGCCGACGAGCAGGACCGGATGATCCAGGAGGGCACCAAGGGCATGAGCGGCGTGCTGCTCGGCTTCGCCGCGATCGCGCTGTTCGTCGGCATCTTCATCATCGCCAACACCTTCACCATGCTGGTCGCCCAGCGCACCAAGGAGCTCGCCCTGCTGCGCGCCGTCGGCGCCAACCGCAGGCAGGTCACCATCTCCGTGATGGTCGAGGCGCTGCTGGTCGGCCTGACCGCCTCGGTGGCCGGACTGCTCGCCGGCATCGGCATCGCCACCGGCCTGCGCGCGCTGCTGAACGGACCGATGGAGGCCAACCTGCCGGACGGCCCGCTGGTGGTCGCCCCGTCCACGGTGCTCGTCTCGGTCGCCATCGGAGTGCTGGTGACGGTGCTCGCCGCCTGGCTGCCCGCCCTCCGCGCCTCCCGGATCGCCCCGGTCGCCGCGATGAGCTCGGCCGAGCAGCCGGCCACCCAGAAGAGCCTGCGGGTGCGCAACACGATCGGCCTGCTGTTCGCCGCGGCCGGCGTCGGCGGCCTGCTGGCCGGCGCCGCCGGCAAGGAGGGCAAGCTGGTCGGCGCCGGCGCGGGCGCGCTGCTGATCGGCGTGTTCGTGCTGACCCCGCTGCTGGCCCGGCCGCTGATCGCGCTGTTCGCCCCGCTGCTGCGCAGGCTGTACGGGACGCCGGGCAAGCTGGCCCGCGAGAACGCCGTGCGCAACCCGCGCCGCACCGCCGCCACCGCCTCGGCCCTCACCATCGGCGTCACCCTGATCACCGCGCTGACCGTGATCGGTGCCTCGGTGAACAAGGCCGTGGACGAGGAGACCGAGAACGACACCAAGGCCGACTACACCATCGCCATGCAGAACTCCTCGATGCTGTCCCCCGAGGTCGCGACGCAGGTCGCCCGGACTCCGGGCGTGAGCGCGATGAGCGTGGTGCGCACCGTCCTGGTCGGGACCGGCGACGCGGCCGGCACCGGCGACCGCGACGACCGCGAGGTGGTCACCTCGGTGGACGCCGCGGCCATCGACCAGCTGGCCACCATCACGGTGAAGGCCGGTAACGCGGACGCGCTGAAGCGGGGCGAGCTGCTGGTCGGCTCCGGCACCGCCGACCGCCTGCGCCTGAAGCCCGGTGACCCGCTGGCCTTCACCTACCCGGACGGCACCAAGGGCTCGCTGACCGTCGGCGGCGTGCTGGAGGCCGGCACCGCGCTGGCCGGTCTGGTCGCCCCGGACTCCGTGGTCGGCCCGCACGCCGCACCCGGCACCGGACCGCAGAAGGTCCTGGTCAAGGGCGTGAACGGCGCCGACGCCAAGCTGAAGCAGGCCCTGCGCGACGCCACCGGCGGCAACCCGCTGATCGCCGTCAAGGGCGAGAAGGACATCAAGGCGGAGAACCGCCAGCTGGTCACCGCGGTGCTGAACATCATGTACGGCCTGCTGGGGATGTCCGTGGTGATCGCCGTCCTGGGCGTCGTCAACACCATGGCGATGTCGGTGTTCGAGCGCCGCCGGGAGATCGGCATGCTGCGGGCGATCGGCCTGGACCGGCGCGGCATCGGCCGGATGGTCCGGCTGGAGTCGCTGATGATCGCGCTCTTCGGCGGCGTGGTCGGCGTGCTGCTCGGCATCGTGACCGCCTGGGCGGGCACCCGCACGATGGCGGACACCTTCAAGGGCATCACCACGGTGGTGCCGCCGGTCCAGATCCTGGGCTTCCTGGTCGCCGCCGCCGTGATCGGCCTGCTCGCCGCCCTCTGGCCGGCCCGCCGGGCCGCCCGGATGGACATCCTGGGCGCGATCAAGAGCGAGTAGCGCCCCGGGAAGGCCACCGACACCCGAAGAGCTCCGCCCGCCGGGAAGGACCCGGCGGGCGGAGCTCTGTGCATGAACGATTCGTCAGCAGTGGGTCGGGTCAGCAGCCGTTGAGGATCGAGGAGAGGGTGCTCTTCTCGGCGCTGTCCACGGAGAGGCCGTAGAAGTACTTCACCTGCACCCAGGCGCGGGCGTAGGTGCAGCGGTAGGAGGTCTGCGGCAGCCAGTGGGCCGGGTCCTGGTCGCCCTTGGAGCGGTTGGAGCTCGCGGAGACGGCCAGCAGCTGCGGGCGGGTCAGGTCGTTGGCGAAGGCCTTGCGCTGGTCCGTCGTCCACGCCCAGGCACCGGAGCGCCAGGCCTCGGCCAGCGGCACCAGGTGGTCGATGTCGAAGGAGGAGGCGTTGGTGGTGGTCGCGTTGTCGTAGACCGAGGACCAGGTGCCGCTGACGGAGGCACAGGCGGAGTCGGTGACCACGCCGCTGCCGTCGCGCTTGAGGACGGTCTCCCGGGTGTTGCAGGTGCCGGCGATGGTGATCCAGTGCGGGAACAGCGTCCGGTCGTAGGTGTCGTCGTGGGTCTCGGCGCCCGTCGCGATGGAGGCCAGGTAGGTGCGGGCCGTCGCGGCCGAGACCGGGGTGGGCAGGGCGGCCTGGGCGGTGCCGGCGCCGGCCAGCAGCGCGGTGAGGGCGAGCAGCAGGGCGCCGAGGGCGGCCGGCAGGGCGCGGTGCAGCGTGCGTATCGCAGGCATACGGGGACTCCAGAGTCGGTGTGAGGGCAGGCGGAAGCCCCCGGGCGGAAGCGGCCCGGGCTGGCAACCAGCATGGCGCGTCGGGGGTTTACGCGGGTAGACCCTGGGATGAACTTTTTGACCGGTGGTCAGCTCGGCGCGGGGTACCACGCGGGCGCCGCGCGGCGCGGGGCGCGGCCGCACGGCGCTGTGCGGTGCCGTACGCGGTGGGAGCGCCGGGCGGCCGGCACGCCGGGCGGCGCCCCGGGGGTGATGACGGGGATCGGTCCCGCCGCCCTCGCGGTCCTCCTCCTGACGTCCGGGCCGCTGCGGCAGCCTGCGGCACCGTGGCCGGACGAGACCCCGGACATGCCGAACCGCCCCGTCCGGCGGCGGCCGGGCGGGGCGGTTCGGGTGCTGTGCGGGTGCTGTGCGGGTGGCGGCCGGTGGGCCGTCAGGCGGCGGTCTTCGCCGGGCCGGCGTTCGCGAGCGGCTTGGCCGGGCGGCCGCCGAAGAGACCGAAGAAGATCGCCAGGGTCGGGATCAGGTACGCCGCCCAGACGACCAGCTGGAGGACGGTCGGGTCGGGCTGGAAGTTGAAGACGCCCTTCAGCAGGGTGCCGTACCAGCTGTCCTTGGGGATGGTGCTGCTGATGTCGAAGGCCTGGCTGTGCAGGCCGCCGAGCCAGCCGGCCTCCTGGAGGTCGTGCACGCCGTAGGCGAGCACGCCGGCCGCGACGACGACCAGCATGGCGCCGGTCCAGGTGAAGAACTTCGCCAGGTTGATCCTCAGCGCGCCCCGGTAGAACAGCCAGCCGAGCACCACCGCGGTGGCCAGGCCCAGGGCCGCGCCGATCACGGGGTTGTAGCCGTCGTCGGTGGCCTGCACCGCCGACCAGATGAACAGCGCGGTCTCCAGCCCCTCCCGGCCCACGGCCAGGAAGGAGGTGACCACCAGCGCGAAGGTGCCCATCGCCATCGCCGCGTCCAGCTTGCCGTGCAGCTCGGTCTTCAGGTGCCGGGCGGTGCGCCGCATCCAGAACACCATCCAGGTGACCAGACCGACCGAGATGATCGACAGCGAGCCGCCGAGCGCCTCCTGCGCCTCGAAGCTCAGCTGCGAGGAGCCGAACTGCAGGACGGCGCCGAAGGCCATGCTGAGGACGACGGCCGCCACCACGCCCGACCAGACCGGCAGGAGCTTGTCCTTGCGGCCGGTCTTGACCAGATAGGCGATCAGGATGCAGACGACGAGGCTGGCTTCGAGGCCCTCGCGCAGGCCGATCAGGTAGTTGCCGAACACGCTGGCTCCTGGGGGTGAAGAGGTGGTACGTGGGTGGGCGGGAGCGCCAGGTCAGCCGAAGAGGGCCTGGCCCCACCACTCGCCGGGCTTGCGGACGCCCGCCGGGCAGGCGAAGTGGGCGGAGCCGACGTGCTGGATGTACTCGTTGAGCTTGTCGCTGGAGGCGAGGCGCTGCTGGAGGGGGACGAACGCCTTGCGGCTGTCCCGCTGGTAGGCGAGGAAGAACAGGCCGGCGTCCAGGCGGCCGAGGCCGTCGGTGCCGTCGGTGAAGGAGAAGCCGCGGCGCAGGATCATCAGGCCGCTGTTGCTGTCCGGGTGGGCCAGGCGCACGTGGGAGTCCTCGGGCATCGCCTTGAGGTCCGGCGCGTCGTGCTCCTTGGGCTTGCCGTACGGCGCGCCCTCGCCCTTGGTGCGGCCGAAGACGTCCTCCTGCTCCTTGAGCGAGGTACGGTCCCAGGTCTCGATGTGCATCCGGATCCGGCGGGCGACCAGGTAGGAGCCGCCGGTCATCCAGTCCGGGCCCTCGCCGGGGGCGACCCAGACGTGCTCGGCGAGCTTCGCCGTGTCGCTGCCGGCGATGTTGTGGGTGCCGTCCTTGAACCCCATCATGTTGCGCGGGGTCTGCGCGTCCGGGGTGGTCGAGGACGTCTTGCCGAAACCGAGCTGCGACCAGCGGATGTTGACCGTGCCCATGCCGATCCGGGCCAGGTTGCGGATCGCGTGCACGGCGACCTGCGGGTCGTCGGCGCAGGCCTGGACGCAGAGGTCGCCGCCGCTGCGCTGCGGGTCGAGCTTGTCGCCCTTGAAGTTCGGCAGGTCGATCAGGGCCTCGGGGCGCCGGGCCTTGAGGCCGAACCGGTCCACGCCGTCCTTCTCGAACAGGCCGGGGCCGAAGCCGATGGTGAGGGTGAGCCGGGAGGCGGGCAGGCCCAGGGCCTCGCCGGTGTCGTCCGGCGGCGCCTCGGGCAGGCCGCTGGCGGCGCCGGTGCCGACCTCGCGACCGCCCGTCATCGCGGCGGCCGCCTTGGACCACTCCTTGAGCATCTTGACCAGCGACTCGCGGGTGGCGGTCGCCGAGACGTCGAACGCGGCGAAGTGCAGCCGGTCCTGGACGGGCGTGGCGATGCCCGACTGGTGCTCGCCGTAGAAGGGGATGTTCGCGGGGGTGGCCGCCGGCGCGGGGGTGTCGTCGTCCTGCCGGGTGGCGGCGGCCACCGAGCCGACCCCGGCGGCGCCGATCGCGACGCCCGCGCCCGCCCAGCCGATCACGGCCCGGCGGCTGATCGGGCCGCGGTCGGCGCCGCCCCGCCCACTCGCGGTGGCGTCGGCGTCGGTGCCGGCCGGCGTCCCGCTCTGCTGCTGGTTCTCGGCGTCCATCGACGGGCGGCCCTTCTCTGCGCTGTCTCACGGATGCCGTGGCGGCCACGGGGGCCGCCACGGCGATGTGGTGGAGGCTAACCCGGCTACGGGAGCCGACACCTCCTAGGGTCCTGCTTGTCGACCGGTCCTGCTTGTCGACCGGTCCTACGGGTCGCCCGTTACTTGACGACGACCGCGGCGGCCAGCTTCGACAGCGGCTCGCCCAGCGAGTTCACCGCGTCGGAGAAGGTCTTGCGCTCGGCCTCGGTGACCTTGTCGTAGGAGGTGTAACCGCCTTCGGCCTGCTTGTACTTGGCCAGCAGCGCCTGGATCGCGGTGAACTCCGCGTCCAGGGTCTTGGCCAGCCCGGCGTCCTTCTCCGAGGCGACCGGCTTGAGCAGCTCGTAGGCCTTCTGCGCACCCTCGACGTTGGCGACGAAGTCCGCCAGGTCGGTGTGGCTGTAGCGGTCCTCCTCGCCGGTGATCTTGTTCTTCGCGACCTCGTCCAGCAGCTCCTTGGCACCGTTGGCCATGCTGGTCGCGGTGATCTCGGCCGCCGGGATCTTCGTCTGCCAGTCCTTCAGGTCCGTCACCAGCTGGTCGGCGAGCTTCTTCTCGTCGTCGCCGATCCTGGCGTCGGCCCAGAGCGACTTCTCCAGCTTGTGCCAGCCGGTCCACTCCTGGCCGGGCTCCAGGCCGTCCTCACGGGTGTCGGTCTTCGGGTCGATGTCGCCGAAGCTCTCGGCGACCGGCTCGGTGCGCTCCCAGCCGGTGCGCGACGGGGCGAAGAGCGACTTGGCCTTCTCCAGGTCCCCCGCCTTGATCGCGTCGGCGAACTGCGTGACCACCGGGATGGTGGCGTCGGCCTGCTCCTGGGCGTAGGTGCGGTACGCGTCCACGGCGGCGGTCAGCCGCGGGTCGGTCGAGGCGCCGGAGGAGGCGGCGTCACCGGTGACGGTGATCTTCTGGCGGATGCCGTCGCCGACCATGCCCGGCTTGCAGGCGATCTCGTACGAGCCGGCCTTGATCTCGGCGGTGATCGACGCCTTGGTGCCGGGGCCGATGTTCTCGCGCTCGGTGATGATCTTGTCACCGTCGCCGTAGACGTAGACCTCGGTGGTCTTCGAGCCCTTGTTCGCGATGTCGATCACCACGTGGCCGGCCGGGAAGCTGGTCTTGGAGACCTCGCACGCGCTGTCGGTGGCGTTCACCTTGACGGCGTCGGCGGAGGCCTTGTCGTCCTTCTTCTGCGAGCAACCGGCCAGCGCGGCGGTCGCCACAGCGAGGGTGAGCAGCGCGGCTGCGGTGGAACGACGGGCGGACATGAGGGCTCCAGCGGGGAGGACAGGCGGTTCCGGGCATGGCTCAGCGTGGGTACGGGAACCGGGGCCACCGGCGCCCCCACCCACTTAGCTAAGGCATACCTTAGGGACATCTGATTTTGCCGTCTACACCGGGGCCGCCTTCGATCCGCGCAGGTGGGGGGTGGGCCAGGCGGCCACGGTGCCGTCAGCCCACCGACCAATTCCGGCCACCGCCGGTGGCCTGTCCCACGCCCCGCCCCGCCCGGGAGCCGCCCGGCGCGCGGGCTCAGCGGCCGGGCACCCGCGGCGCCGAGGTGCCCAGCGGCCGGGGGTCCGGCGGGCTCAGCGGCCGGGGGTCCGGCGGGCGGCCGCGCGGGCGCTCCAGCGGCCCTCGTGCCGGCTGATCCGGATCGGGTGGCCGAAGCAGGCGCTCACCAGCTCGGTGGTCATCACCTCGTCCACCGGACCGGCCCCGACGCATTCGCCGTCCCGCAGCAGCAGCGCGTGCGTGGTGCTCTCCGGCAGCTCCTCCAGGTGGTGCGTGACCAGCACGCTGGCCAGCTCGGGGTGCTGATGGCGCAGCAGGTCCAGGCTGTCGAGCAGCAGCTCGCGGGCCGTGAGGTCGAGCCCGGTGGCGGGCTCGTCGAGCAGCAGCAGCCGGGGGCTGGGCATCAGGGCGCGGGCGATCAGGGCCCGGCCGCGCTCCCCCTGGGAGAGGGTGGGCCACGGGGACTCCGCCATGGCCGTCATGCCGAGGGTCTCGATCAGTCGCTCGCAGCGGTCGAGCTCCTCGGGGGACGGCTTGCGGTGCAGGTCCGGTTCGATGGTGTTGGTGAGGCCGGTCAGCACCACCTCGCGGACGGAGAGCGGCGAACGCAGCGGGTGGCGCGGGTTGACGTGACCGAGGTGGGCGCGCAGCTCGCGGATGTCGACCCGGCCGAGCCGGCAGCCCAGCACGTCCACCGTGCCCCGGGTGGGGTGGGAGACCGCGCCGAGCAGCGCCAGCAGCGTGGACTTGCCGGCGCCGTTGGCACCGAGCAGTGCCCAGTGTTCGCCGGGCTCGATGGTGAGGTCGATCCCGCGCAGCAGGTAGCGGCCGTCCCGGACGACGTCGACGTCCCGGGTGCGCAGCAGCGGGCCGGCGGGCAGCGGTTCGGACGTGCTCATGGCGGGCGGGCCTCCGTGGGATCGGCGCCGGACAGGGTGCGGGCGCGGCGCCGCACCGGGCGGGCTGGCACCGGCCGTCCGCGTGCAGAGTACAACCGTCGGAGCGGCGGCGGCCCGGGGTGTCCGAGGTGTGGACCGGCTCCGGCGCTCGCCCCGCTCCGGGGCGCGCGGGGGCGGGCCGGGGCGCGGACCGACCGGCCGGTCCGCACGCCCCTGTTCGCGGCGGGCAGTTGGCGGGAGGATCGGAGCGGAGCACGATGCGAAGGGGGCTGGACGGATGGGGTGGGACGCGGAACCGGCGGGGCGCGCCGGAACGCTGCACGGGCGGTTCGAGGAGCAGGCGCGGCAGACGCCCGACGCGGTCGCCGTCCGCTGCGGCGCGCGGGAACTGACCTACGGTGAGCTGGACGCGCGGGCGGACCGGCTGGCCCGCCACCTGGCGGCGGCCGGGCTGGAGCCCGGCGGCCGGGCCGCGGTGGCGCTGGGCCGGGGCACCGAGGTGTTCGTCGCCCTGCTCGCGGTACTGAAGGCCGGTGGCGCGTACGTACCGCTGGAGCCGGGGGCGCCCGACCCGCTGCTGCGCCATGTGCTCGCGGAGGCCGATCCGGCCGTGGTGGTGACCGAGGAGAGCCACCGGGTACGGCTGACGGACGCCGGCGGGCGGGCCGTCGTCTGCGTGGACGCGACGGCCGGGGCGGCGACGGTCGGAGCGGGCGAGGCTGCGACGGTCGGAGCGGGCGAGGCGGCGACGGTCGGAGCGGGCGAGAAGGTCGGAGCCGTCGGGGCTGTCGGGGCCGTCGCCGCAACCGAGGCGGTCACCGCGCTGCCCACCGGTCCGCCGGTGGTGGCCACCGGCCCGGACGACCTCGCCTGCGTCTTCTTCACCTCCGGCTCGACCGGGCTGCCCCGGGGCGTGCTGATCGAGCACCGCAACCTGCTGGCCGCCTACCGCGGCTGGCGCTCGGTCTACGGGCTCCGCGCCGCCGACCGGATCCTGCAGACGGCGAGCCTGGAGTTCGACGTCTTCACCGCGGACTGGGTGCGCGCGCTCTGCACCGGCGCCACCCTGGTGGTCGCACCGCGCAACCTCACCCTGGACCGCAGCGCCGACATCGCCGACCTGCCGGCCCTGGTCGCCGCCGAGGGCATCACCGTGCTGGAGCTCAACGTCCGCACGGCGCGCCGCCTGCGGACGCACCTCGCGGCCTCGGGCGGGTCGCTGACCGGTGTGCGGCTGCTCACCGTGGGCGCCGAGAAGTGGTACCTGGACGAGCAGTTGGGCCTGCAGGGGCTGCTCGGCGCGGACGTCCGGGTACTGAACGTGTACGGCCTCGCCGAGGCCTCCGTGGACAGCAGCTACTTCGACGCGGCCGGGGCGACCGGCGGCGAGGGCAGCGAGCGGGTCTCGCTGGTCGGCCGGCCGTTCCCCGGCGCCCGGGTCCATGTGCTCGGCCCGGACGGCGAGCCCGCCCCGAGCGGGACGGTCGGTGAGATCGCGGTCGCCGGCGCGGGCCTGGGCCGGGGCTACCTCAACCGGCCCGAGGAGACGGACCGCCGGTTCCGGCCCGCGGCCTTCGACCCGGACGGCCGGGTCCTGCTGACCGGCGACCTCGGGCGGATCCGCGCGGACGGCGTACTGGAGTTCACGGCCCGCGCCGAGGCCGTGGTGGGGCCGGTCGACTCCGCCCGGGCCGCCGCCGTGGTCGAGCGGGTCACCACGGCCGCGGCCGCCGAGGGCGTACTGCGCTCGCACCCGGCGGTCCGGGAGGCCGCCGTCGCCGAGGTGGAGCCGGAGCCCGGGCGGCGGGCGCTGGTCGGGTACGCGGTGACCGACCCGGAGGCCGAAGGGGCGGACGCGTGGTCGCTCTCCGCCTACCTGACGAAGCGCCTGCCCGCCGGCGACCTGCCCACCGCGGTGGTGCCGCTGTCGGCGCTCCCCCGCACCAGGGCCGGCAAGCTCGACCGCGGCTCCCTGCCGCTGCCGGCGCCGCGCGACTCCACCGGCCCCCGGGCCGGGAAGGCCGGCGCGGGCGGCTCGGCCGGTCACAAGGGCGCCGGCTTCAAGGGCGCGGGCGGGGGGACCGGCTCCGGCCGGGCGGCCGGCGCCGGCGGGCCCGGCCTGTCCGGCTGCGGCTGGCTCCTCATCGCCCTGCCCTTCGCCTTCGCGGCCTGGCTGCTCACCGACTCCCTCTGGCCGGGCTCCACCGACCTGTCCCGGGTGCCGGACCCCTTCGCCTCCTACTTCCACGCCCTGTACATCGCCGAGTGGCTCTCGTTCGGGCTGGGCGCGGCGTTCCTGCTGGCCGGGTGGCCGATGCTCACCGCGCACGGCAGGCCGCGGGGACTCACGCTCGCCACCCACCTGTCGGTGTTCTGGCTGCTGGCCTCCTGGTGGCCGCAGGACAACCTGTACCGGACCAGCTCACCGGTGGACTGGTCGCGGCAGTCGCTCCTGGTCTACGTCTTCAACGTCGCGCTGATGATCGCGGCCGTGGTCGTGGTCCGCTTCCTCGCCTGGCACCCGCCGTCCGCGCGGAGGTGAGGCGGCGGCGGGTCGAGCACGCGGGCCCGGCCGGTCCGGCACCGCTCAGCGCAGGGCCTCGAACATCCGGCCCAGCGCGTGGTTCCCGGCTCCGATCAGCGCCTGTGCGGCCTCCAGCGCCTCGGCCTCGCGCGCGGCGAGGGCCAGTCCGACGGCGGGCTCCGGCTCGTAGCCCGCCGTCGCGACCAGCGGCAGGACGGTCACGCCGAGACGGGCGCAGCGCGGGCGCAGCCGGCCCAGGTGGTCGTGGAGCGCCTCCTGGGAGATCCGGGCGCCGAGCGGCAGCGCGTCCAGGGTGCGGACCAGGTGGCCGGGGCCGCGGACCAGGTCCAGCCGGGCCCGCAGCACGAAGGCGATCGCCGGGCCGGTGAGCCGCAGGTTGATCTCGGTGGGGGCGAGCCGGCGGTCCCGGTCGGTGACGAAGTCGACGTCGTACCAGCCGCGATGGCCCTCGGCGGCGAGCCGCTCGCCGACCGCGAGGCCGAACCGTTCGGCGATCGCCGCCGCGCCGGTCGGCACCACCCCCGGGCCGACCGTCACCCCCTGGTAGCGGGTGCCGTGCACCGCCATCTCGCCGACGCCGACCGGGTGGACGCGGCCGTCGTCGGCGACCACCGCGTCGAAGGTGAGGTCGCGCAGCCGGTCGGCGCGGCCGCCGTCGATGTACTCCTCCAGCAGCACGTCCCCACCGGGCGCCGGCAGTTCGGCCCCGGTCAGCCGGCGCAGCAGGGCCCGGCCGCCGCCGGCCGCGAACACGTCCTGCGGGGTCACCACGACCGTCCCGTAGCCGCCGACGCCGTGCGGGCTCTTCAGCACGGTGGTAAGGCCGCGGCTCGCGCGGGCGGTCAGCCGGCGGGCGGCGCGGCGCCGGGAGCCCGGCTGCTCCTGGTGGGGGACGACGATCCCGTGGTGTTTCGGGGCCAGTTCGGTGAACAGGGCGTGCGCGGCGGCCTTGGACTCGTAGCGCCGCACGGCCGCCAGCTCCGCGCCCTCGCCCTGGGCCGCCGTCCGTCCCCACGGCAGCACCGGGAGACCGGCGGTGGCGATCCGCTCCGCCAGGGCCGGCCGGTCGGCGAGGGCCTGGGCGAGCGTCCGATCCGGCGCGATCCCGCTGTACAGCTCGACCGGCCCCCACTCCAACTCCCGGGCGAGCCAGTCGATCCAGGCCCGCTCGACCTCCCCTGGCAGGACCAGCAGCGCAGGCTCGGGGCTGTAGCAGCTCGCCATCCCGGCGTAGTGGTGTGCCTGCCGCAGGCGCCGGGACCGCTGGTCGGGGTCCGTCCCCGGCGCGAGGAACTGTTCGTTGAAGTCGGCGACGTTCCCCAGGTGCACCGCCCGCCGCCCGCCCGTCCAGGCGCCCAGCCATCCGTCCATCCCGCGAGCGTACGGGCCGGCGGGACCGCCCGCAGGGGATCGGCGACACCGGGCGACGGCGCTCGCACTCGGTCCCGCGCGGAGGGGTAGTCGGAGGTGCGGGTCAGGGCACTGGCCGGAGGCACCGGCCAGAAGCACCGGTCAGCGGCACCGGTCAGTGGCGCGGGAGGCCGGTGCCGACGGGGGCCGGACCCCTCCGCATGCAGAGCGGCCAGTTCACCGTGGGTGAAGGCGCGGCGCCAGAGGTACCGGGTCGTCACGGTGGGCTCCCACGGCATTTGTTCACTACCTATCAAGTTCGATCAGGACAGAACACGGAATGGTCAAGGTCTCTTCAAATCTCTAGCCAACGTTGTCAGTTCACCGTCAAACTCTGACCCAGCTCGTATCCCTGCAGCTACCCCCGACTGGAGTCAGAGTGAGCCCCATCTCCTCTCACCGCCGCAAGCTCGCGGCCGGAGCCATAGCGGTCACCGCCGCACTCGTGGCCGCCACCTTCCAGACCGCCACGGCGTCGGCCGCCCCCACCGACCACGCCGCCGCGATCGCCCAGGCCAGGGCCAACGTCACCCACAACGCGGGGGTGTTCGGCTTCGGCGACGGCCAGGACCTCCAGGTCAAGGACGTCATCATCGACGCCGACGGCACCCAGCACGTCCGCTTCGACCGCACCTTCCAGGGCCTGCCCGTGGTCGGCGGCGACCTGGTCGTGCACCAGGACGCGCGCGGCCGGCTCAAGGACTCCTCCCGCGCCGCCGCCCACGAGGCCGCGGTGGCGTCCATCGTCCCGAAGGTCCCGGCGCAGACCTCCGCGAGCCGCGCCCTCCAGTCCGCGCCGTCCATCGGCTCCGCGACCAGCTCCCCCGAACTGGTCGTCTGGGCCGCCGACGGCACGCCCCGCCTCGCCTGGAAGACCACCGTCGCCGGTGTCGGCGACCACGGTCAGCCCGCCGGGAAGGTCGTCGTCACCGACGCCTCCACCGGCGAACAGATCGAGAGCTACGACTCCGAGCACCAGGCCAGCGGCACCGGCCACTCCGAGTACACCGGCGACATCACCATCGACACCACCGCGCAGTCCGGCGGCTTCGCGCTGATCGACCCGGTGCGCAAGCACACCACCAGGGACGCGCACAACGTCTCCGCGGGCTCGCTCAAGGCGAGCTCCGGCACGCTGTTCACCGACACGGACAACACCTGGGGCGACGGGAAGAAGTTCTCCACCGACCGCGCCACCGCCGCCGTCGACGCCCACGCCAACACCGCCTGGACGTACGACTACTACAAGAACACCTTCGGCCGCAGCGGCATCAAGAACGACGGCAAGGGCGCCACCGTCTTCGTGCACGTCGGCACCGACTGGGACAACGCCCAGTGGTCCGACAGCTGCTTCTGCATGATGACCGGTGACGGCGACGGCTCCAAGGACCCGGAGCAGGTCGACCTCGACACCATGGGCCACGAGATGACCCACGGCGTCACCAGCGCGACCGCCAACCTGCGCTACAGCGGCGAGTCCGGCGGCCTCAACGAGTCCACCAGTGACATCTTCGGCACCATGGTCGAGTGGTACGCCAACAACAAGGTGGACACCCCCGACTACCTGTTCAGCGACCAGTCCACCCCGCCGTGGCTGCGCCGGATGGACAAGCCCTCGCTGGACGGCGGGTCCGCCGACTGCTGGACCAGCAAGGTCGGGCAGCTCGACGTGCACAACTCCTCGGGCGTCGGCAACCACTTCTTCTACCTCGCCAGCGAGGGCAGCGGCAGCAAGACCATCAACGGGTTCACCTACAACAGCCCCACCTGCAACCAGTCCACGGTGACCGGCATCGGCAACCAGAAGGTCGCCAAGATCTGGTACCGCGCGCTGACCGTCTACATGACCTCCACCACCAACTACAAGGCCGCCCGCACCGCGACCCTGAGTGCGGCGAAGGACCTGTACGGCGCGACCAGCACCGAGTACAAGGCCGTCGCGGCCGCCTGGAGCGCCGTCGCGGTCAGCTGACGACCCGCTCCGCGCACCAACGGCGGCCCGTCGCCCCGGGGTTTCCCGGGGCGACGGGCCGCCCCGGCGTGCCCGGCCCGGTGTTCCGGACCGGCCGGGGCCTCAGCCCAGGACGCGGACCGGGGAGCCGGCCAGGAACGCCGCGATGTCCTCCACCGCCTGGCCGTAGAACGTCCGGTAGGTGTCGCCCGACACATAGCCGAGGTGCGGGGTCGCCAGCAGCCGGGGCGCGGTGCGCAACGGATGGTCGGCGGGCAGCGGTTCGACGTCGAAGACGTCCACCGCCGCACCCGCGATCCGGCCCTCGGCCAGGGCGGCGAGCAGCGCGTCCTGGTCGACGATCGCCGCCCGCGAGGTGTTCACCAGGTACGCCCGCGGCTTCATCGACGCGAACTCGGCCTTGCCCAGCAAGCCCCGGCTGCGGTCGCCCAGCACCAGGTGGACGGAGACGAAGTCGCTCTCCCGCAGCAGCTCCTCCTTGGTGGCGGCGCGCCGGACGCCGACCTCGGCGGCCCGCTCCTCGGTGAGGTTCGGGCTCCAGGCGACCACGTCCATGCCGAACGCGAGGCCGACCCGGGCCACCAGCGCCCCGATCTTGCCCAGCCCGAGCAATCCCAGCCGCCGCCCGGCCAGGTCCGCGCCGAGGGTGCTCTGCCACGGGCCGCCCGTGCGCAGCGCGTCGTTCTCGGTGACGATCCCCCGGGCGAGCCCGAGCAGCAGCGCCCAGGTCAGCTCCACCGGCGGCGTGGACGAACTCGCCGTGCCGCAGACCGTCACCCCGTGCGCGCGGGCGGCCGCGTAGTCGATCACCGTGTTCCGCATCCCGGAGGCCACCAGCAGCCGCAGCCGGGGCAGCCGGGCGAACACGGCCGCCGGGAACGCCACCCGTTCGCGCAAGGTCACGATGATGTCGAAGTCGGCGATGGCGTCGACCAGTTCGTCCTCCGAGCCGAAGTGCCGCGGGAAGGAGGTCAGTTCCACCCGGTCGGTCACCGGTGACCAGTCGACGATGCTCGTCGCGACACCCTGGTAGTCGTCGAGTACGGCGCAGCGAAGTTTCATACCGGCACTCTCGCAGACCCGTTGGGCCGGGGGGACAGGGGCCGGGGGGACAGGGGCCGGGCCGTCCACCCGACCGGGACCCGCGTCAGACCTCCCCCAGCACCGTCCGGATCACGTGCCGGGCGTTGCGGGCCATCGCCGGGTTGGTCCTCCGGTAGTACGGCAGCGCGATCAGCGCCTGCGAGAGGGTCCGCCCGCGGCCGCGGATCCAGGTCGCGTCGTCCACGCCCAGCGCCTCGCGGAAGACCTCCCGCGCCCGGGCGGGCAGGAGGTTCCACGCCGGGAACAGGTCGCAGGCGGGATCACCCGTCCCCAGGCAGCCGAAATCGATGACCGAGGTCAGCCTGCCGGCTTCCACCAGCAGGTTGCCCGGCATGAGATCGGCATGCAGCCACACCGGCGGCCCGTCCCAGTCCGGGGTCCGCAACGCCTCCTCCCACACGGCCGTGGCGGCATCGCAGTCGACACCCTCCTGCGGGATCCCGCGCAGCTCCTCGATCGCCGCCCTGGTCTCCACGTCGAGCGAGGCGACCGGCCCGCCGCGGTGGGCCGGGGGCGCACCGGGCAGGGTGATGCTCCGCATCGCCGCCACGAACCCGGCCAGGTCCTCGGCCAGCAGCACCGGTTCGCTCAGGGCCTCCACCTCCGGGTTCTCCCCCGGCAGCCACCGGTAGACCGCCCACGGCCAGAGGAAGCCCTCGGCGGGCACCCCGTCACCGAGCGCCTCGGGGACGGGCCGGGGCAGCTGGGGCGCGAGCCGGGGGAGCCAGGCCCGCTCCAGCAGCACGTCGCCGGCCCCGCCCCGCGTCAGCGGCAGCCGGACGACCATGTCGTCGCCCAGCCGGTACATCGCGTTGACCGTCCCGCCGGACGGGAACCGCTCGACCGCCAGCCCCGCCCACTGCGGGAACTGCCCGGCGATCAGCCGCCGTACGAGATCGACGTCCGTGGGGTAGGTGCCGGGATGCATCTGCCCTGCGCTCATGTTCATGGCAGGTAATCGAACGGCCTGACGCCGGCGAGCGTCAACCGCTTTCCGACGACCGCGGCTGCGCGGCACACCCAGCGGGGTCCGCTCCACCGTCGGCCTCGCCGCTCCCCCGCCGCCGCTCCCCGCCGCCGCACGGCCGCCGCACGGCCGCCGCACGGCCGGTCGCGCCGGCGTCCCTGCCGACCTGCCCGGGCGGCGGGGCCTCGGGGTGTACTGCGGCTCAGCCCCGTTCGACGGCCGTGGCGCTGGTGACGATCAGCCGAGCGCGGTCGCCCGGGACGGACCGGCCGCGGGCGCGGCGTCGGGGTGGGGGGCGTCGGGGTGGGGGGCGTCGAGGTGGGGGGCGACTGTCCGGTCGACATCCGGTTCGGCCTGGTGCTGGTGGCTGTGCGTCATGCCTGACAGGCTAGGAACGTAGCCGAACCGGAAGCCACGGATCCGTCAATCGCCCATGACCATGGGGCGTGCGATTGCCGCCCGTGGCGAATTCCTTGCGCGCAATGGTTGGTTCGTCTCCGCACGGCACCGGTTCACATGGCGGCGGGGTACGCGTCCCCGAGGGCGCCCGGGGCCTGGTCCCTGGTGCCCGGTGCTCAACAGGGCGTCAACGGCCGACCCCCCGATGAACCGGCCACCCGGGTCGAAGGTCGACAGGAATATACAGACCGGTCTACTGTTTCCTCATGGGAGTCAAGGGAGAAGAGACCCGCGCCCGGCTGATCGCCGGCGCGCGCAACCTGATCGAGGCACAGGGCTACTTCGGTACCGGCCTCAACCAGATCGTGGCGGAGAGCGGCGCACCGCGCGGCTCGCTCTACTTCCACTTCCCCGAGGGCAAGGACCAACTGGTCGCCGCCGCCCTCGTCCAGGCCGGGCAGGAGGTCGAGGAACTCCTCCGGACGCCCGTCGGCCGCAGCCCGGAGGCGACGGCACTGGTCGACCGGCTCACCGAGGTCTTCATCGCCCGCCTGGAGGAGTCCGACTACAGCAAGGGCTGCCCCATCGCGACCGTGGGCCTGGAGGTGGCGGGAAGCAACGAGCCTCTGCGCCGCGTCTGCGCCGAGGTGTACGCGAGCTGGCAGCTCGTGCTCACCGAACGCCTCACCGCCCAGGGATTCGCCCCCGCCGAGGCGGAGACCGCTTCGGGCCAGGCGCTCGCCGTACTGGAGGGCGCCGTCCTGCTCGCCCGGGTGCGTCGCGACCGCCGCCCCCTGGAGGACGCCCGGCACGCCGTCCACCACCTGCTCGGCGCCAAGAAGAAGTGACCGACCGGCCGCGCCCGTCCTGACCTCACGTGCGGGGCCCACCGGTCCGCCCGACCCCGCAGTCGGCCGAGCTCCGATCGGCTCCGCTTGATCGTCGCCTGAAAATATACCGACCGGTCTACCGAATCTCAGCTGACGCCCTGACTTCCACCCCAGGCCACCGAGAGAAATCAACCGACCGGTCTACCGAGTCTGAGGCCCTCCAACTCCTGTCACCGTAGGCCGCGTCTGGAAATCTGCCGACCGGTCTACATACTCATCTGCCCTCCCCGCGCCCTCACTCCCACTCAGGCATCCCCCAAAAATATGCAGACCGGTCTACAGAAAAGGACCTCCCGATGAACTCCACCACCCCGCCGCAGCGCCGGCTACCCCAGCCCCTGCCGCGCACCCTGGTCCTCGGCGCGACCGGTTTCCTGGGCCGCTGGCTGGTTCTCGAACTCCTCGACCGCGGCGAGCCGGTGGCCGCCGGCATCCGGGGCGGGCGCGGATCCGCACGGGACGGGCAACTGCGCCACTGGCTCCGCGAGCACGGCGCCGACGACACCGCGCTGACCACCGTCGCCGCCGACCTCACCCGCCCCGGCCTCGGCCTCGGCACGACGGACGAAGCCCGGCTGACGGACATCCGCGACATCCACAACCTCGCCGCCCTCTACCGGTTCGGCCTGGAGCGCACCGAGGCGGACGCCGCCAACGTCGACGGCGCGCTGCACGTGCTGCACTGGGCCGCCGCCCGTCCGGGGCTCCGGCGGCTCGTCCACCTCTCGGGCTACCGGGTCGGCCGGGACGCCACGCCGCGCTACCCACTCCCGGCCGCCGAGACCGACGCGCTCTACACCCGCCTCGGCGCCTACGAGGCCTCCAAACTCGTGGGCGACGCCGCCGTCCGCGTCACGGCCGCCCGCCTCGGCGTACCGCTCACCACGGTCAACCCGAGCAGCGTGGTCGGTCATTCGGTCACCGGCGAGGCCGGACAGTACCTCGGCCTGGCCGAGCTGGTCCGCCAACTCGCCCATCGGCGCCTGCCGTTGCTCCCGGGTTCGGCGCGGACCTTCCTGCCGGTGGTCGCGGTCGACCACCTGGCCCGGTTCCTCGCCGCCGTACCGGAGTTCGACGACGGTCCGGCGCACTCCCACACCGTGCTCGACCCCGCGACGCCCCCGCTGCCCGAGCTGATCGGTCTGCTGGCCGACCACCTCGGAGTGCCCGCACCCCGCGCCCTCGTCCCGGTCGGCCTGGTCCGCCGGTTGCCCCGCGCGCTGACCGGCGCCGACCCCGAGACGCTCAGCTTCCTCTCGGAGGACGGCTACGACACCACGTCCGCCGACCGCCTGGCCCGCGCCGCCGGTCTACACCACCCACCCGTCGCCGACGTCCTGCGCCGCTGGGCGACCCGCCTGGTCGCCGACGGCTTCGGCACCACCACCACCGGCACGGCCCCCCTCGCACCAGACCCACGCGCACCCGGCCCCCTCGCACCAGGCCCACGCGCACCCGGCCGACCGAACCCGGATCGCGCCCCTTCCCGAACCGGCCGGTTCGGGAGGTTCAGCCGCTTCGCCCGGTTCACCAGGTTCGGCGACCGGCGCCGCTGACCGGGGCGCCAGCACGGTTCACCCCCGGCTCGGGCCGCATCGGGGGGTGAACCGTCCTGCCGCCGTCCGAGCAGCGGATGCCCGGCGGCCTCAGCCCTCCCCGGCGCCTGTCCGTTCGAAGGCGAGCAGGGTCCAGGTCACGCCCGGGCGGGCGTGGAGGTCGGGACGGGTGACGTGGGTCAGCAGGGTCAGGCCGTGCCGGTCGGCGAGCGCGACGGTCTCGTCGGCCGGGACGTCGAACATCCGGCGGCCGGGCGGGACGGGGCCGTGGCGGAGGGAGAGCATCACCCGACCGGCGGGCGCGAGCAGACGGGCGAGCGCTGCCATCGCCAACACACGCTCCCGGTCGGCCAGATGCATCCAGACGGCGGTCAGCAGGACCAGGTCGAAGCGCTCCTCCGAGGCGGTGACGGCAGCCGCTTCGGGCAGCGCGTCGTCCACCCAGCGGATGTCGCTGTCGGCGTGGATCCGCTGCCCGATCCGGCGCAGCTCCCCGGTGGGCTCGGCGGCGACGACCCGGTGGCCGAGGGCCGCGAGGGCGGCCGCGTCCCGTCCGGTGCCGGCACCGAAGTCCAGGACGGTGCTCGGCGCCCCGGGGAAGAGGTGCAGCAGTTCGCGGTGGACCTGTTCGAAGGTCACCTCCTCGTACTGCACGGCGAGTTCCGCCGCCGCCTCGGCGTAACCTGCGGTGCCGGCCGGTCGGTTCACGTGCCCCCCTGATGTGTCGGACGGCTGCGGTCAGGCCGGATCGCCCGCCACCGCCGGGGCGATCTTCCCCCGATTGCCGCAGCGCTCCAAACCGCGCTTCTTCGCTTCGGCGGCCACCACCGGCGCGAACGCCCGGCAGGCCCGAAACAGGTGCGGCCCGCATGCACTCACGCCCCAGCGCCGGTCACCCGCAGCACCCCACACCCGCAGCACCCCACGGCCGCAGCACCGCGCATCCGGAGCACCTCCTCCACCGCGGCGTCCTCCGAATGGGCGGCTGATCCGACGACAGCGCGCGCCCCTCCCCCACCGCTCACTCCGCCCTGCTGCCGCCTCCGCACCGCCGACCCCGCCACCGGCCGCCCGCCGGCCCGCCCGACGCCCGGGGCCCGGCGACGCCCGTCCCTCAGGCCTCGCCGGCGTGCCAGGCCGGCCACTGCCAGGGCCGGTCCACCCAGTGCACACGGGACTCGTCGCGTGGATCGAGGTCGGGGAAGAGCTGGTGGATCCGTGGCTCGAACTCCTCCGGGGCCAGCGGCTCCCAGCCGTGGCCCTCGAAGTGGACCAGGCGGTAGCGGCTGTCGGTACGGAACTCGGCGACCTCGACCAGGGGCTTTGACGTGCTGTTCGTTTCCATGCCCCCAGCATGTGGCGGACCTCCGCCGCCCGCACCCGGGGTACGGCCGGCAGCGTACAGCCGGGACGGAGTGCGGAGCGAAGTGCGGAACGGACGGCGCGACAGAACCCTCTTCCGGGTCATGTCCCGCCGTCGGCGCGCTCGTTGAGTACGGCGAACGGGTCGCCGGACGAGGCGGACGGACCGCACCGGGATCGAGGTCGACCCGGGCGGTGGACCCGGCAGTGGCGCAGCGGCGATTCGGCGGCGGCGAATTCGGCAGCAGGAGGACGAGGGCATGAGCGGGCAACCCGGCGATGGACAGTGGCAGTGGCCGACGCAGGCGTGGGAGCCGCCACCGGTACCCGCCGCGCCCCCGGTCGCGTCGCACGTCGCACCCCCGCCCGCCGCACCCGTGCCGCCCCCGGCCAGGCCGCGGTCCCGCCGGGCGTGGGCGGCAGCGGCCGCCGGGATCGGCGCCGTGCTGGCGTCCGTCCTGGTGATGTGCGGGCCCGGATCGGGCGAGGAGTCGTCCGGCGTGGTGGCCTTCCCCGGTACGTCCCCGTCGCCCTCGCCCTCGCCGTCGGTGCCCGCGGTCCCCGACCTGCTGCCGGTACCGGCCCCGCCGACCACCACCGCCCCGGCCTCGGCGGACGCGGCTCCGGGCGGCGCCGCGGGCCCGACGGCCACCGCCGGCACGGCATCCGAGGCCTCGCCGGGGGCGGAGCGGGCGGGAGTGGACGGCGCGCCGGGCGCGGCACGCTCCGCCGCCGCCCGGGCGAGGCAGAGCCGGACGCCCCGCCCGGCCCCGGCCCGGAGCCCGGAGGCCCCGGGGGCCGGCGGGTCGGCGCCCGCGGGGCCGTCGGCCACCGCGGGGACCCCGGGTGCGAGCGGCGGCGGACCGGCCACGACCGGCGGCGGCTCGATCTGCGACCAGGCCGAGCGCTTCGGCCGCTGGCCCGCCGGCTCGGAGCAGGCCAGGCTCTGCCACAACATCTACGGCTGACCGGTCGCCCCAACGATCTGTCCCCGACAGCCCGGCCCGCCACCACTCCCGGGGCCGGGCCGGGTGCCTCACCCCGCCGGCAGCAGCCCCTTGTCCAACCGGGGCGCCAGCACCTTCGCCAGCGTGTCGGTGATGTGCCCCGCGTCCCGGTAGAGCACCACCCCCTCCAGGACCGCCGGGCAGTCCGGGCCGGTCCCGGGGCAGAGCAGCGGCCCGAGGTCCAGCACCCGGACGCGGTAGCGCTCGGCGAGCCCACCCGCGAGCAGCGGGTCCTGCTCGAAGGCCGTCTCCCGGGGGAAGAAGCAGGCGTCCGAGCGGCCGTCGGAGGCTGCCAGGCAGGTCGGGATGTCCTTGCCGGGCATCGGCGTGTCGCCCAGGTAAGCGAGCGGCGCGCCGATGGCCGAGAGGCGGTCCAGCGTGCGGCTCCAGCCTTCGGCGCGCTCCGGCCCGCTGCCGTACCGGTTGAGGCCGGCCATCACGATCAGCCGTGGCTTGGGACCGGTGGCCAGCCGGGTGAAGGTGTTCTCGCGCCAGCGGTCGCACTCGTCGAAGGTCCGGCCGAGGACGTTGTTGCGCACGGTCAGGGTGGCCAGTGGGCAGCCCGGCTTGACCAGCACCTCCAGGGCCCAGTTCCGCTGCTCGGCCAGGGCGAGCGCGCCCGAGATCCACTGGCCCGCGTGCGAGTCGCCGATCAGCACGATCCGGTCGGGGCTGTCCTCGGCGCCGAACAGGCAGCGCGGGCTGTTCTCGGCACCGAGCGGGATCTCGCAGCCGTGCCCCGGGGGGAAGTCCTCGCGGGCCCGGGCCAGCGAGGGCGTCAGGCTCAGGACCCGGCTGCCGGGGGCGAGCAGGGCGGGGCCGTCGACCGCGCCGGCCGGGACGGCGATCGGCCCGGTGGTGTCGCCGAGGGCCCGGACGGTGCCGCCGCCCAGGGTCAGCCCGGCGATCAGCGGGATCACCAGCGCGCTGGCGCCGACCGCCAGGCCCCGGCGAGGGGCCGGGCTGCTGCCGTAGCGCAGCGGTTGTTCGACCAGCCGCATGGTCAGCCAGGCCGGGACGGCGCTCGCCGCCGTGAGCGCGACCAGGGTGGTCCAGGGCAGCGCGCCGTAGCGGGCCTGGGCGATGGTGAGCACCGGCCAGTGCCAGAGGTACCAGACGTAGGAGAGCCGGCCGGCGGCTCGCAGCGGACGGGCCGCGAGCAGCCGGCCGACGTCGGTGGCGCCGAGCGCGCGGTGCGCGGGTCCGGCGAGCAGCACGGCGGCGGTGCCGAGGACGGGCAGCAGGGCGGCGCTGCCGGGGAAGGGGGTGTTGCGGTCGTACCGGAGGACGGCGACCACGACCGCCGCCGCGCCGGCCCAGCCGAGCAGACGCAGGGCCCGGCCGACCGGCCGTCCGGAGCGGCCGGCCCGCGGCAGCCACCCGGCGAGGGCCGAGCCGAGCATGGCGGCGCAGGCGCCGGCGGCGAACTCCCAGAGCCGGCTGGCGGTCGAGAAGTAGCCGAGCGGCGCGGAGCCGGCCGTCCAGCGGATGCAGAGCAGCAGCGAGACGCCACCGATCGCGGTGGTCACGACGGCGATCACGGCGGTGCGCCGGCGGCCCCTCAGGTAGCGGGCGAGGCCGAGCAGCAGCACGCCCCAGAGCAGGTAGAACTGGTTCTCCACGCCGAGCGACCAGAAGTGCTGGAGCGGGCTCGGGTCGCGCTCGGCGCCGAGGTAGTCGGTCTGCTGGCCGACGAACCGCCAGTTGGCGAACTGGCCGGCCGAGGCGATCAGGTCCCGGGCCAGGTCGGTGCCGCGCAGCGGGTCGAGCAGCGCGCCGCCGGCCAGTGCGGTGGCGACCAGGACGACCGCGGCGGCGGGCAGGATCCGGCGGGCACGGCGGGCGGCGAAGTCCCGGAGGCCGATCGGTCGGGCCAGCAGCAGGCCGGTGATCAGGAACCCGGAGATGACGAAGAAGATGTCGACGCCGACGTAGCCGCCGGTGAAGGCCGGCACGGCGGCGTGGAAGGCGAGGACGGCGAGCACGGCGACGCCGCGCAGTCCTTCGATGTCGGGGCGGAAGGCCGCCCGCTTCCGGGGCTCCTCGGCCGGCTGCGCCTGCGCCGCCACGGCGGTGCCGGCTGCCGTCAGCAGCACGAGGTCGGCCGCCGGGTCGGGGTCGGCGGCCGCACCGCCGGCACTCGGCGCGGCGGCGGTGGCGGAGGCGGCAGTGGCGGCGGTGGCGAACACCGAAACCGCAACCGGCTCACGAACACGATCCGGGACAGCAACAGGAACAGGAACAGGAACAGCAACAGGGACAGGAACGGGAACGGCGCGCGGCGGTTCGGCGTTCGGTGGTACGGCCGTTGACACGGCGGGGCTCCTTGCAGGGCTGGCAGCGGCGGTTCGGGGGCCGCGCGGCCGAGTGGGGCGGCCTGGCGGGTGAGGTCGTTCCGCGCCGGTGGGGCGACGCGCAAGGGCGGCAAAGGAAGTCAACTAACTTACAAAGTCAGCTCATTGATGGAACATCAGAAGAGCAGCGGGTCCGCCCAGCCGGAGGCCAGCAGGCCGCACAGCAGCAGGACGGCGGTGACGGCGACGGCCTCGGCACGCCCGAAGCGCAGATCGGCGGCCGCACCGCCGGCACTCGGCGCGGCGGCGGTGGCGGAGGCGGCAGTGGCGGCGGTGGCGAACACCGAAACCGCAACCGGCTCACGAACACGATCCGGGACAGCAACAGGAACAGGAACAGGAACAGCAACAGGGACAGGAACGGGAACGGCGCGCGGCGGTTCGGCGTTCGGTGGTACGGCCGTTGACACGGCGGGGCTCCTTGCAGGGCTGGCAGCGGCGGTTCGGGGGCCGCGCGGCCGAGTGGGGCGGCCTGGCGGGTGAGGTCGTTCCGCGCCGGTGGGGCGACGCGCAAGGGCGGCAAAGGAAGTCAACTAACTTACAAAGTCAGCTCATTGATGGAACATCAGAAGAGCAGCGGGTCCGCCCAGCCGGAGGCCAGCAGGCCGCACAGCAGCAGGACGGCGGTGACGGCGACGGCCTCGGCACGCCCGAAGCGCAGATCGGCGGCCGCCCGCTCGGCGGCGGTTCCCCGGACGGTGCCCCCGTCCGCGCCGGTGGCGCGTCGAACGGGCGCGGCGACGTCGCCGCCCTTGCCGCCGCGCAGCAGCGGCCAGAGCGACCGGACGAGCGGGATCATCGTGTGGGCGGTGAGCCCGAGCAGCCCCACCAGCGCCCAGTACGGCTGCCAGCCGTGCAGCGCGACGGCCCGGCCGAGACCCACGGCCCCGGCGACCACGACCAGGCCGAGCCAGCCGACCCCGATCCGGGCGACCGCGCGGGCCAGCGCGCTGCCGCCGGAGACGGCACCGGTGGGCACCCAGTCGGCGCTGCGGCGGCGCAGCGCGTGCGCGATGGCGACCACGTGGCAGAGCCCGCCGAGGAGTTGGACGCGGGTGACCTCGAAGCGCCAGCGGGTGCGGGACATCGCGGGCAGCAGGACGAGGGCGACCCAGATCGGCGGCAGGAACGGCAGGACCTGCCAGGGCTCGATCTCGTCGGGCGCGAAGAACAGCATGATCAGGGCCGGCAGCGGGATGGCGAAGACGTTCACCGCGCTGGTCAGGTAGCCGAGGATGCCGTTCCAGAAGCAGAGCCGGGCCGAGCGGCTCAGCGGCCCGCTGCGGAAGCCGGGATCGCCGACCAGGGCGAGCGAGCCGAGGCACCAGCGGTACTGCTGGCTGATGAAGGCGGGCAGGCCGGTGGGCGACATGCCCTTGGCGACCAGCGCGGGGACGTAGCGGGTGGTCCACCCGGCGCGCGCCAGCGAGAGGCCGGTGTAGAGGTCCTCGCTGTGGTCGATCTCGGCGAAGCCGCCGACCCGCTCCAGCGCGGCGCGCCGGTAGAGCGCGTTGGTGCCGCAGCAGACGGTGCCGTCCTGGGCGTCGCGGGAGGGCTGGATCCAGCGGTAGAAGATCTCCTGGGTCGCGCCGGCGGCCCGCTCCAGCCACGACATGTCCGGGTCGGTGTCGAAGCACTGGGGGCTCTGCACGATGCCGACCTCGGGGGTGTCGAGGTAGGGCACCAGGTGGTGCAGGAAGTCGGGGCGCGGGCAGAAGTCGGCGTCGAGGACGGCGATGATGTCGCCGGTGCCCTCGGCCAGGCCGTGGTTGAGGTTGCCGGCCTTCTTGAACCGGCCCCGGTCGGGCCGGGCCCGGTACTGGAAGCCGTAGGACTCGGCGAGTTCGCGCACCTCGGGGCGGGCGGCGTCGTCCAGGACGAGGACGGTCAGCGCGCCCGGCCAGCGGACGGCGGCGGTGTGGCGGTAGGCGTTGTCCAGCACGGCCAGCGGCTCGCCGGCGGTGGGCAGCAGCAGGTCGACGCCGGGGTGGCGGGCGGGCTGCCAGGCGCGCAGCAGCAGGTCGTGCGAGTCACGGGTGAACCGGCGCGCCCGCTGGCCGTCGGCGAGGGAGAGCACCCAGGTCACGGCGTTGAGGACGGTCAGCACCAGGAAGGGCCAGAGCAGCGGCCGGCTGAGTGCGAAGAGGCCGAGCGTGACGGTCGCGCCGGTGTAGGAGAGGGTGGCGCAGAGCAGCACCCAGCGGCGCTGCGGGCCGAAGTACCAGTAGAGCTCCTGATCGTCGGGTGGGCTGGGCAGTCGCAGCGAGTCGTCCGCGACGGCGAGGCGCGGACCGGTGTCGGATGCGGGCATGGCGGTGCCATGGAGTACGGGCATGCGGAGATGGCCCCCCTGGGCTCGGACGGAACGTGGCCGTTCGTTCCGCCAGCCTCTCACATTGGCCTAGACCAATAATGAACGAGGTGTGACATCTCCACATCGCCGCAGGTCAGCACTTTGACATTGCGTCATCGCACTGATGGAACGTCATCATTACTGCTCGGTAAGGTCCTTCACCAGCTTCTCGAACCGCAGGTCGGGGCGGCGCGGGACGCCGAAACGCTCGTCGCCGTAGGGGAACGGCGAGTAGACGCCGGTGCGGTGGAAGCCCCGGCGCTCGTACCAGGCGATCAGGTCGGCACGCTGCTCGATCACCGTCATCTCCAGCTCGACGGCGCCCCACTCCCGCGCGACGAACCGCGCGGCCTCCTCCAGCACGGCCCGCCCCACGCCGCCGCCCTGCCGGCCGGGGCTCACCGAGAACATGCCGAAGTAGGCGGTCGGGCCCCGGTGTTCGAGCTGGCAGCAGGCGACCAGTTCGCCGGCCCGCTCGACGAGCAGCACCACGCCGTCGGGGTGGGTGACGGCGGCGGTGACGCCCTCGGCATCGGTGCGCTGGCCGTCCAGCAGATCGGCCTCGGTGGTCCAGCCCGCCCGGCTGGCGTCGCCGCGGTAGGCGGACTCGACGAGGGCGAGCAGCGCGGGCACGTCGGCCACGGTCGCGATACGGAAGTCGAGGCTGTCCGCCTCGGGCCGGGCGGTGTCCGGGGTGGTCGCGGGCACGGTGGTCCTCTTCTCATCGGTAGGGCGGCGGCCGTTCGGGTGCCGACTCAGGCATCGTGCCACAACGGCACCGCACCCCCTGGCGGCCGAGGCCGCCGCCGCGCCCCGGCCCCGACGGAGGCGCCCCCGCCTCACCCGGGCCCACCGTGCGGCACGGCGCGCAGGGCGGCCCGGGCCGCGTTGGCACCGCACATGCCGTGCACCCCGGCGCCCGGCGGGGTCGCCGCCGAGCAGAGGTAGACGCCCGGAATGCCCGTGTCGTACGGGTGCGGCGCGGTTCTCGGACGCAGCACCGTCCGGACCGGACCGTTGGCGCCGGTGCAGATGTCCCCGCCGACGTAGTTCGGGTTGCGGCTCTCCAGCCCCCCGGGGCCGGTGGCGACGGAAGCGAGGATCCGGTGCCGGAAACCCGGTGCGAACCGCTCGATCCCGGCGACGAGCAGGTCCTCGACGTCACCGGGGTAGCCGTGCGGCACGTGCGCGTAGGCATGGACGGGGTGGACGTCGCCGGCCGAGCGGTCCGGGTCGGCGAGGTACTGCTGGGCCACCACCAGGAACGGGCGCTGCGGCATCCTCCCCCGGGCCACCTCCCCCTCGGCGAACGCCACCTCCTCCAGCGTGCCGCCCACGTGGACGGTGCCGGCCCGACGGCAGTCCGCGTTGCGCCACGGGATGCCGCCCGCCACCGCGAAGTCCACCTTGAAGGCCGCCGGCCCGTGCCGGTAGCGCAGGTACGCGCGCCGGACGGGGCGCGGCAGGGCGGGCCCGCAGATCGCCGCGGCCGCGCGGGGGGCCACGTCGAGCAGGACGACCGGGCACGGGCGCAGCTCGGCCAGCGAGGTCACCCGCACCCCGGTCTCGATCCGGCCGCCCAGCTCGCGCAGCCGCCCGGCCAGGGCCGCCGTGATCGCGCCTGAGCCGCCCTCGGCGACCGGCCAGCCGCGGTGGTGCGCGGCTGCGATCAGCAGCAGTCCGGCCGCGGAGGTCAGCGGCCGGTCCAGTGGCTGGAAGCTGTGCGCCGCGGACCCGGCGAACAGGGCGCGGGCCCGTTCGGTGTGCCAGCGGCGGGCGAGCACGGTCGCCGGCAGGAGGGCCCGGCTGCCGAACCGGGCGAGCCGCACCGGGTGGGCGGGTACCCGGACGATCGGGCGCAGGGTGTCCTCGGCCAGCTCGTCGAAGCCTTCCGACAGGTCGCCGAACAGGCGCAGCCAGGCCGCGCCGTCCGACCCCAGGGCGCGGGCGGTGGCGCGTACGGACCGTCCGGCGGTGACGGCGTCGCCGTTGTCCAGCGGGTGGGCCAGGTCGACCTCGGGCAGCCGCCAGCGCAGGCCGTGGCGGGCGAGGTCGGCGGAGCGCAGGAACGGCGAGGCGATCCCGAAGGGGTGCACGGCGGAGCAGTGGTCGTGCAGCACCCCGGGGAGGGTGGCCTCACCGCTCCGGGCGCCGCCGCCGATCTCCGCCGCCGCCTCCAGGACGGTGACGGCCAGGCCGCGTTCGGCCAGGGTGACGGCGGCGGCGAGGCCGTTGGGGCCGGAGCCGACCACGATCGCGTCGCTCATCACCGGACCTCCCGTCGAGGTGCCGCCGCGCCCTCCGGGTCACGGGACGGCGGTTCGCGAACCCACGATGCCAGCCTGGCGGACGGCCCGGGCCGGCGCACCCGCTGGCGTAACCGTCGGGCCGGGCCCGACCGTGCCGCGGCCACCCGGGGGCCGCCCCCACGAGGTGTCCGGGCCTCTGGCCACCCTGGCGGGTACATGGCTACTCTGCTCTCCGTCCGGGTCAACTCCCGGGCACCAGAGGCCTCATGGGCCCTCACCGGACCATCACCGGATCAGAGGAGTGTTCATGCTCAGCACGTCCCGCTCCGCAGGCCCCACCGGTACCGCCGCACCCTCGAAATCCCGCCGTCTACCCCTCCTGGGCGCACTCGCCGCAGCCGTCGCACTGGTCACCGGCGTGACCGCGCCGGCCTACGCGGCCGAGCCCGGGCCCGCCCCGACCACCGGCGGGCAGGCGGACCGCCACCTGCCCGCCCTCCACCCCGAGCTCGACTTCGCCGGCTCCACCGTGGCCGCCCACGAAGGAAGAGCGAGCACCGCGGGCGTCGCCGCCCTCGCCGCCACCCAGACCCCCGGGCTGGACGTCTCCAGCTACCAGGGCAACGTCAACTGGGCGTCGGTGAAGGCGAACGGCGCCCGCTTCGGCTACGTCAAGGCCACCGAGGGCACCACCTACACCAACCCGTACTTCACCCAGCAGTACAACGGCTCCTACAACGCCGGCCTGATCCGCGGCGCCTACCACTTCGCCCTGCCGGACCGTTCCTCCGGCTCCGCCCAGGCCACCTGGTTCGTCAACCACGGCGGCGGCTGGTCCCGCGACGGCAGGACCCTGCCGCCCGCCCTCGACATCGAGTACAACCCCTACGGCGCCACCTGCTACGGCCTCGGCCAGAGCGCCATGGTCAGCTGGATCCGCTCCTTCAGCGACACCGTCCACGCCCGCACCGGCCGCTACCCGACGATCTACACCACCACCAACTGGTGGTCCCAGTGCACCGGAAACAACGGCGGCTTCGGCACCACCAACCCGCTCTGGCTCGCCCGCTACGGCTCCACCGTCGGCACCCTCCCGAACGGCTGGGGCTACCAGACCTTCTGGCAGTACGCCGACTCCGGCACGTTCCCCGGCGACCAGAACCTCTTCAACGGCGCCTACGACCGCCTCCAAGCCCTCGCCAACGGCTGACCCACCGCACCCCACCGCGGGCTCCCGCCACTTCACCACGGCGGGAGCCCGCTGCCCCGGCGGGCGACGGTCGGGAATTCTCTCCGCCCGCGGGGCTACCCCTGGCACGCGATCTCCGACTCGGACTCGATCCGCTCGCCGACCGCATCGCCGATATCCCTGGTCACGGCCGAGCCAGGGCTGTCGGCCCCTGGCCACTGCAAAGAGCACCGCCCTGCCCTCGACCACGAGCTCGCCACGGGCCGACGGCCGCGCACCACGGAGACCACCCTGTCGGGCGTCGGGACGAGCAAGTTCGAGCAAGTTCATGGCACGGGTGGCGACCTGTACGGAAAGATCGTCCGAGGCAATCGGCTCCGACCTGCCAGGAGGCCCACCATGGCTTTGCACAAGCTCGGACAAGACCCCGACAGTCCCGAAGGCAAGTCCCCGACAGTCCCGAAGGCAAGTCCCCGACGGTCTACTTCGACGACGCGACGGGCAACTACGTCCTCCAGGGCTGGAAGGTGCTCGACCCGGAACGTCTCGCTCTGATGGACATCCCCGGGCACGAGACGGTGATCGAATTCCCCAGGCGGATGATGCAGTTCTTCCCGGAGGTGAACGGTGGCAGCAGTTCCATCGCTTGAGGACCTGCTTCGGACCTGTACCCGCTCAGCTCTCCATCTGGAGATGCGCGACGGATACATGCGGGACGACCCCCTGTTCCTCCGCTGGCTCAGCGGCCGACGCGACGACCCCGCCGACCGGCCGTCGTGGTGGAGCCCCTGGTTGCAGCTCATGGAGGAGACCACGAGCCGCGGCGTCGATGTGCTGCGTGCGCGGGTCGTCTCGGAGCCGGTGAGCGAGTACATCCGGTTCGAGCACGAGATCACGTTCCGGAACGTCGGCTCCGGCGAGCAGGTCAGGTGGCTTCCCCGTCGACAGACAACCGGCCTGGCGCTTCCGGGCAACGACTTCTGGCTGATCGACGGACAGCTTCTCGTGGTTCACCACTTCAGCGGTGATGGTGACTTCGTGGACGACGAAGTCACCACTGATCCGCAGGCCGTGAGGCTCTGCGCCTCCGCCTTCGAAGCCGTCTGGGATCGGGCGGTCCCGCACGAGGACTTCCGGTTGCGCTGACCGTGTCCGCGTCGTCCAGCATTCAGCAAGCCAAGCAGGCCCTCGGCCAGCGTCTGCGCGACATCCGGAGAGACTCCGGACTCAGCGCGCGGGCGCTGGCCATAGCTGCGGGATGGCATGAATCGAAGTGTTCCAAGATCCAGAGCGGCCGGGTGACGCCGACCGAGTCCGACCTACGCGCCTGGACCGCCATCTGCGGCGTCCCGGATCAGGCCGCAGACCTCATCGCGACGGCCCGGAACATCGAGGGAATGTACGTCGAATGGCGGCGCCTGGAGCGCGCCGGCCTCAAACGTGCACAGGAGTCAGTGCGCCCTCTCTTCGAGCGCACACGGAGATTCCGGATGTACCAGTCATGGGTCGTCCCCGGACTGCTCCAGACGGCGGCCTACACGCACGCGGTGCTGAGCACGATCGTCTCATTGCGCGGTACTCCCGACGATGTCGACGCCGCTGTCACCGTGCGAATGGAGCGCCAGAAGGTGCTGCACACGGGAGATCACCGGTTCGCCGTTCTGATCGAGGAGTGGGTGCTGCGAACCGTCATCGGCACCCCGGACATCTTGGTCGGCCAGCTCGGCCACCTCATCACCGTCGGCTCGCTCCCGTCGGTCAGCCTTGGAGTGATTCCCCTCGGTTCGACCAGAAACGCCGGCTGGCCAGTTGAGTCCTTCACTGTCTACGACGACACCCAGGTGAACGTCGAACTCGTCTCCGCCCACCTCACCATCACCCAGCCGGCCGAGATTTCGGAGTACGGCCAGGCGTTCTCCGATTTGGCCAGAATCGCTGTCTACGGTGCCGATGCGAGATCGCTCATTGCTGGAGCCATCAACGCGCTCGGGTGAATGCGAGCAAACTCAGGCAAGTTCGTCGACCGCACACCGCGCTTCTCCCTACCGTCTCTCAGTGCCACCAGACGTCCTGAGACGGAGGGAGCGCCGCCATGGCAATCAGTCCGGGGAGTCCTCGGGTCGCCCGCGCCCGCAACCCCCGGCGCCATGCCGCGCCCGACAGGCGGACTCCGCACTCATCGCCTCAGGCCGCTTCCAGCCGAGTCTCGCGCCCTCGGGCGCCCACACGCTCCCGGCCCGCCGGAAAGGGTCTTCTGCCGGGCCGGGGCCGCACCACCCCGCACAGCTGTCCGCCCACCCCCGGGCGAGCGGAGGCCAACCCGATTGGAGAGGCACATGAGTATCGCCACCAAGCTTGGTGATCCGGAGGTCACCAACCTCACCCATCGTTCGGACCAGAGCGTCCCCGACGGCGACTTCGTCCCGCAGACGGTCGTCAACACCCTGACCCGCCGCCTGGACCACTCGGTCCCGGACGGCGACTTCGCCCCGGTCGCCACCGAGGTCTGACCTCAGCCTCCAACCGATTCAGGTTGGTTGACGACACAGGCGGGTCGGCGAGAGGTG
Organism: Kitasatospora sp. NPDC028961; assembly: GCF_055564815.1. Classification (NCBI taxonomy): domain Bacteria; kingdom Bacillati; phylum Actinomycetota; class Actinomycetes; order Kitasatosporales; family Streptomycetaceae; genus Kitasatospora; species Kitasatospora sp. NPDC028961. The sequence goes on along the minus strand of NZ_JBVHVO010000002.1, from coordinate 382,657 downwards.
CTCTGCCCTCCCGGCCCGCCGATCCCAGCCGCACACACCCGATCAAGGAGAGTCCGCAGTGAAGCCCGCCATCACTGACCGTGTTCCCATCGGCTCCTTCTTCGACCTCGACCGCAAGGACCCGAACCTGATCCGGCTCCGTGAGCAGGGTGCGGAGATGGCGCTCCCGTTCGTTCTGATGGAGTGTCTGGTCAAGTCGGGCACCCCCTACGCGGAGCACGCCCTCTCCCTGCGCAGCGAACACGTGACCGTGGCCGGGACGTCGTTCGACTGGTACGACGCCGCACTCCCCGACGAGATCGCCAACGAGATCAACTTGGCGGACTACCAGATCGCCGAGCACACCGACGAGCGCCGCACGATGCTCACCCGGGCTCTGGACCACCTCTCCCTGGCCCACCCCGAGGACTTCGACCGCGTACGCGAGTTCGTCCGGGGCCTGCTGTGGGTGGTTCGTAAGCCCGGGGTCCGCGTCTCCTCGCTCACCAGCTCCAGCGACCCCGCGCTCCCGTACGTCATCGTGTTCTCCGACAAGGCGTCCCACCACATCCCTCCGAACACCGTCAGCGATCGGTCCTCTTACCTCTACCTGGCCGAGAACCTGCTGCACGAGGGCACCCACCAGTCGGTCAGCTTCCACATCCTCCAGCACCAGGTCTTCGCCACGGGGTACTCCTCCCAGACCTCCCCCAAGATCGAGATCAGATGGCGGGCCGGTCAGAGCGAGGACCGCAACCGGTACTGGGAGATCGACCGGGCCTTCCATGCGACCTGCGTCTACAACCAGCTGCTCCGGTTCCGCCAGGCCGAACTGCGCCGCGACGACCTCATGCCCGCCGAGCGTGCGACCTTCCAGAGCGCGTACAACGAGGGGCTGACAGCCGTGCGCTACCTCATGCGCGAACTCGAACTCCTCACCGAGCACTTCACCCCACACGGAATCGAACTACTGGCTGACCTTCGCCACCGCACCCACCACCTGTAGAGCCACGCTGAACGCAGCTGAGCGACGGACGGAGGTCACGTGCTGGATCACCTCATCACCCACGACGACAACCTGCGGATGGTACCCACCGACCGGAACGAGCTGACTGCGGCAGTCGGCCACCTCCAGGAGGAACTGCGGGCCCTGCCCGAAGGGAGCGACACGGCCCGTGCCCGGGTCCTGACCCGGTGGATCGGCATCGCTCAGCTGTGCCTGGGCCACCACGACGAGGCCCGGACGTCCCTCCGGCAGTCGCTCGAACTCGCCGTGATAATCGGCAACAGCAGGGCCGTCGTCGCAACCGGGCTCAATCTCGGCGATGCGCACCGCTATGCCGGAGACGTCCGAGGCGCGGACGCGCTGTACCGCAGCGCCCTGAGTACCGCCCGCTACCATCACCCGGAACTGATGGATTTCGCGCTCCAGCACACCGGCAAGCACCTGATGGAGTGCGGCGACCCCGCAGGCGCGCGGGCCCACCTTCAAGAAGCGCTGCGGCTCCGGATCGCCAAGGGAGACGCCGAGCTCGTCAAGTCCACACAGGCTGCACTCGAAAGAGTGGAACTGCTGATCAGCCAAGCCGGCGCATCGGCGACCGGCCACGCCGTCCCCGGCCAATGGAGCCGCCAGTGGACCGCCTGGCTGCAGTCCCGCATCACGACCCGGACGCCGCGCCGGTGGGCACAGGATTTCCCGACAGTCCGGTACGCCGTGGCCGGGCTCACCGCGCACCAGCGTGTACACCCCTGCCATCTGCGCGACCAGTCGTTCCCCTCCGCGCTGCTCACCGCGATGGCGGAAGAGGCCGAGAAGGCCGTCGCCGCCGACGGCTACCTCCACAACGGGAAGTGGAACGCCGCCACCCTCGACGCCGTGAGCCTTTTCGTCGGGCAGGTGGATCTCGCCAACGTCGTGTCGCGCTCCAGCGGTCTGGCAGTCGAACCCCCACACACCGCCGTGTACATCGCCTACGCGGAGGGACAGCGACTCGACTTCCATCTGGACGAGTTCGGCTTCGGCGAGGCCAACCTGATTCTGTGCCTCAAGCACGAGCGGCCCGCTGAGCTGCCCCGGGCCAGCACCAGCGTGTTCCTCACCGCCGACAGCTACCTCGAATGCGACCTCGCCGCAGGTGACTGCGTCGTGTTCGACGGCGCGCTCACACCGCACGGCCGTACCCCCCTAAGCGCCGGGGAGAGCGTCACCCTCGTCTGCTTCGGCTTCCGCGCGCGCGAGCAGGCTTCGCGCACGGTCACGCACCTGCCGCCGGTCCCCTCCTGACGGGCGGCACTCGGCCGCCCCGAAAGCGCCCCCGCACCACGATGCGCCCCCCTGTGCGGCCACGCCGGCACCTGATGGTGGCCGACGCCGGCACACCGACCGACGAGCACCGCGTTCTCCCGAGCAAGTGCGCCGTGCGGCCGGGCCCGGACCAGCCTTTGAGATTGGGCCCGGCTGCGGTACGTCCTGCTGGCCGAACCCAACGGCCGGCCGACCGCTGCCGAACTGGCCGGTTTCCTCTGATTTCTCCCCCACCCCGCATGAACCCGGCGAGGCGGGGCAGTCGGGGTGGCGAGCGCCGCCGGGGCATTCCCGGCGCAGCACACCGTGCGGAAGGGAGAGTCGTGAGCAACGACGTCAACATCTGGGAGTTCCGCTCCACCTCCGGCTACGTCACCGGGTCCGACCTCGTCGACTTCCGGGTGGAGGCCGTGGACGGCCACATCGGCAAGATCGACAAGCTGTCCGAGCAGGCCGACGCCCGGTACCTGGTGGTCGACACCGGGCCGTGGATCTTCGGCAAGCACGTCCTGCTGCCCGCCGGCACCGTGGTCCAGGTCGACTTCGAGGAGCGCAAGGCGTACGTCGACCGGACGAAGGACGAGATCAAGAACGGGCCGGAGTTCGACCGGGACCGACACGACCACGACGACACCGACTACCAGGAGAAGTACGCCGGGTACTACGGTCCCTTCTACGGCGGACCGGCGATCTGACCCGCCCACCCGTACCCGCGGGTTGACCCGGCCGCGAAGCCCGGCCGGCACGGACGAGCCCGGGCGGCCGCCCCCGACACCAGGGGGCGGCCGCCCGGCTGTACAAGGGGAGGCAGGAATGGCGGAGATCCTCGGGGCGGACGGGCACACCGTGGACCTGACGGGCTACCGGGTCGAGGGGCCCGACGGGAAGATCGGCCGGGTGGACCGGCACTCGGACTACGTCGACGAGCGGCACCTGGTCGTCGACACCGGCTTCTGGGTGTTCGGCCGGGAGGTGATGGTCCCGATGAGCGCGGTCACCGCCGTCGACGAGGACCGCCACACCGTGCTGCTCTCCCTCTCGCACGCCGAGATCGACCGCCTCTACCGCACCGAGACCTCCGGCTGACCCGGCCGGCGGGCCCGGGGCCCAGGGCAGACGGCGGCGCTCCCCCGAACAGGGGCGGCCCGAGCGGGGGATCTCCCGGTGGCACGGCGGCGCAGCACCGGGGTCGGGCCACCGGGCGTGCTCTGCTGGCGGCAGGACCGCGAGGTCCGTCCCCGCCGCACTCCCGAACGTTCGAGGAGAACCCCATGCCCCGCCGCCTCGCCGGACTGCTCGGCACGGCCACGGCCGCCTCCGCCGCCCTCGCCCTGCTGGCCGCCACCCCGGCCGTCGCCGTGGCGCCGCCGCTCACCGCGCCCCGGATCATCGCCCACTTCGACCTGGCCCAGGGCCTCCAGCCGGAGAACATCGCCCTCGAACCGGACGGCTCCGCCGACCTCACCTTCTCCTTCGCCCGCGCGATCGGCCGCGTCGACCCCGACGGGAACCTCACCCTCGTCGCCACCCTGCCCGCCCCCGCGGACCCGAACACCCCGGTGCTCGGCGCCGCCGTCGTCAGCGGTATCGCCCGCGCCCACGACGGCACCCTCTACGTCGGGTACGCGACCGGCACCGCCGATCTGACCGGGATCTGGCGGCTCTGCCCCGGCGGCGCACCCGAACGGATCTCCGCCTTCCCGGCGGACAGCCTCCCCAACGGCCTCGCCCTCGACGAGCGCGCGGGCCTCCTCTACTCGGCCGACTCGGCGCTCGGCGTGATCCGCACCGTCCCCGTGGCAGGCGGCGACCCGACGGTCTGGTCCGACGACGCGCGGCTCAGGCCCACCGCGGCCTTCGGCGCCAACGGCCTCAAGCTCCACCACCACGCCGTCTGGGTCGGCAACACCGACACCGGCACCCTTCTGCGCATCCCGCTCGGCCGGAACGGGACCGCGGGCCAGGCCGAGGTCCGCGCGACCGGTCTCCCCGGGCTGGACGACTTCGACTTCGCGGGGCACGGCGACGACGTGATCGCGGCCCTCAACAGCGGCAGCGAGGCCGCCTACATCGCGGCGGACGGGACTCATCACACCGTCCTCACCGGTGCGGACGGCCTCTCCAACCCCACCTCGGTGGCCGTCCGCGGGGACACCGTCTACGTCCCGAGCGCGGCGTACTTCACCCGGACCGACCCCAACCTGCTGCTCGCCACGGTGGAACGGTAGCGGTCGGCCGGCGGCCCGGACAGGCCCGGGCACGCCCCGCACGGACCCCGCACGGACCCCGCACAGCACCGCCGGAAGACGGCTCAGCCGGGAGACGGCTCGCCCGGAAGTAGCTCGCGCGGGGGATGCCGATCGTCTCCGGGGAGGACGCCTCCTCGCCCCGGCCGCGCCACGGTGGAGCCATGACGATCAAGCACTGCGGGCCCGGCCCGATCCGGCCGGACCTGCGTCGGACGCCCCTACCGACCTCGGGCCGGAGGCCGGCCCCGGGCCGGCGGCCCACCCCGGACGGGTGGCCCGGGGCGGTCGCCGCGGCATGGGGGCTGCTGTTCGCGGTACCCAGCTTCGTCTGGGCTGCGGGCAGCACCCTCGGTGCCCGGTCGACGGTGTCGCCGTCCCTGCTGGAGCTGGCCGACGACCGGGTCACCTGGTTCGTGGCCGTCCTGTGGGTGACCGGATTCCTGAAGCTCTTCGGGGCGCTGCTGGGCGTCGGCCTGACCCGCCGGCGCGGCGGGCGGACCAGCCGCCCCCTGATGCTCTGCGGCGGCGGAGCGGCGGTGCTGCTCCTCTGGCACGGCGCTCTGTTCGTGGCCCACGGCGTGCTGGTGGAGGCCGGGGCGCTCACCCCCGCACCCGACCTGGTCGGGCTGACCCGCTGGTACCTCTACCTGTGGGGGCCGTGGTTCGTCGGCGGAGGCCTGGCCTTCGCCGCCGCCACCACCCGGTACGTCCGCCGCCACGAGGACCGGCGCGGGCTGCGGCGCTACGGCGCCGCGGGGGCGCTGGGCGCGTTGCTCCTGTCGTTGGCGTCGACCGTCACCGGGATCGGATGACGACGGTCGCGCGGCCACCGGCCACGCGACGGTCCACGACGGCTCGGCGGGGGCGAGCCCCCGCCCGCCGGTCACAGCAGGCGCTTGATGTCGCCGCGCGCCCGGTAGAACCCGCCGTTGCCCGACTCCAGCACCTCCGCCACCACGTAGCGGGCCCCCGGCACCCGGATGTCCTTGGGGAACTGCACCCGGCGGTTCCGGTCGTACCCGGCCGACACCACCCGCACCCGCACCCGGGTGCCCTCCTGGACGCACTCCACCTCGATGCCCCCGGCCGCACCGGCCGAGCCGGCCACCACCACCTCCAGCTCGGCGCCCGCCACCGCCGCCTGCCACCCGCTGCCGTCCACCTCGGCGGCCTGCGGCACCTGGCCGCCCTCGGCCGCCCGGACCGCCTGCTCGCTCGCGTCCAGGCAGGCCAGCGAGCCGTCGGTGGTCACGATGTAGAGCCGGCCGTCGCGGTACTGCATGCTGTAGGCCGAACCGCAGCCCGTGCCGAGCTTCCACAGGCGGGTGCCGTCCGCGGCGAAGCAGTAGACCGAGGAGTGGTTGTCCCCGGCGAAGACGTACCGGCCGTCGGGCGAGGACGCGCAGGAGAACACCGCGGCGTCGCAGCGGTAGCGGGCGGCCTCGGAGCCGTCCGTCTTGCGCAGCCGGTGCACCCAGCCGCGCGAGGTGCCGGCGAACACCTCGTCGCGCTCCTGCCAGCCGAACAGCACCTCGCCCTCGGTCGGCGTGTGCCAGACCGGGTCGCCGCTGCGGGCCGCGTAGCGGGCGACGCCGCGCGAATGACCGTGGAAGACGCCGTCGTCGTCGCAGCGCACCATCCAGCCGTCGGTGCCGGTGGCCTTGCGACGCCACTGGAACTCGTCCTCGTGGTCGACGGTGGTGATGCCGCCGCGCGCGTCGGCCACGCCGAGCACCCCGTCGTGGATGTCCAGCCAGTAGATGTCCACGTCCTCGGCGATCTCGTACGCCACCCGCGGCACCTTGCCGCCCAGGTCGTACACCTTGCCGTCGTCGCACCCGGCGTAGATCCACCAGTCGTCGGCCACGATGCACTTGACCCCGTCCGGCAACCCGTACCGGCCGGTGACCCGCCCGTCGTGGGTGAGGGTGTAGACGTCGCCGCGCTCGTTGCCGACCCAGGCGTGCTCCTCCCCGACGAAGATCCCGAACGCCGCGGCGCCCGAGCTGAAGCGCCACAGGACCGGCGCCTGACGGGCCGTCGACCCGCTGCTGACGATCGCCCGGCGGGTGACCGCCCGTCGCTGCCGCACCCCGCGCACCGCCGGGGCGTAGCCCTTGCGGACCTTCTCCCCCAGCTTCTTCGCCGCGGCGGCGGCCGCCTTCTCCACCGTCGGGTAGGAGGTGGTCTTCTCCTGGCCGCTCTCACCGATCCGCCCGTACCTGACCGTCACGACCACGCCGGCGACCCGGACCTCGTAGAACTTGTGCGCGCTGCCCGCGTCCTCGGACAGCTCCAGATAGGTGACCTGCTCGTCGGCGGCGACTGGCATGGCAAGGGCCCCTTTCGGGCGACGTCGGAAGCGTCGTCGCACGGGCCGTACCCGCCGACACCGCACAAGCTAGCCACTGCCACCGACAACGCGACGGGCAGCCCCGCCCACGGCCCCGCGGCCGGGCTCCACGGGCGGCGGCCGTACCGACGGACGGCCGCCGCCCGGGTCGTCCGGCGGCTCAGCCCAGCCGGGCGGCCAGCCGGCGCAGGGCAGAGGAGAGGGCGGACGGCCGGGTCGACGAGCGGGCCGACGGCCGGCGCCGCGCCCGGTCGGTGTCGCACGCGGTCGGACCGCCGCCGAACTCCTCCGCAACGGGGGGCAGTTGCTCGGCGGACGAGGCGGACGAGGCGGACGGGGCGGACGGGGCGGACGCTGTCGGCGTGGCGGGCAGGGCGGGCGTGGTGGTGCGGCAGGCCTCGGCGCGCACCAGCGCGCCCATGGCGGTGTAGACGTCGAAGGGCATGGTGGATCTCCTGCGGTGTGAACCCGACGGTGGACACGGCGGAACCGCGCGGGGGCCCAGGACCCCCGAGCACGGCCCCGGGGCCGGTCAGCAGCGCAGGACGGTCCCTCGCCCGGCCCCGTCGGGGCGGGCGGGATCGGTGCCGGGACGGCCCGCGGCGCGACCGGGCGGGGCGCCGGCCACGAGGCCGGCCACCGTCCGTGGCGCCGGGGGCAGCAGGCCCGGCAGCGGAGCCCGGCTGTGGTGGCCCGCCCGGTGGGTGGAGGCGGTGCCCGAGGTGCTCCCGTGGTCGCGCCGGCGTTCGCCGGGCTCGGGGCAGGTGTCCGGGTCGAGCGGCACGGCGGGCGCGGCGGGCGTCTCCTGGGCCGTCACACAGCGGTCCAGGGCGAGGCGGTGGAGGGAGTCGACGGTCCCGGCCCCGGTCAGCAGGGCGAGGACGGCGGCCAGCAGGATCGCGAGCACGCAGCGGGTCGCGACGTCACCGTGCCGAACCGTACGCCCCATCCGCGCCCTTCCGAACGACCCCCGTCGTCCAGCTAACCGCCGCCTCCGCCCGACACCCGCCCGCCCCACCCGATGGAGTGAAGGACTTCACTCACCCGGCGGATCCCGACGGCGGGCAGGGGCGCGACCCGGCGGCGGCCGGACCGGCCGGCGGCGGATTGGACCGGTCGGCGGCGGACGGACCGGCCCGGGAGCGCCCGGAGGCGCCGGACCGCGCGTGCCTACCCGATCTGCACCACGGCGGCCCACTCCGGCGGGGCCTCCGGTTCGTAGTCCGGGTCCTCCTCGTCCAGGTGCGAGTCGGTCCGCGCCCGGGGGAACAGCCCGACCACCGTCCGGCACGGCGGCCGCGACTCCGGCCAGGGCGTCTGCCCGTCCGTCAGCACCACGACGACGTCCGGCCGGGACGGGCCCCGCAGCGCCCGGGCGAAACCCGTCCGCAGGTCGGTGCCGCCACCGCCCACCAGCGGGATCCCCTCGGCCCGGCAGAGCGGGTGCGCGACCCGGGCCGCCGCGTCGCACGGGAGCACGGTGACCAGGTCGCGGCCGCCGCCCACGGCCCGGGCGATCGCGGCCACTTCGAGCAGCGCGCTGCCCAGTTCGGCGTCGCTGACCGAGCCGGAGGTGTCGATCACCACGGCGACCCGGGGCGGTCTGCGCCGCAGGCTCGGCAGCACGACGCCGGGCAGCCCGGCCGAGCGCCGCGACGGCCGGCCGTAGGTGTAGTCCTCGCCCGCGCCCGAGCCGGCCGCCGCCGTGCGGACCGCCGCGCCCAGCAACTCCCGCCACCGCTGCGGCGGGTGGAAGGCCTCCTCGGCCCACCGCTGCCACGCCTGCGGCGCGCTGCCCAGCCGGGCGGTGATGCCCTGCGCCACCCGGAACCGCACCGCGTCCCGCTCCTGGGCGCTCAGCCCGTGCGCGCCGTCCGGCCCGAACTCCCACTCCCGCGCCAGTCCGTCGGCGCCGCTGCCGCAGTCCAGCCAGATCAGGCTCTCGGTCAGCGGCCCGAGGCTGAACCGGCGCAGGTAGTCCTCCATCAGATCCCCGTCGGGGAGCCCGAGGGAGGTCGGCCGGACGGCGCCCTCGGGCTCGACCAGCCCGTCGCCGAAGGCATCGTCGTTGATCTCGCAGTCGGCCGCGATGTTCATCCGCAGCCGCTCCCCCGGGCCGGTCAGCCCGCGCTCCTCGGCGACCCGGTCGCTGCGCCCGTGGTGGTCCCGCAGCAGGTGCGAGACCTCGTGCACCCAGACCGCGGCCAGTTCCTCCACCGGCGTGCGGTCCACGAAGACCGGCGAGACGTAGCACCGCCAGTGCCGGTCCACCGCCATCGTCGGCACGCGCCGCGACTCCACGGTGTGCAGCGCGAACAGAGCCGTCGCCAGATAGGGCCGGACCTTCGCCGCGTGCAGCCGGGCGGCGAACAGCTTGTCGAGGTCCAGCCCCCGGGGCCCGTCCGGCACCGCCACCCGGCCCGCACTCATCGAACTCCCCGGACTCATCCGGCTGATCGGGCTCCCCTGACTCCCCTGACTACCCTGGCTACCCTGACTCATCGGCCCGCCTTGGCGGCGACCCGGGCCACCGACCGGTCGGCCCGGTTCGACAGCGAGACCACCCCGGCCAGCCGCTCGATCGCGGCCGGGACGTCCCAGTCCGGCCGGCGCAGCGAGGCGAGCGTGGTCGCCGGGACGACCACCAGGTCCGGGGCGCCGGTCTCGGTCGCCCGGACGAGCAGCGTCCACGCCGCGTCCCAGCGGTCCTTCTCCGGCCGCTTGCGGACGGCGGCCACCACCCCGTCGAGCACGGCCTGGCGGAGGTCCCCGCGCTCGGGCAGTTCGGCGCCGGCCGGATCGGCCAGCAGCTCCTCCGGGTCCGGGAGGTCCATCCGGTCCAGGCTCGCCAGCAGCTCCAGCCCGGGTCCGTCCCCCACCGTGCCCCTGACCAGCAGGGAGAGGACGTCCCGGGAGGAGCCGGCCGCGGTGGCGAAGGCGACCAGGCAGAGCGCCGTCTCCCAGCTCCGGGGCGACGGCCAGGCGCCGCCCCGGCGGGTCTCGTTGGCGGGCAGCCGGTGGACGAGCGCGGGGCGGGCGGCGAGCAGGCCGCAGACGGCGCGCCGGGCGAAGGCGACCGACTCCGCCAGCCGCCGCGGGTCGAGCCGCGGCAGGGTGGCCCGGGGCCACGTCCCGCCGAGGCCGCGGACCACCACGTCGTGGTCGTGGACCCACTGGAGGTGGACGAAGCGGTTCGCCAGCGGCGGGCTCAGCTCCCAGCCGTCGGCCGCCGAGGCGCGCGGGTTGGCGGCGGCCACGATGCGGACCTCGGGCGGCAGTTGCAGCGAGCCGATCCGCCGCTCCAGGACGAGCCGGAGCAGGGCGGCCTGGACGGCCGGCGGCGCGGTGGACAGCTCGTCGAGGAAGAGCAGCCCCCGGCCGGCCCGGACCAGGCGCACGGCCCAGTCCGGCGGAGCCATCGGGACGCCCTGCTGCGCCGGGTCGGAGCCGAGGACGGGCAGGCCGGAGAAGTCGGACGGCTCGTGCACGCTGGCGATCACGGTGGTCAGCGGCAGGTCCAGGGTCTCGGCCAGCTGGGTCAGGGCGGCGGTCTTGCCGATGCCCGGCTCGCCCCACAGCAGGACGGGGCGGTCGGCGGCCACCGCCAGGGTGAGCGCCTCCAGTTGGTCGTCGGGGCGCGGTTCGGTACCGGTCTCGCGCAGCAGGGTGAGCAGTGAGTCGGCGACGTCGAGCTGGGAGGCCCGGTCCGGGTCGGCGAGGGTGGCGGCCGCCGAGAACGGGACGGCCGGGGAGTCGGACAGGGACGTGGACAGGGACGTGGACGTGGACATGGGCATGTTCGATCACCTCGGGGTCTGGGGGGGAGTACGCGTACGTGCGGGAAGGGCGGCGGGCGAGGCCCGGGGTCAGCGCGCGGTCGCCCCGAGGGCCCCGGCGCGGCGCTCGCGCGGGCGGCGGCGGTCCGGGCTCGGGCTGTGCTCGACCAGGCCGGCCCGGAACAGCCCGTAGCTGATCCGTCGCCGCGCGGCCGACTCCAGCTCGTCCCGCAGCGCGCCGCCGCGCAGCAGGGCGTCGGGGCCGAGCAGCCCCTCGACGACCGCCAGCGCACCGGCGGTGTCGCCGTGGTCGAGCCGCTCGCGGACACCGTGGAGGCCGGCGGGGCGCCGGTGCGCCTCGTCGATGGCCTGCAGGCAGGGCAGCGGTGTGCCGGTCAGCGCGACCAGCAGCTCCTCCCGGCGGATCTCCGCCGGGTCGTGGTCCAGCGCCGTCAGCACGCCGTCGACCAGGCCGATCCGGTGCCGGGCCCCGCGGCAGTCCACCGGGCGCGGCTGCCCGGGCCGGTCCTGGAGCGGGGCCGGTCCGGCCGGCGCGTGGCCGGGCGCGAGCGCCGCGGCGACCAGCGGGTGCAGCCGGTCGGCCCCGATCGCACCGGTGCGGAGCAGATCGAGGTCGGGGAGCACCCAGGTCGCCGCGTCGGGCAGCACCGGCAGGACCGGGCCGGCGCCGCCGACGGGCGCGGCGACGATCCGCCGGGCGGGCGGCCCCGGGCCGTCCCCGTCCGCGACGGGCTCCAGGAGCAGCCGCCGCCGCGCTCCCAGGCGGATGTCCACCGGCCCGCCGGCGCGCCCCTCGGCGGCGAGCAGGATGTCGGCCTCGGCGGCCCAGCGGCCGACGGCGCAGCGGAGCCCCGGTGCGTCCGGCAGGGGCGGCGGCTCGCCCCGCGGTCCGGGCTCCCGGTCCGGCCGGGAGCGGCCGTCGGCGCCGGACCGGTGGCGCAGTTCGCCGCTGCGGTGGGCGTCCCACAGGTGGCGGTGCAGGTCGAGGCGGAACCGCCGGTCGGGGCGGGGGTGGGGGTAGTGGGAGGCACCGGCCGCGCGGTGGGAGCCGTCCCAGAGGGCGAGGCTGATCCGCTGGCCGGCGTCCGCCCAGGCGGGCGGCGTCCGGGCGACGAGCCGCACCGGGGGCCCGCCGTCGGGCCGGTGGGCGTCGTAGCGGGCCAGGGCGACCGTCAGGCCCGGGCGCAGCAGACCGTCCGGGGCGATCCTCGGCAGATGCCAGCGGAGCAGGTCGGGGGCCAGTCTGCGCAGGTCGGCGCGGAGTTCGGCGGCGAGGGCCCGGCCGTGGGTGCGCGTGACGGTGCGCAGGTCGAGGTCGACGTCGATGTTCGCGGCGGCGCAGGCTCCGGCCCAGTCGCCGGCCTGCCGGCGGGCCGTCGCGGTCTCGATCATGGACGGCGGCACGGCGAACTCGCGCACGCGCAGCCAGAGGGAAAGGCGGGAAGGCCTGTCCGCGGTCGAAGTGAGCATCAGCACTCACCTTGCGCGGACGGGGCCCCCAATCCGAATGCGGAAGGAGTAGTCATCGCGGGGAGCGTAGCGCGGGTGCCGTCGGACTGTCAGCCGCTTTTCCGCGGGCCTGCCCCGACGGCCGGACGCGCCCCGGCAGACCGGGCGCGACGTGACGAACCGGGCGCCCCGACAGACCGGGCGTGCCCCGGACCGACCGGTCCGGGGCACGCCGTCGGCTCGGCTACGGCACCTTGGCGTCGGGCAGCCGGACGCCCTTCACCAGGCAGTCGCGGAACTCGTACCACGGCGCGGGGCCCGTCCAGCGCAGGAAGCCGGCGGCGCCGGTGCCCTCCGACCGGTTGGCGAACCGGCTGCCGTCGTACAGCAGCTTGCCGGCGGTGGTCGCGGTGCCGGAGGTCACCTGGTGCGACCCGAGCAGGGCGCAGTCCTGGTAGCGGATCACCGGCCCGCGCGAGGGGTTGACGGCGTCGAAGCGGTACACGTGGGGAACGACCGTGTCGTCCACCCAGGACTCGAACGAGCGGGCCGTGTCGTCGCAGGACACGAAGGTGATGCTGCCCTTGTACCAGGAGGAGTCGATCACCTTGTGGCCCGGGCCGCGGATCTCGAAGCGGATGCCCTGGGCGTACAGGCGCATCACCGAGTCGGCGCGCGGCGAGTTGGCGCCCAGCTTGAAGAAGGTGCCGGTCGACTTGGCGTCGACCAGGATGTACGACCCGCCGATGAAGTTCATCGAGCCGCCGCGCTCGTTGCGCACGAAGACGCCGGACTGGAACTCCACCTTGCAGTCACGGAAGGAGAAGTTGAGGAACTGGTCCTGCTGTTGCTCGGTCGGTGTCCCGCCCATCACCAGGAAGGCGTCCGCGTAGCTGCCGCTGATCTGGCAGTGGTCCCAGCCCATCTCACTGTTGAGGTTGGAGTTGGCGGTGGGGCCGTCGAGGACGATGCCGGCCTTCCAGGTGCCGCGCCAGTCGACGTCGGTGTACCAGGTGTCCTGCACGCCGAAGGTCTTGGAGGAGTACGAGTAGTTGAACGTCGCGGTGGCGTCCTGGCTCTCGAAGGTCAGGCCGCTGATCCGGATGTTCCGGTAGCGGTCCATGTTCCGCCAGAACACGGTGTCGCGGACCGTCGGCGCGTACACGATGCGGGAGAGGCGCTTGCCGAACCCCGTGATCGAGATGCCGTCGATGACGCTCTGCTTGGTGCGGTCGGTGTTCTGGGTGGCCGGCAGCAGGCTGTCGGGCTGGGTGAGCAGGTAGGTGCCCGGCGGGATCAGCAGGACCTTCCTCGGGGTGACGCCGCTCTCCGGCGCACCGGCGAGGACCTCGGCCACGGCCTCCCGGAAGGCGGTGTCGCTGGGCGTGGCCCCGGTCGGGTCGGCGCCCTTGGCGACCACGTCGACCACGTACCCGCCCGCACCGGCCGCCACCGCGGCGGGCGCGGCGAGGGCGCTCTGGCCGCCGAGCGCCAGGCTCCCGGCCACGGCGCCCGCGCCGGTCAGCCCGGCGAGCAGGGCGCGCCGGCCCGGACGGCGCCCCGGGCCGCCGTCGCCCTCGGGCCCGGAGGCCCCGGACCGCGTGCCGTGCGTGGAATGTGTGGACATCGCCAACCCCCGTCGATCAGAACTGTCGGGGCCACGACCCTTGAGTGGATCATGACCGAACACCGTGATCATCTGGCATGTCCCGGCCCCGGCACAAGACTCCGGACCGCCCGGATCGGCCCGCCCGGTCCGCCCTGGCCGACCGGGGCCCCGGACCCGGGCCACCCGGGCGGGCGCACCGGACGGCGGGCCCGGTGGCGCGTCGGTAGCTTGGGCGGGACAGCCGCGGCACGGAGCAGCTGGGCCGCGCAGCAGCGCAAGACCGGGCAGGTTCAGATGGTCAGTGGCGAACTCGATCTCCCCGGGCTCCGGCGGGTCTACGGGCGCCCGGGGAGCAGGCTCTTCTACACGCTCGTCTGTCGCAACGCCCGGCACTGGGGGTGGACCGAACCCGGCCAGTCGAAGTGGCGGTGCTGGCAGGCGCAGCGCCGGCTGGAGGGCGTCCTCGGCCGGAAGCTGTCGCTGCCCGCCGGGTCACGGGTGCTGGACGCCGGCTGCGGCGCCGGGGTGGTGGCGCGGCAGCTGGCCTCCCGGTTCGGCCTGCGGGTCACCGGCGTCGACGTGCTGGACTTCCACGTTCGCGAGGCCCGCCGGCTCAGCGCCCGTGCGGCGCTGGAGGAGCGGACGAGCTTCTCCTGGGGCGACTACCACGACCTGGAGTTCCCGGACGGCTCCTTCGACGGCGTCTACTCGATGGAGACCCTGGTGCACGCCTACGACCCCGAGCGGGCGCTGGCGGAGTTCCACCGGGTGCTGCGGCCGGGCGGGCGCCTGGTGCTGCTCGGCCCGGTGGGCGCGCCGCCGGAGGAGATCAGCCCCGAGGGGCACGCGGTGCTGGACCCGTTCATGGACGCGATGGTCTTCCCCGGGGCCAAGCGGTACGACTCCCGCAGCCTGAGCGTGCTGCTCGCCCGGGCGGGCTTCCGGGTCGAGGAGGCCCTGGACGCCACCGCCCGCTACCGGCCGACCTCCGACGCGCTCTACGCCTACTTCCGGCTGCCGTACGCCCTGCTGCGGCTGTTCGGGCCGGCCGAGAAGTGGCTCAACCTGCGGTCGGTGGTGGAGATGTACCAGGTGCGGGAGTACGTCTCGTGGTTCGTGCACACCGCCGTGAAGCCTTAGCCCCGGGCCCCGCCCGCGCGCCGCACCCCGACCCTCGCCCCGCGTTCAGCCGACCCGGGCGCCGAGCATCCGCAGCACCAGCTCGCCGTAGCGGCGGCCGAGTTCCTCCGGGCTCTCGCTGCTGCGGTCGGTGTACCAGCGGGACACGTCGATGCCCAGCGAGGTGACGGCGCGGGCCGCCGTGCGGACCTCGGCGACCTCGAAGGCGCCGGCCGCGACGCCCGCCGCGATGAGGGAGCTGACCTCGCGCTCGATGTCCAGCCGCAGCGCGGCGACCACCGTGTAGGCGTCCTCGGGCAGCGCGTGCAGCTCGTAGTTGACCACCCGGCCGACCGTCCGCGCCCGAGCGTGCCAGGCCGTGAACTCCTCCACCAGGCGCCGCATCCGGGCCACCGGCTCGCCCTCGCCGGCCACCGCGTCGCGGACCAGGGTGAGGGTGGCCGCGTGGCCGGCCCGGCTGATCTCGGCCAGCAGGGCGGCCTTGGACGGGTAGTGGATGTAGAGCGCGGCCGGGCTCATCCCGGCGGCGGTGGCGATGTCCCGGGTGGTGGTGGCGTGGAAGCCGCGCTCCGCGAAGGACTCGACGGCGGCCTGGAGCAGCCGGAACGCCGCCTCGGGGCGGGCGTCGGCGGCGCCGGGCAGGGCCGGCCAGAGCTCGGCGATGGGCGTGCTGGTCATGGCGCCATCCTCGCAGATGAGTCGTACCGGAATTCCGGCTGCGCCGGCCGGGAGGCCCGGCCGACTGTTGACAGGGTCCCGCACCGACAGCATGCTAAGCAAGCGCTTAGTCACGAGCCCGGTCGGGTGGTCCGTCCGGCCGGCCCGGCCCCCCTTGGCGGCCGGGCCGGCCGGACGGCGCGGGACCCGACAACTCCGCAGAACCGTGCGAAAGGACCCTCCGTGGTGCACTCCTTCAAGGGCCAGGTGGCCGTCGTCACCGGATCCAGCCGGGGCATCGGCCTCGGGATCGCGCGCGAGCTGGTCGCCCGCGGGGCCCGGGTCTGCCTGACCGCCCGCACCGCCGAGCCGCTCGCCGAGGCCGTCCGCGACCTGGGCGGCCCCGAGGTCGCCATCGGCGTCGCGGGGAAGGCGGACGACCCGGCCCACCAGGACGAAGCGGTGGCCCGCACGATGGAGGCCTTCGGCCGGCTGGACCACCTGGTCAACAACACCGGCATCAACCCGGTCTTCGGCCCGGTCCTGGACACCGACGAGGCGGCCGCCGCCAAGATCCTGGCCGTCAACGTGCTCGCCCCGCTCGGCTGGACCCGCCGCGCGCACGCCGCCTGGATGGGCGAGCACGGCGGCTCGGTGGTCAACGTCGCCTCGATCACCGGTATCCGCGCCTCGCTGGGCATCGGCATGTACGGCGTCTCCAAGGCCGCCCTGATGCGGCTGACCACCGAGCTGGCCGCCGAACTCGGCCCCCGGGGCATCCGGGTGAACGCGGTGGCGCCGGCCGTGGTCAAGACGAAGTTCGCCGCGGCGCTCTACGAGGGCCGCGAGGAGCAGGTCGCCGCCGCGTACCCGCTGGGCCGCCTCGGCGTCCCGGAGGACGTCGCGGGCGCGGTCGCCTTCCTGCTCTCCTCCGACGCCGCCTGGATCACCGGCCAGACCCTGGTCGTCGACGGCGGCGTCACCCTCGGCGGCGGGATGTGACCGCCGTGACGGACGAACACGGGAGCCCGGCCGCCGAGTACGCGGGCCAGGGCGTGGTGGTCACCGGCGCCGGGCGGGGGATCGGGGCCGCGCTGGCCCGCGCCTTCGCCGCGGCCGGTGCCCGGGTGGTCGTCAACGACCTCGACGCCGCGGCCGCCCGGAAGGTGGCCGCGGACTGCGGCGCCGCCGCGGTGCCCGGCGACGCGGCCTCCGCCGAGGGTGTCGCCGCGCTGGTCGACGCCGCCCGGGCGGCGCTCGGCGACATCGACGTCTGGTGCGCCAACGCCGGCGTCGCCCCGGTCGGCGGGGCCGGCGCGCCGGCCGCCGCCTGGGCGAGCGCCTGGGAGGTCAACGTGCTCGCCCACGTACGCGCCGCCGACCTGCTGCTCCCCCGCTGGCTGGAGCGCGGCAGCGGACGGTTCGTGGCCACCGTCTCGGCCGCCGGGCTGCTCACCATGCTCGGCTCGGCCCCGTACGCCGTCACCAAGCACGGCGCGCTCGCGTTCGCCGAGTGGCTCGCCGCCACCTACCGCCACCGGGGCGTACGGGTGCACGCCCTCTGCCCGCAAGGGGTGCGCACCGACATGCTGGCCTCGACCGGCGCGGTCGGCGAGGCCCTGCTGGCACCGACCGCGCTGGACCCGGAGGACGTCGCCGGGGCCCTGCTGACCGCGCTGCGCGAGGACCGCTTCCTCGTCCTGCCGCACCCCGAGGTCGCCGAGTACTACGCCGCCCGCGCCACCGAGCCGGACCGCTGGCTCGGCGGCATGAACCGGCTCCAGCGGGAGCTCGAAAGGAACGAGGCGCTGTGAGGGCCTGGCAGGTCACCGAGCTGGGCGAGCCGCGCGAGGTGCTGCGGCTGGCCGAGGACGTACCGCGCCCGGCTCCCGGGCCCGGGCAGCTGCTGGTCCGGGTGAAGGCCGCCGCGGTCAACTTCCCGGACGCGCTGATGGTGCGCGGCCAGTACCAGGTCCGCCCGCCGCTGCCGTTCACCCCCGGCGTCGAGCTCTGCGGCGAGGTGGTCGCGGGCGAGCGCGCCGGGGAACGGCTGATCGGCACCCCGCTGCTGCCCGCCGGCGCCTTCGCCGAGTACGCCCTGCTGGACGCCGCGGCGGCCTTCCCGGCCCCGGCGGCGCTGGACGACGCGGAGGCCGCCGCCCTGCACATCGGCTACCAGACCGCCTGGTTCGCGCTGCACCGGCGGGCCGCCCTGCGGGCCGGCGAGACGCTGCTGGTGCACGCGGCGGCGGGCGGGGTCGGCAGCGCCGCCGTCCAGCTCGGCCGGGCGGCCGGCGCGCGGGTGATCGCCGTGGTCGGCGGCCCCGCGAAGGCGGCCGTCGCCCGCGAGCTCGGCGCCGACCTGGTGGTGGACCGGACCGCCGAGGACTTCACCGCGGCGGTCAAGGAGGCCACCGGCGGACACGGCGCGGACGTGGTCTTCGACCCGGTCGGCGGCGCGGCCTACACCGGCTCCACCCGGTGCGTCGCCTTCGAGGGCCGGATCGTGGTGGTCGGCTTCGCCGCCGGCGAGATCCCGGCGCCCGCGCTGAACCACGCGCTGGTGAAGAACTACAGCATCCTCGGGCTGCACTGGGGCCTCTACAACACCCGTGACCCGCAGGCCGTGCTGGCCGCCCACGAGGAGCTGACCCGGCTGGCCCGGGCCGGTGTGGTGCGACCGCTGGTGAGCGGGCGCCTCCCGCTCTCCGGGGCGGCCGAGGCCGTCCAGCGGGTCGCCGACGGCCGCAGCACCGGCCGGCTGGTGGTGCTCGGGGAGTAGCACCGGCGGGGCCGCGCCCCGGTCACCCGGCCGAGTCCGCGGCCGCTCCCGTGCCCTGCGCGATCACGTCCAGGGCCGGGCGCGGCGGGCGGCCGAGCAGGGCGGCGAGGTCCCCCGGCTTGCCCGGCCCGGCCAGGAAGCCGTGGGCGATCGCCGAGTACGTCCCGGCCACCATCGGCACCTGGAAGTCCGCGGCGCCCGAGGCCGCCACGGCCGCCCGCGCCCCGGCCAGCGTGCCGGGCCGGTACTCGACCGTCCGTCCGTCGGCCCGGGACAGCGCCGCCGCGACGTCCGCGCCGCCCACCGCCTCCTCGCCGACCAGCTCGTAGACCCGCCCGGCGTGCCCGGCCGGGGCCAGCGCCACGGTGGCCGCGACCTCGGCCAGGTCCGCGCGGGCGACCGCCGCCAGCCGGCCGTCGCCGAGCGGCGCGGTGATCACACCGTCCCGGTCCGGCGTGGCCAGCGAGCCCAGCAGTTCGGCGTAGAGCCCGTTGCGCAGGATCGTCCAGCGCAGCGAGGCGGACTCGCGCAGTCGCCGCTCGGTCCAGCGGTGCGCCAGCGCGTAGGCCAGGTGGTCGCCGTCACCGGAGAGGCTGGTGTAGACCACGTGCTCGACGCCGGCCCGCTCGGCGGCCTCGATCGCGGCCCGGTGACGGGCGATCACCACGTCATCCTCGCCGTAGCCGGCCGAGATCAGCAGCAGCGTCCGCACCCCGGCGAAGGCGGCCGCCAGGGTCCGCGGCCGGTCGAAGTCCACCGTCCGGACGGGTACGCCGGCCGCCGGGGTCCGCTCCGGGGTGCGGCTGCCGGCCAGCACCCCGTCGAGCCCGCCCGGCAGCGCGGCCAGCCGCTCCAGCACCAGAGCGCCGAGTCCTCCGTTGACACCGGTGACGAGAAGCACCACGACCTCCAAGATCGGTTCCGGGCCCGCGGCTCTCCGCGCCGCCCGGTGACCATCCTCGGTACCCTGACCGTTCGGCGTAAGGAGGCACTTCGATGTCAGTGGGGCACACCGCGGTAACCACCCCCCGGCCGGTGGTCTGGTGCGAGGACGGCGTGGACTGCGGGATCCGCGGGCTGCTGGACCGGCTCGGCGACAAGTGGTCCGTCCTGGTGGTGGTCGAACTCGCCCAGGGCGTCCGGCGGTTCCGCGAACTCCAGCGCGCCGTGCCGGGCATCTCGCAGCGGATGCTGACCCTGACGGTGCGCCGGCTGGAGCGGGACGGGCTGGTGTCGCGCACCGTCCACCCGACCGTCCCGCCGCAGGTGGACTACGAGCTGACCGCGGTCGGCCACAGCCTGACCCATCTGATCCGGGCCATGGTGGACTGGTCCTACGACCACCACGACGCGATCCTCGACTCCCGGCGCGACTGGGACGCCGCCAACCCGGACTCCGAGATCCGCTGACCGCGCCCGGGGCCGGTGCCGCCCGGGCCCGCCCCCGGACCGCCCCGGGCCCGTGTCAGCGGGCGAACTCCATCTCCGGGAAGCGCGGCGAGGGCCCGTCCAGCAGGTGGTCGTCGTGCCCGCGCAGCCACCGGTCGAAGAACGAGGCCACGTACGCCCGGGTGGCGAGCACGGCCCGCTCCGGGCGGACGTCACCGACGTCGGCCCGCAGCGCCTCGCCGTCCACCGCGCCCTGCCGGGCGAGTTGGGGCAGCAGCGACTGCGCGTCGGTGTACGAGCCGTGCTGCGAACCGGCCAGTGTGACGTCGGCGCGCCAGCCCCGGCTGTGCTGCCAGAGGGCGTCCCAGCCGGGCTGGTGGTGGTAGTCGCCGGAGTCCGCGCTGTGGGTGCCCATCAGCAGGAACGGGCGGTCCAGACCGTCCTCGGCGACGCTGCTCAGGAAGACGCCCTCGCCGGTCGGCCCGGGGAAGTGCAGCTGGCCGTCCATGTTGACGCCGGCGGTGATGCGCGGGTCGTCGTGCATGGTCTGGACGGCGGTGAAGCCGCCGGCCGAGTGGCCCACCATGCCGATCCGGGTCAGGTCCAGCGAGCCCCCGAGACCGGCCGGGAGCCGCCGGTCGGTGCGCAGCGCGGCCAGTTCGTCCAGGACGAAGCGGGTGTCGTCGACCCGGGCCCGCATCGCCTTGCGCAGCAGGGCGCCGATGTCGAGGTCGGGCGTGCCGAGCATGCCCGGGAAGACCGACGTGGCCAGGCCGCCGTCCGGGAAGGCCACCTCGGAGGCGTCGTAGGTGTGGTCGACGGTGACCACCACGTAGCCGCGCGAGGCGAGGTCCTCGACCAGGCCGGTGCCCCAGGTGCGGGGGTCGCCGAGCCCGGCCGAGTAGAGCACCACCGGGCGCGGGCGGCCGCCGCCGGGCAGGGCGGGCGCGTCCTGGCGGGCGTGCGTGCGGATCGCCGACCAGTCCGTCCGCCCGCTCGCCGCGCGGTAGTTGAAGACGGCGGCGCCGCCGTCGCCGCCGAAGTGCTCGGCGGCGCCAGGCTCCATGGAGCGGGCCCGTTCGTCGCCGACCGCGGGGCGCGCGGTCGGGTACCAGAGGCTGATCATCAGCTCCCGGGCCCGCCCGGGCTGCCACGGGTCCGCGCGCCCGGCGTCGGTGAGGTGCAGCGAGGTGGTGCCGACCGGGTACGGCCCGGTGGGCTGCGGCAGCCAGGCGCGGGCCCGGCGCTCCGCCACGGCCGGCGCGTCCAGCGCCGCCGCCGGCGCGACCGCCGTGCCCAGCACCGCCGTGGCCGCCAGCAGCGCCGCGATCCCGGTCCGCACGCCCGGCCCCGACCCCCGCCTGCGCGTGACACCCCGCGCGACGTCCCGCGTCACTCCCCGCATGGCTCCCCCAGCTCCTCACCGTCGACGGCCGCCGCCCACCGGCCCGGCCCGTACCGTGACCGTACGGGCCGGGGTGGTGCACGAACGTCATACCGCGGAGCCAATTGCCGCCGTGCTACCGCGGTATGACACGCCGGGCGCGGGGCCCGACGGTCACCCGCCCGGCGGCCCGCGCCCAGGGGCCCGCGCCTAGCGGTCGGCCGGCCGGTGGCGCTTGAGCTCGCGCCGGGCCAGCGAGCGCTTGTGCACCTCGTCCGGTCCGTCGGCCAGGCGCAGTGTGCGGTTGCCGGCCCAGAGCTGGGCGAGCGGGGTGTCCTGGCTGACGCCGGCCGCGCCGTGGGCCTGGACGGCCTTGTCGAGGATCCATTCGACGGTGCGCGGGGTGGCGATCTTGATGGCCTGGATCTCGGCGTGCGCGCCGCGGTTGCCGACGGTGTCCATCAGCCAGGCGGTCTTCAGCACGAGCAGCCTCAACTGCTCGATCCGCACCCGGGATTCGGCGATCCAGTCCTGCACCACGCCCTGCTCCGCGAGCGGGCGCCCGAAGGCCACCCGGTCCAGCGTCCGGCGGCACATCAGCTCGACGGCGCGTTCGGCGATGCCGATCGCCCGCATGCAGTGGTGGATCCGGCCGGGCCCGAGCCTGGCCTGGGCGATCGCGAAGCCGGAGCCCTCGGCGCCGATCAGGTGGCCGGCCGGGACCCGGACGCCGTCGAAGTGGACCTCGGCGTGGCCGCCGTGGTCGGCGTCGTCGTAGCCGAACACCTTCATGCCCCGCCGGACGGTGACCCCGGGGGTGTCGCGCGGGACGAGGATCATGCTCTGCTGACGGTGCGGCTCGGCGCCGGGGTCGGTCTTGCCCATCACGATGAAGATCCGGCAGCGCGGGTTCATCGCGCCGGTGATGTACCACTTGCGCCCGGTCACGACGTACTCGTCGCCGTCGCGCTCGATCCGGGTGGCGATGTTGGTGGCGTCCGAGGAGGCGACGTCGGGCTCGGTCATCGCGAAGGCGGAGCGGATCTCGGCGTCCAGCAGGGGCCGCAGCCACCGCTCGCGCTGCTCGGCGGAGCCGAACTGGGCGAGCAGCTCCATGTTGCCGGTGTCCGGGGCGGCGCAGTTGAGGGCGGGCGGCGCGAGCTGCGGGCTGCGCCCGGTGATCTCGGCGAGCGGCGCGTACTGGAGGTTGGTCAGGCCGGCGCCGCCCTGCCCCGGCCGGTCCGGGTGGTCCGCGTGGTCCGCGTCGTCCGGGCGGTCCGGGTGGTCCGGCAGGAAGAGGTTCCACAGACCCTGCTTGCGGGCCTCGGCCTGCAGCTCGGCGACGATCGGCGGCACGTCCCAGGCGGGCCGGCCGGGGTCGGCCAGCTGGGCCTCCAGGACGGCTTCGGCCGGGTACACGTGCCGGTCCATGAAGGCCAGCAGGCGCTCGCGCAGCTCTTCGGTCCGGGCGTCGTAGGCGAAATCCATCGGTCGGTGCTCCTACCGGGCGGTGAGGGTGGTCAGGCCGTGTTCGGCGAGGACGGGTGCGATCTCGGCGGCCCGCTCGAAGCCGGCGCCGAGGGTGCGGCCCTGCCGGAAGCGGAAGTGGATGCCCTCGGCGACGACGGCGAGCTTGAAGGAGGCGAAGGCCACGTACCAGTCGAGGTCGGCGGCGGCGCGTCCGGTGAGTTCGGCGTAGCGGGCGACGAGTTCGGCGGCGGCGGGGAAGCCGGGGGCGGTGGCGGCGGAGGGGATGATGCCGCCGCCGACACCGGCGAGTTCGGTGTACATCACCAGCAGGCCGACGTCGGTGAGCGGGTCACCGAGGGTGGACATCTCCCAGTCCAGGACGGCGGTGATGGCGTCGTGCCCGTCGACGAGCACGTTGTCCAGCCGGTAGTCGCCGTGGACGAGCGCGGGCGCCGGGAAGTCGGGCAGCCGGGCGGCGAGCAGCTCGTGCAGCCGGTCGACGCCGGGCAGGTCCCGGCTGCGGGAGGCGGCGAGCTGGGTGGACCAGCGGCGCAGCTGGCGCTCCAGGAAGCCCTCGGGGCGGCCGAAGTCGGCGAGGCCGACGGCGGCCGGGTCGATCCGGTGCAGGGCGGCGAGGGTGTCGACCAACTGCTCGCCGAGGGCGTGGACGCGCTTCTCGCCGAGGGCGGCGAGCGGGCCGGCGTCGCGGTGCGCGGTGCCGGGGACGTACTCCATCAGGTACCAGGGCGCGCCGAGGACGTCCGCGCCGGTGTCCAGCAGCAGGGTGGCGGGGACGGGGACGCCGGTGCCGCGCAGGGCGGTCATCACCCGGTGCTCGCGGCCCATGTCGTGGGCGGTGGCCAGCACGTGCCCGAGCGGCGGGCGGCGCAGCACCCAGCGGGAGGTGCCGTCGGTCAGCAGGTAGGTGAGGTTGGAGCGGCCGCCCTCGATCAGCTCGGCCCGCAGCGCGCCCCGGACGGTGCCGGGCAGTTCGCGGTCCAGATGGCCGCGGAGCCGGTCGAGGTCCAGGCCGGGCGGGTCGGCGGGGGTGTCGGGCATGGGCTCACTCTCCTGGTCAGCGTTTCTGACTAAGCGCTTGCTTAGCATTCAGCGGAGGGCTGTGCGCTGTCAATGCCGCCGTACCGCCACAATGGCGCCATGAGGTTGATCCACACCCTGGCCGGCGCGCTGATCCTGGTGCTCACCGTCGCGAGCATCCTGCGCACCCTGGTCGTGCCGCGCGGCCTGTACTCCTCCCTGGTGCACCGGCTCTGGCGGGGCCTGCGGGCGCTGCTGCGGCTGTCCGCCACGCCCTTCGGCGGCTACCGCGCCCAGGACCGGGCGCAGACCTGGCTGGCGCCGCTGGTCCTGCTGGGCATGCTCGGGGTGTGGCTCGGCAGCATGCTGCTCGCGTACACCCTGCTGCTGCACGGCACCTCGCGGCTGAACTGGGCGGTCTCCTTCCGGGAGGCCGGCTCCAGCCTCTTCACCCTCGGCTTCGCCAGCGGGGACCGGCTCCACCTCTCGGTCATCGACTTCATGGCCGCCGCCAGCGGCCCGCTGGTGATCGCCCTGCAGATCGCCTACCTGCCGACCCTGTACGGCGCCTACAACCGCCGCGAGGTGGAGGTGACGCTCCTCAAGTCCCGGGCCGGCGAACCCGCCTGGGGCCCGGAGCTGCTGGCCCGGCAGTCCCTCGTGGACACCGAGACCGCGCTCCCCCAGCTCTACCGCGACTGGGAGCGGCTCGCCGCCGACATCGGCGAGAGCCACTCCAACTACCCCGTGCTGCTGTCGTTCCGCTCCCCGCAGCCGAACCGCAGCTGGGTGGTGGGCCTGATCGCCGTCATGGACGCCGCCGCGATCCACCTGGCGATCAACCCGCGCTCGGCGCCGCCCGAGGCCCGCCTGGTCCTGCGGGCCGGCTTCACCGCACTGCGCGACGTCGGCAGCTCGCTGCGCGTCGCCTTCGACCCGGACCCGGCGCCGGACAGCCCGATCCGCCTCAGCTTCACCGAGTTCGACGCGGCGGTGGCGATGATCACCGCCGCCGGCTTCCCCCGCGAACGCTCCGCCGCCGACGCCTGGCCGCACTTCCACGGCTGGCGCGTCAACTACGAGGCCCTGGCCTACGAACTGGCCCGCCGCAGCGACGCCGTGCCCGCCCTGTGGACCGGCCCGCGCGACTTCACCGCCCCGCCCATCCCCCCGGCCCGCCCCGCCGACCGCCGACCGGAGGCACCGCCCCAGGGCTGGTAGGCCGGCGGCCACCCGGCCGGGCGTCAGTTCCCGGGTGCGCCGCCGTCGGGCAGCCGGCACGCCCGGGCCATCGCCACCAACGGCGGCGCCTCGGCGGTGGGCGGGACCTCGTTGACGACCTGGTAGCCCCACGCCTCGTACAGGGCGAGCACCTTGCCGCCCCCGGCCGCCGGGTTGACCATCAGCATGACGCGCCCCTCGCCACGGCCGCCCGCGAGCCCCTCGTGGATCCGGCGCGCAGCACCGGTGCCGCGCCAGCGTGCGCGCACCCCCAGCTCCCTGAGCGCGAAGGTCGGCGCGGCCGTCAGCTCCGGAGGTGTCGCCCTGGCCAGCCGGGCCCACCAGCGGTCGCCGGACTCCACGGTGTTGCCGTACGCGTACCCGACCGGCTCGGTGCCGTCGTACCCGAGGACGGCCTCGAACCCCGCTGCCCGCTGTGCAGCTCCAGGCGCTCGACGAAGGCCGCGACGGCGTAGTTCGGCAGGTGCAGCAACGGCGCCCGCACCTCCGTGTACAGCGCGACCAGCGCCCGGCGCAGGGCCGCCGTCAGTTCCCGGTGGTGGCGCAGCACCGTCTCCGTCATGGGGCAGCCCTCTCCGGCTCGCGAACGTCCTGCTCCCACGGTTCCGCACGAACACCGCCCGCCGCCAGAGGGGGTTCGGCACGCCGCCGAACCAGGCCGAGCACGTCGGCCGCGCTCCGGGACCGGGTAGCGCGGCCCCGGCCGTGGGGCGGCGGTCGCGTCGGACGGCCGCCGCACGGGCGCGGCGCGTCAGACGTCGACCGGGGCGGCGGTGGCCAGCGAGCGCTCGGCGGCGGAGAGGATCTCGACCACCCGCAGGCCGAAGGCCGCGCCGCAGGGGTGGGGCTCGCCGGTGCGGGCGGAGTCGCGCAGGGCGTCCAGGGCGCGGTGGAGCGCGGCCAGCGGGCCCTCGCCGCGCTCGGGGAGGTGGACGACGCCCGACTCGCCGCGCAGCTCCATGCCCGTGCCGCCGGCCGCGAGCGGGGCGGTCAGGCTGAGCGCGAGGGTGCTGGACGCGCCGCCGGCGTGCAGCAGCACGAGGTGGACGGTGTCCCGGGGGCCGGCGACCGCGGTCACCCGGACCGCGTCGCCCAGCACCGGGAGCAGCACCGAGAGCGCGTGCGGGCCGACGTCCCAGAGCGCGCCCTTCTCCTGCCGCCAGGGCGAGGCCGCGTACGGGCTGGTGCTGTCGGGTGCGAAGACCGAACCGAGCCAGTCCGAGCGGCCGGTGAACCAGCCGCCGGTGGCGGCCTGCTTCTCGATCCACGGCAGCTGCTCGCCGCCGAAGCGGACGGTGAAGAAGACCACCGTGGCGACGCCGTGCGCCTCGGTGGCCTGGACGACCCGCCGGGCGTCCGGGACGGTCAGCGCGACCGGCTTGTCCAGCAGCAGGTGGCAGCCGGCCTCGGCGGCGCGCACCGCGAGGTCCGCCTGGACGGTCGGCGGCAGCGCGATGGAGACGGCGTCCACCTCGGCGAGCAGCCGGTCGAGGTCCTGGTGGCCGGGCACGCCGTGCGCCTCGCCGAGCGCGGCGGCCGCCTCGGGCCGGCGGCCCCAGACGCCCGCGAACTCGAAGTCGGGGTGCTCCGCCAGTACGGGCGCGTGCACCCGCTCCGCCCAGGGGCCGGTCCCCAGCAGTCCGATCCGCATGCTCTCTCTTCTCCCTCGCTCGTCCCTGCCCGGCGCCGTCGCGCGCTGCTCAGCGCTGGACGCGGGCCAGGGTGAAACCGTCGTAGCCCTTGCTGCCGACCGTCTGTACGGAGGTCGCGGACACCCGCGGCTCGGCGGCGATCAGGTCGTGCAGCCGGCGGATCGCGACCACCGCCGGGTCGTCGCTGTCCGGGTCGGCGACGGCGCCGCGGCGCACCACGTTGTCGACCACGATCAGCGAGCCCGGGGCGGTGAGCTCCAGCGCCCGGGCGAAGTACTCGGGGTTGCTCTGCTTGTCCGCGTCGATGAAGACCAGGTCGAACGGCTCGGCGCCGTCCGCCACCAGCGCGGCCAGCGAGTCGGCGGCGCGGCCGAGCCGGACCTCGGCGACCTTCTCCAGTCCCGCCCGCGCGAGGTTCGCCCGGGCGACCTCGGCGTGCGCCGGGTCGATCTCCAGGGTGATCAGGGTGCCGTCGGCGGGCAGGGCCCGGGCCAGCCAGATCGCGCTGTAGCCGCCGAGCGTGCCGACCTCCAGGATGCGCCGCGCGCCCTGGGTGAGGGCCAGCAGGTGCAGCAGCTTGCCCTGGTTGGGCGCCACCGCGATGGGCGGCAACCCCGCGGCTTCGGCGGCGGCCGTCGCGGCCTCCAGCACCGGGTCGTGCCCGACCAGCCGCTCGGAGAAGTAGGCATCCACCGCGTCCCACGTCTGCTCTGCCACAACGCCCTCCACCTGCTGCTTTACATGCCACCGCCGGGGTAGCCCGATGCTACCCCGGCGGGAAGACAGCTCTGCTGGAACGCTCCGGTGACGATCAGTCCACCGCGGGAGCGCTCACCGCGGGCTCGGCGGCGGCCGCCGCCTCCTCGGCCTCGCGGACCCGGGCGGCCTTGCCGGCCCGGCGCTTCATCAGCCAGGCCGAGAGGGCGCCGCCGGCCGCGGCCAGCAGCAGACCCACCCAGGAGAAGCGCGACAGCCACTGCTCGGCGACCTTGCCGACCTGGTACACCAGCAGGGTGGTGCCGCCGGCCCAGACCACGCCGCCCAGCACGTTGGCGATCAGGAACTTCCAGTACGGCATCTTCAGCGCGCCCGCGAGCGGGCCGGCGAAGATCCGCAGCAGCGCGATGAAACGGCCGAAGAAGACCGCCCACATGCCCCACTTCTGGAACGAGCGCTCGGCACTGGCCAGGTGGTCCGGCCCGAAGTGCTTGGGGAACTTCCGTCCGAGCTTCTCGAACAGCGGCTTGCCGCCCTTGCGCCCGATCGAGTAGCCGATCGAGTCGCCGATGATCGCCCCGAGGATCGCGCAGACCGCGACCCAGACCGGGCTGACCACACCGCGGGCGGACAGCAGGGCCGCCGACACCAGGGCGATCTCGCCGGGCAGCGGGATGCCCAGGGACTCCAGCCCGATGATCAGCGCGACCAGGGCGTACACCGCACCCGGTGGGACGCTCTCGATCCAGGCGTCGATGTGCAAGGCCGTACCTCCGTGGCAGGACGAGATCCGTTCGTGGGACGGGCCGTGCCCGGTCCGGTGGTCTCGACGACGATCCGATGGCGGCACCAGGCCGCTCCCCGAAAGATGCAGCCTAACGTGCCGGGCGGCCTGTCCCCCCGGCCGATCACCCCCGATTACGACGTACGACACACCTCCGTGGTTCCGGGTGGCGGCACCCGGCGTCGGGAAGCGGGGCCGGGCCCGCGCGCGCTCCCGGTCCGGCCGGGTCCAGGTCCCGCCGGGGAGGAAGGCCGAAGGGGGGACCGGCCGGTCCCCCCTTGCCTCCGTCCGCACCCGTCCGTCCGTGAGGGAGCGGACGCCGCCCCGGTTCGCTGCCGAGCCGCGTCCCGGTCACCTCGACGCGCCCGGCGCCGCCGCTCCTCTCGAACGGGCAGAAGAACGGGATCAGAAACAGGTCGCCGGGGACTCGGCCCAGCCGGAGGTGTAGCCGCCGTTCGTGTACCACATGCGGGTGTAGTAGCAGTACCCCGGCGTCCCACCCTGGAAGATGTCGCCGCGGTAGAAGCCGTTGCCGGGGCCGACCACCCCCGCGTTGAGCACCGCGCCGAAGCTCGTGGGCTCGCCGGCCTGCCACGAGGGCTTCCAGCCGACCTGGAGGTAGATCCGAATGTCGGTCTGCGGGGTGTTCACGTAGCCGAAGCCGTCCGACCCGTTGAAGGAGTAGTTGCACGGGTTGAGCTGGACCCCGCTCGGGAACGCGCCGGGCGCCGTGTACCCCCGGCAGCCCCCGCCCGTGGCGGCGCTCGCGGTACCGGACGCGACCAGCGGCAGCAGGGCGCCTGCCGTGATGGCGATGGCGACTCCCGCCCGGGCCTTACGACTGGTCTTCCTCATGGTCATTCCCCTCCCCTGGCCGGTGCTGCGCGCCACCGGCCGCTCCGTCGACTGCCCAGCCCCGCCTTCCGGGGCACGGCCGAGGCGATGCTGCCACCACGTCGGGCCTGCTCCCAGGGCGTCCGGCCCACCCTGGACGGACCTGGACGGGCCCGGACGCCCCCGGACGGACCGGGCCGGGGCGGGACGGGTCTGTCCACTCGCTCGGGGACGGAGTATCGTGACTCAGCGTCGAGTCGACGATCACGGGGGGCGATCACGTTGACGCAGGCAGAACAGGCCTGCCCGGCACGAGCGGCGGATCCGGCGGCGCTCCGTACCCCGACGGAGTTCGTCCACGGGCTGCGGCTCCTCAGGATCGAGGCCGGCGGCCCCTCCTTCCGGGAACTCGCCCGGGCGACCGCGATACCGCGCAGCACGCTCGCCGCACTCTTCGACACCCGCCGGACCCGGCTGCCCCCGCTGGAACGCTGTCTGACCGTCCTGCGCGCACTCGGCACGACCGGGCCGCAGGCGACCGAGTGGGCCGCCGCGTGGAAGCGGCTCCGGAGCGCCGAACTCCAGGACCGGGACGACGCGAGCACCCCGCTCCCCGCCCCGGCGCCCTCCAGCACGGTGCCCTCCACGACTGCGCCCTCCAGCACGGCGGCCGCGCCCGCCGAGCCGACCGGCGCCGGCAGGCCCACCCGGTCCTACAGCCGCTGGCACCTGCTCGTCGCCTTCGCCGTCGGCGTCGCCTTCACCCTCCTGGGCTTCCTGACCCTGCACCAGCTGTCCCGCCCGGTCACCCTGCTGCTCCCCGCCACCACCTCGGGCCCGCCGGCCCCGGCCCTCACCTGCCCGGGCAGCCCGGCCGCCCCGCGTCCGACCGCCGACTCCGCACCGCCGCACCGCCCACCGCACCGCGCCACGGCGCAGACGGTGTCACGGACCGCCCGCTGCGCCCCACCGTGACGGGCGACCGGCACCGCCGGAGCCGGTGCCCCGGGGGTCGGTGCCCCGGGGGTCGGTGTCGGAGCGCGGGCGGCGTCCGGGGTCAGACGCGGTACGCGGCGACGTAGCGGGCGGGGTCCCGGTGGAGGTCGCCGTGCCAGCGTCGCAGGCACCGGTCGGCGAACGTGCTGCCGGTCTCGACGAGATCGTCCAGCGGGTCGAGGCAGGCGGGGACGTGCGGAGGCTCTACGCCGCCGGCGACGCGGGCGCACAGGCCGACCCGGGCGAGGCGGAGGAGCTCGGCGGCGAGGGGTCGGACGGGGTTGCCACCGAGCCGGGTGGACAGGCCCAGGGCGGGAGCGTGGCGAGTGCGGCGTGATGGTCCTGCGGGGTGTAGTGGCCGAGCAACTCCCGGGCGGCGGCTCGGGATTCGGGTGATACGTCGGACCGGTCCACCGGGCGGGAACGGCGGGACTCCCGCCCGGCCTCGACGAGGCATCGTTCGTATGCCACCCAGCGGCACCCATCCGGCGACCGCCCGGTGGCGCCGGGCCGGCCCCCGCCTGCGACGGATCAGCGCGCGCCGGCCCTGGAACGGCGGTGGTAGTCCACGGTGACGATCGCGAGCAACGGGCCCCAGAGCAGCAGCGGGGCGTAGCAGAGGGTCATGGCCAGACCGGCCAGGCCGTGGGGGGCCTCCGGGTTGCCCATGGCGTTCGGGCCGTACCACCCGCCGAAGCCGGCGGCGAAGGTGAGCGCGGTGACCGCCACCGCCCCCAGTCCGGCGGGGACCACGGCGGCCCATGGACGCACCCGGCGGCCGCCGATCAGCGGCAGCCAGCGGGGGGTGACCCGGCCCCAGGGGCGGACCAGGCCCAGGGAGAGGAAGGCCAGCGTCTCGGCGAGCGCGCTCAGGGCGAGCACGTAGAGGGTGCCCCAGCCCGGCATGTGAGCCGTCATCTGCCGTTCCATCGCCCCGGAGAATCCGACCGGGATGCCGACGCCCAGGGCGACCCGCCAGAGCCCGGACGGGACGGCGGTCAGCGCCGCGAGCTTGGCCACCCGGACCGCCCACGGTGCGGCGGGCCGGTACCGGAGCGGGGTGGCGACGGCACTGGTGGTGGGGGTGACCGCGGTGTCCAGCATCGGAGTTCCTCTCGTCGTTCGGTGTGCCTCCAGCCTGGCGGCGGGGCCGGTACCGGCGGCAGATGCCGATCGGGAGGTCCGCGGGCGCCCCGGTGCCCCGGCATGTGCCGTTCGGCACGGGTGGCGGCGCCGCCCGGTGCATAGGCTGGGCGCATGATCGGGGAATGGGGGAGCATCGTGCCGGTGCTCGCGGTTGCGGCCGCAGTGCGGATCGGGCGGCCACGGCCGACGGCGGCGGCGGGGGTGGTCTCGCTCGCGCTGACCGCCGTCGGAGCGGCGCTGGGCGGCTTCGGCGAGGACGGCCCGGCGGGGCCGGTCGGGGTGGCCGAACTGATCGGGCTGCTGGTCCTGGTGACGATGACGGTGCGCACCGGCCGGGGCCGGGTGGCCGTCGGGGTCCTGGCGGCGGCGCTGCTCTGCTGGCCGCTGCGCTATGCCGCGCCGGTCGAGGGCTGGCAGCAGGTCGGACTCCTCGGCTTCGGCGCGGTCGGGGCCCTGGGGGCGGCGCTGGTCGGCTTCTACCTCTGGTCGCTGGACGGCCTCCGGCGCCGCGAGGTGGCGGCCGCGCGCCGGGCCGAACAGCTGGAACTCGCCCACGACCTGCACGACTTCGTGGCCCACGACGTCAGCGGGATGGTCGCGCTGGCCCAGGCCGGCGGCTTCCTGGCGGAGCCGCACCCCGACCTGGCCGAGGTGTTCCGGCGGATCGAGCAGTCCGGCCAGCAGGCGCTCTCGTCGCTGGACCGGACGGTCGCCCTGCTGCGCACCCCGGACGAGGACGCCGCCGGCCGCCGGGCCCCGCAGCCCGGCCTGGCCGAACTCCCGGCGCTGGCCGAACGGTTCACCGCCTCCGGGGCCGCCGAGGTCCGGCTCGACCTGCCGGAGCGGCCGGTCGGCCGGGAGGCCGGGGCCACCGTCCACCGGATCGTGGTCGAGGCGCTGACCAATGTCCGGCGGCACGCCCCCGCCGCCCGATCGGTCACCGTGTCCGTCCGCCGACTCGACGGGCAGCGGCTGGAGTTGACCGTCGCCGACGACGGCGGAGCGGTGGAGAGCCCGCCCCGGCACCGGGGCGGGCACGGCCTGAGCGCCCTGGCCGCCCGGGTCGAGGCGCTCGGCGGTACGCTCGACGCCGGGCGCGCCGGGCAGGGCTGGCTGGTCACCGCCACGTTTCCGCTGCCGGCCGAAGGGGCCTCATGAGCATCCGCGTCCTCCTGGCCGACGACCACGACGACATCCGCGCGGCCTACCGGATGATCCTGGACGCCCAGCCCGACCTCACCGTGGTGGCGGAGGCCGCCGACGGCCTCGCCGCGTTCGAACAGGCCCGCCTGCTCCGCCCCGACGTGGTGCTGGCGGACATCCGGATGCCGAAGCTGGACGGCCTGGAACTGACCCGGCGGCTGGCCGGGCCCGAGGTGGCCGACCCGCTGCGGGTGGTCGTGGTGACCACCTTCGACCTGGACGAGTACGTGCACGCCGCGCTCCGGCACGGCGCGGCCGGCTTCCTGCTCAAGCGGTCCAGCCCCGCCCTGCTGGTCGAGGCGGTCCGGGCGGCGGTGGCCGGTGACACCCTGATCAGCCCGCAGGTCACCGTCCGGCTGCTGCGTCAACTGGCCGCCCCCGCCCCGGCGTCGCCGCAGGCGGAGCCCGCCGAGCCGCTGACCCCGCGGGAGACCGAGATCGCCGGGCTGGTCTCGGGCGGGGCGACCAACGCGGAGATCGCCGAGCAGTTGTTCATCTCGGCCGGCACGGTCAAGAACCACCTGGCGAACATCCAGCGCAAGCTCGGCGTGCGGAACCGGGTCGGCATCGCCGCCTCGGTCTGGGGCGACCGCCGATAGCGGGAGGGCCGGTGACAGCGGGCGACCGCCGAAAGCGGGACGGCCGGTGCTGCCGGTGCTGCCGGGGCCGCCTACGGGGGCGGCAGGAGGCTTCCCAGCGGGCCGAGGTCGAGGTTCAGGTCGGCGCGGTTCAGGCCGTAGCGGGCGCAGAGGTCGTCCATCCTGTCGTGAAGCGCCATCAGGGTCGCACCGAGTCGCTCCTCCTGCTCCTCGCTGAGGTCCCCGGCGTCGACCCGGCGCAGCGCCTGGCGCTCCATGAGCTGCCGCAGGAGTTCGACCAGGGTGAGCACGAGCTGGACCAGGTCCCGTTCGACGTTCTCGGGGTCGGTGCCGTCGGTGTTGATCCTGCGGGCCGGGTGGGGCTGCCGGTCCCGCCCCCGACGGCCGTCCTCGGGGGACGCGGGCAGCAGGCGGAACGCGCGATCGGCGGCCGCGGCGACCTCCGCGTAGCGACGGTCCCGGCCATCGCGGTCGGCGCGGCCGGTGTCACCGGCGCGGTCGGCACCGCCGGCGCGGTCGGCGTCCGAGGGGCTCACGGCGCATCACCGCCGAGCCGCCTGCCGTCCTGCCACGGAGAGAGCTCCGGGCCGCTGATCGAGACGATCAGGGCCCGCAGCGAGATGCGCACGAGGTCGACGTCGGCGACGGACAGCACGATGTCGCCGGTGAGGACGACACCTCCGCCCAGCAGCCGGTCCAGGAGGTCGACGAGGGCGATCCGGCGGTCCGGCAGCGGCTCCTGCCCGCCGTACCGGTCGCCCGGCCCGGGCTGCTGACCGTTCATACCGGCCGTTCACCACCCGTCGGCTCGTCCTGGGGCAGGACGGCGAAGGAGTAGGGCGCCCAGGGGCCGGTGACCTCGACGCGGACCCCGTTCAGCCCCTGCCCCGCCCGCAGGACGTCCTCGCGGAACACCCCGGCCCGCTCCACGGGCACCAGGTAGGCGTCGTTGAGCACGTTCTCGCCCTGCTCCCCCACCGGCTCCCCGCTGTGGACGCGGTGGTGCGCCCGGGCCACCGCCAGTCGGGCCGCGGCGGCCTCCACCCGGGCCGCCGCCTGTTCCGCGGCGCGGTAGCGCTCCGCGTGCCGGTCGCGCACGGCCCTCCGGGCGTGCAGGTAGGCCCGGCCCGGCCCGACGTCCGCGGGCGGCGGACCCTCGGGCACCGGGTCCGGTGCCGGAGCCTCGACATAGATCTTCACGCCCCATTCGACCTGCGCCGCGAGGCGGTCGAGCGCCGCCGTGAACTCGTCCTGCCGGGCGTCGAGGGCGCTGCGCACGCCGTCGTCGTCGAAGTACACCGTCGCGAGGCGCAGCGGGAGGACGGTGGTGACCGCGGCGAGCGCGGCGACCACGGCGTGGTGGGCCCGGGCCGCGGTTTCGAGCCACTGGAGGTCCTCCAGGTGCTCGGCGAGGGCGTCCTGCCGGAAGTCCTCGGCGGGGACGCGGCTGACGGCCGCCGCGAGCCCGGGGTCGTCGGCGTGCAGGAGCAGCACCGGGGCGCCGGCGATCCCGTGCGCGTCGGCGGCGGCGGGCCCGAGGGCTTCGGTGCTCCTGGCGATGGCGTAGGCGTAGACGACGGTGCCGGCCATCACTCCTCCCGGGTGCGTCGCGTGCGGGGCGCCGGGGCGGCGCGCTTCGCGCGTGCGGGGCGGCGGACGGGGGGCTCCTCGGCGGCCGGCGGCAGGCCCGGCTCCGCCCGCAGCCGGGCGAGTTCGCCGCGCAGGCGCTCGTTCTCGGCCTCCAGTTCCCGTGCCGGCTCCCGGTCGGCGGCCGGCAGGTGGTCGCCCCGGGCGCGCGAGGAGAGCGAGGGATCGTGCTCCCACCAGTCGATGCCCATCTCCTTGGCCTTGTCCACCGAGGCGACCAGCAGGCGCAGTTTGATGGTGAGCAGTTCGATGTCGAGCAGGTTGATCTGGATGTCACCGGCGATGACGATGCCCTTGTCGAGGACGCGTTCGAGGATGTCGGCGAGGTTGGCGGAGGAGCCCTGGGCGTAGGGCGGCGCGGCTCGGGAGGAGGTGGAGCCGAACCTGTCGGCGATGGGTTGTGTCACGACCGTTCGGCCTTCCTCTCCTGGTTCGGGCCCCTGGCCGGGGCCGGGCAGGTCACGGCTCCCCGCGCTGCCATGCCCTGATCTCGTCCAGCCGGTCGAGGAGTTCGTCCTCCCGCCGGTCGAAGGTCTCCTCGTCGATGTCGCCGGCGAGCAGGGCCTGCTCCAGTTCGGCCAGTTCGCGTTCGACGGGCGCGGGATCGTAGTACTGCTGCTCGGCTGCTTCCTGGATGCGTTCGGCCACCCACACGGCGCCGCGGACGGGCGCCAGCGGCAGGGTGAGGAGCTGCGTGATCAGACCCATGGCTTCCTCGCTTCCTCCGCGTCGTCTTCTCCGCGTCGTCTTCTCCGCGTCCTCGGACTCAGACGAAGCTGTACGCGGGCAACGGACCGTGCAGGCGCAGGTCCACGCTGTCACCGAGTTCGGCGGCGAGGCCCTTCTCGGCCGTCAGGAAGGCGTCCACGGCGTCCCGGGCGACGAGGAAGGAGA
This sequence comes from Kitasatospora sp. NPDC028961, assembly GCF_055564815.1. Classification (NCBI taxonomy): domain Bacteria; kingdom Bacillati; phylum Actinomycetota; class Actinomycetes; order Kitasatosporales; family Streptomycetaceae; genus Kitasatospora; species Kitasatospora sp. NPDC028961. The sequence goes on along the minus strand of NZ_JBVHVO010000002.1, from coordinate 347,339 downwards.
TGCTCAGGAAGACGTCGCCGGACGGCGGGGAGGATCGTTCGTCGCGCGCGTGGGGTCGCAGCGCCTGGGTGATGCCGGCGGCGAGGGCCTCCTGGCGGGCGCGCACCTCCTGGGAGACGAGTTCGCCGAGCACCACCGGCGCATCGGGGGCGGCGCGCCCGCCGCGGATCTCGTCGTTGAGGCGCCGGGCCTCCGGCGACTCCGCCAGGATCAGGCGCAACAGGCTCTCCTCGTCCTCGGTGGCCTTGAGGTGGAACTCGGCGCACCCGTCGAGTTCGCTCAGCCGGGCCGCGTACTGCTCGGCGTTTTCGGTGAGGGCCGCGCGGACGGCGTCGTCGTCGGGGGCGGTCAGGCCGAAGCGCAGCGGGAGAACCGTGCCGCCGGCCATGAGGCGCTCCTGTACCGCCTGGTGGGCGGCGAGGTCGCGGCGTTTGGCGCGCAGGCCGGGCGGCGCGTCGCTGACGACCGCGGTCAGCCGTCCGCTGTCGACGGTCCGCAGGGCGGCGGGGTCCGCCCCGACTCCCGCGAGGCCGCTCAGGTCGAGCGGATGCGTGCCGGCGACGATGGAGTAGACGTAGACGGCCATGGTTCACTCCTCGCGGTGCCGGGCCGGTCGGCGGGCCGGGCGCTCGCGCTTCTCGGCGGGCTCCTTCTCCTCGTCGCGGCCGCCGCGCACGGCGTCGGTGACGGCCTCGACGGCGCCGGTCAGCGCACCCTTGCTCTTGCCCTTGGCCCCGCCTTCGGTGACCTCGCCGACGATGTCGGTCAGCTGGGCGGGTGCCTTGCGCCCGGACTCCAGGTCCAGACGGTTGCAGGCCTCCGCGAAACGGAGATAGGTGTCCACGCTGGCGACCACGATGCGGGCGTCGATCTTGAGTATCTCGATCCCGACCAGGGAGACCCGGACGAAGACGTCGATGACCAGGCCACGGTCCAGGATGAGTTCGAGGATGTCGTACAGGTTGCCGGACCCGGCGCCGCCGGGCCCCGCACCGCGGGAGGCCACGCCCCCGCCTGCTGACTGCGGTACGACTGTCACGCTGGGCTCCGTTCCCGGTCGCTCGCAGCGATGTGCGGGTGGCCGTTCCTCTCGTGTCGGTCGGGCGTTCCGGCGGCCGCGGTACGGCGGACCGGCCGGGACGGCGTTTCGGGCGCGGGCGAGTCGTCGGGCGACGACGCGTCTTCGGACGACCGCGCGGACTTCGGACGACGCCGAGTCAGAGCCGGTCGATCTGGCCCCGGCTGTACCGTCGCGTGCGCTCGTAGGCGACCAGTTCACCCTCTGCGTCCAGGGTGACCCGGTAGGTGGCCATCACACTGGTGGTGGGAGGAATCCGCTCCAGCTCCAGCACTTCGACGTCCGCCTGCCAGCCGTCCTCGACGGGCTTCACCGCGGAGACCGACTCCGGGGCCCGGCCCAGCAGTTCTTCGAGCTGCCGGGCCGCACACCGGATGGCCTGCGGCGCGGACACCTTGCGTGGCCGCCGCCGTGGGGCCGCCGCGGCCCGCCGGGCCGTAGGAGTACGGGCCGGTGGGCTGTCCTCGTCGGAAGGACGCCGCGTCCTGCGCGCGGGCCCCTCGGGATCTGCGGCCATGACCATCTCCGGGCTGTTGTCCCGGCCGCACGCCTGCCCCGAGCCGGGATCAGGCAAACGCGCGCGCGCCGAATAGGACCATCCCAGCTGGGAACACGCGTCGGGTGGGGCGGGGTGCGGCGACCCGGACCGCGACATGTGCACGAAGTGCTGCCCTCCGCGCGATGCTCCTCGGCCCTCTGGCCATGCCGCCTGAAGGGAAGACCTCATGAACGACACCACCAAGATCGCCCTCGCCGCCGCGGTCGCCGGCGGGTACGTCCTCGGTCGAGCGAAGAAGGGCAGGATGGCCTTCGCCGCGGCCACCTACCTGGCCGGCCGCCGCTTCGGCCTGGACCCGCGTCAGCTGGCGACCGAAGGGCTGCGCAAGCTCGCCGACACCCCTCAGGTGGCGGAGCTCAACGAACAGGTCCGCGGCGAGCTGCTCTCGGCCGGACGCAAGGCGGTCGCCGCCGCTGCCGACCGCCAGCTGGCCAACCTCGCCGACACCCTGCGCGACCGGACCAGGAACATCGGCGCGACGAAGCAGGAACCGCAGGACGAGGACGAGGAGGAGTACGGGCAGGAGGAGGACGAGGAGGAGCCCGAGGAGCCGGCCGACTACGAGGAGGAGGACGCCGAGGAGGACGAGGCGGAGGAGGACGAGGCCGAGGACACGGGGGACGACCAGGACGACCAGGACGACGAGGCCGGGGACGACCGGGACGAAACCGAGGACCGGGAGCCGGAGGACGAACAGGGCGAGGACGAGGAGCCGCCACCGGAGCCCCCGAAGCGCCGACGCAGCGCCCGCAAGGCGGACACGGAGGAGGAGCCCGAGCCCGAGCGGCCCCGGCGCCGTCGCCCGAGCGCGAGCACCGCGCCCCGCTCCCGGAGGCGGCCGCCGAAGGAGACGGACTCCGCCGAACCGGCCGCCGAGAAGCCCGCCCGGAAGAAGCCGGCTTCGGCCACAGCGCGCGAGAGCCGCCCCGCGGCCAAGAGGAGCGCGCCCGCCGGTAAGACGACCGCCGAGAAGACGGCGCCTGCCCGGAAGACGGCACCGGCCAGGAAGGCCGCGGCGAAGAAGACGGCGCCCGCCAAGAAGACGACGACCGCGGCCCGGGCGAAGCCCGCCGGCAAGGCGGCCACGACCGCGAAACGGGCTCCCGCGAAGAAGGCCCCGGCCAAGAAGGCCACCGCCAAGAAGACCGCCGGGACGAAGCCGGCGGCCCGGTCCGGGCGCGGGAGGGCATCATGACCACCACGCAGCGCGGCGCCCCCGACACGGATGACCACTCGGGCCTGGACAGGCTTCGCGAAGAGGTCGTCCACTACCTCGGCGCGCAGGCCGAACACCTCGCCGAGAAGGCCGGGGGCAAGCTCACCGAGGTGACCGACCAGCTCAGCGACGTCGCGGCGAACGGCGGGACCCTCCCCGCGGTCGGCGCCCGCGTCCTCCAGGGCGACTCCCCGGTGAAGGCCTTCGTCGGGGAGAAGGCCAAGGGCCTCAAGGACAACGTCGTCGGCAAGTTCAAGGAAGCCTTCGGCAAGGGCGGGAAGGGCGGCAAGAAGTCCGGCAGCACCAAGGTGATGAACATCGTCGAGGTGCTCGACGTCGGTGTCCCGCTGCGCCTCGCGTACGACCGGTGGACCCAGTACGAGCAGTTCAGCGGGTTCACCAAGGGCGTGCGCAGCGTCAACAAGGGCGATGACGTCAGCAGCGACTGGAAGGTCAAGGTGGGCCCCTCCACCCGCAGCTGGAAGGCGACGGTCCAGGAGCAGGTGCCGGACGAGCGGATCGTCTGGAGTTCGGAGGGCGCCAAGGGCACGACGCACGGCGCCGTCAGCTTCCACGAGCTGACCCCGACCCTGACCAGGATCGTCCTGGTCGTCGAGTACTTCCCCTCGGGGCTCTTCGAGAAGACCGGCAACCTGTGGCGCGCCCAGGGCCGCCGGTTGCGCCTGGACTTCAAGAACTTCCAGCGTTACGTCACTTTCGGTGACGACGAGGTCGACGGCTGGCGCGGGGAGATCCGCGACGGCGAGGTCGTCCGCACCCACGAGGAGGCCATGGAGGACGAGGAGGCGGCCGACCAGGACACCGAGGACGACGAGGACGGCGAGGACACCGAGGTCGACGAGGACAACGAGGACGACGAGGACGACGAGGCGACCGGCCAGGACGCCGAGGACGACGAGGGGTACGACGACGAGGACGAGGAGCCGGAGGACGAGTACGCGGACGACGACTACGCCGAGGACGAGGACGAAGGGGAAGAGGAGGAAGCGGAGGAGGACGAGGGGTACGACGACGAGGACGAGGAGTACGGCGAGGAAGGCGAGTACGAGGACGAGGAGGCTGAAGACGACCGGCCGGCAGGCCGCTGAGACGCTGCCGACCGCGCGGGCACGGCCCCGGTACGGGCCGTCCCCCGGCCGGGCGAACGATCGGTCGCGCTGCCGCGCCGCACCCCGTCCGGCGCGGCAAGGTGGTTCGAGTGCGCGTGCAGAGCGCACAGTCCGCCGAGTCCGCGAGGTGATCCGCATGTCCGAGGACGGGAGAGAGGCGTTCATCGCCGTCCGGCCCCGCCACGTCGTCCAGGCCACCGCGGACCGGCTGGCCCAGCACGCCGATGCCGCCGCCCGGGGAGCGCTGCGGGCCTACCGCTGGGCCCTGGATCCCCACCGGCCCGCGCCGGTCACCGGCCGGGCCGTCGCCCTGCCGCTCGCCGAACTCGACCTCGCTGTGGAGGAGCGCGCCGCCATCGACGCCGCCCGCGACCCCGCACTCCCCGAACCCGACCGCGCCCGGGCCCGCGGCGCGGCCCACGCACTGGGCTGGCTCCTCGGCTTCCGCCCGCTCACGGGGTGACCCCGATGACCATCTCCCCCGGCAGCGCCTACGCCCTGCGCCTGCGCGACGCGGTCGGCACGGTCCGCCCCGCCGTCGTGACGGCGAGCACCCGCACCGGTCCGGCCGGGCACCGCGTCTTCGCCGACAGCGACGGCGCCCTCCAGGTGGAGATCGCCTGCACCGGCGAGCACCGCATCCTGCGGAGCGCGCGAGGGCTGCGCATCATCTCCGCCGCCTGCCTCTCCTGACCACGGGGCCGCCTCCGGGCGCGGCCAGCCGCCTCCGGGCGCGGTCAGGGGCCGGACGACTGCTCCGGCCCCTGGCGGATGAACGGCTCCGACCCGACGGCCGGCTGCCACTGCGCGTCTACCCGCCCGGCGGACATGCACGCCGCCCGTCGGGGTCGGTGCACCGCTCCCGCGACACCTCGTGGAGCGCCCGCCGCGTTCGACCCCGCCGGCGTCCGGCCCGCTACGCCGTGCGCGAGTCCTGGCCGCTCTCCCGGTTGAGGAGGTGGCCGATACAGGCGTCCCAGTCGATGTGCCGGCCCTCGGTGCCCATGGGTACGGCCCGGTAAGTGGAGGCCAGGAAGTCGGCCAGGTCGCGGGTGCTGGCGAGCAGCAGGGCCACGCCACGGCTGTCCCCGTCGGAGATGGCGATCCAGGTGTGCTGCCGGTCGGCCGGTTCGATCCGGACGTCGCCCTCGCCGCAGACGCGCTCCAGCCCGGCGGCCAGCAGGTCACGGCCGAAGGTCCAGGACACGGGTACCGGTTCATCGGGGAAGAAGCAGTGGACGGCGTACGGGTCGTCGCTGCTGTAGGACAGCTCCACGGCTACCGACACGAGCGTGTCCGGGTCGGTCTGCAGGCACATCGTGGTGCGGGTCGGGAACACATCCATCCCTCTGGTCTCCCCAGTTTCGTCACGGCGGGTCTGCCGTCTGCCCCGCCGGAGCAATGTCACGCACCCCCATCCGGGTCGAGTTCGGCCGGACCGGCCGTCGGCGGGGCGGCCGACGGCCACGGCGGTGACGACCGGGCCGCCGGAGCCGGCCGGACCCCTCGGAGTCGGACGCCGCCGGTCCCGTACCGCAAGTCCGGCCCCGACACCCGCTCCGCCCTGGTCAGGGAGCCCGGGGCGTGGTCAGGGCGGCGGGACCGGCCGGTACAGTTCCGGGTGAGGGCCTCGCCCTGACTTCGGGTGCGGTGCGCGAGCCCGGAGGAGAACCGTCACCGCCCGACATCCATCAGAGCATCGCCCCGTGTGAGGCAGGTCACCGGAACCGGGCGCCTGCGGCGGACAAGGCACGGTGTGGACTACTCATCGCACGCCCGGATACGCGCGGGGGACCCCGAAGCGTTCAGGGAACTCTTCCGTGACCATGCCCCGCTGGTCCATCGGCACGCCGTCCGCGTGAGCGGTGACCGGGACCTCGCCGAGGACGTCGTCTCGCTGACCTTCCTGGAAGCCTGGCGGCTGCGGGACCGGCTGCTCGACCACGAGGCCGGCCCGCGCCCGTGGCTCATGGGCATCGCCGTCAACGTGCTGCGCAACACCCGTCGTGCCGCACGCCGCCACCAGGCGGCCCTCGGGCGTCTGCCCGCCCGCGACACCGTCCCGGACTTCGCCGACGAACTCGTCGGACGCCTGGCCGACGCCGACCAACTCGCCGCCGCCCAGCGGGCGCTGGGCAAGCTGCGCCGCGCGGAGCGCGAGGTGTTCACCCTGTGCGTCTGGTCCGGGCTGGGGTACGCCGAGGCCGCCGCCGCCCTCGGGGTCCCGATCGGCACCGTGCGTTCGCGCCTCTCACGCGCCCGCACGCGGCTGCGCAAACTCGCCGGACAGGAACTGACGAAGAACCGGGAACCGCTTCCGCGCCCCGGACAAGTACAGGGCGGCCGCACCCACGCGGCCCGGTCGTACGAGTCGCACGAGTCGCACGAGGAGACGTACGGATGACCCGCAAGTTCTGGAAGCGGACCGAGCCCCTGACCCGCACGGAGTCGGACCACACGGAGCCGGACCACGCGGAGCTCGCCCGGCTGCTGCCGGCCCCGTCGGCCCCTGCGATGCCGCTCGACCGTCAGCTGCTTTTCGAGGAGCACCTGTTGAACGAGATCCGCACCCCTGCCCCCACACCCGCCCCCACGGCCACGAAGCGGCCGGTCCGGCGCGCCCTGCTGATCGCCCTCCCCGTCACCGCCGCCGCGCTCACCGCCGTCCTCGCCCTCGGCGCGCTGACCAACGGCGTCGGCGAACCGCGTACGGGAGCGGCCTCGGTCGAGGCGCCCGTCGTGCCGGTCGAGGAGGGCAGCGCCCTCCAACTCGTCTCGACCGTCCAGCAGATCGCCGCCGCCGTGAGCACGCAGCGGACCCCGGAGCCGAAGCCCGGCCAGTACATCTACGTCAAGAGCAAGGTCTCCTTCCTGTCCTCCTCGCACAACGGCGACACCGGCGAGTCCAGGACCTGGGTGCAGCCGCTGCACCAGCGCGAGGTCTGGCGGACCCCCGACGCGCTCAAGGGCTGGCTCGACGAGCCCGGCTACCAGGCCGAGGGCGGCATCACCCTGGACAGCGACGGCCCCCACTCCAAGCCCGTGAACGGCCAGGACATCCCCGGCGAGCCGCTCCGCCACTCGTACGACTGGCTCAAGGCCCAGCCGACCGACCCGGACGCGCTGCTGAAGGTGATCTACACGACCGTCAGCGGTCCGCGGGACCGGGACCAGCAGGCGTTCGAGACGATCAGGGCGATCGTCAACGAGCAGCTCGTGCCCGCCCAGAGCGCCGCCGCGCTCTACCGGGCCGCCGCGAAGATCCCCGGCGTGGTCGTCGTCCAGAACTCCCAGGACGCCGTCGGCCGCGCCGGCCTCGCCCTGGCCCGCCTGGACGAGCAGAACGGCGAACGGACCGAGCTCGTCTTCGACCGTACGACCTTCACCTACCTGGGCAGCCGCGGCATCCAGGTCAAGCAGGTCAACGACATCAAGCCCGGCACGGTCACCGAGCGCACCGCCGTCCTGGAGCGGGCCGTCGTCGACGCCCAGAAGGAACGCCCCGCCCCGGGCACGACCGCCTGAGCCGCGCCTCCGGTGCCGGGGCCCGCCCAACGGGGCCCGGCACCCCTGCGCCGCGACCGCACCTCCCAACGCGCCATCCGTCCACCGCCGCACATCGAGCCCTACCGTCGATGAATCACCCGACGACGGGTGCGCCGGCGGTGTGCGTACGCTGGGAACGAGCCTTCACTGTCCGGGGCCCATCGGTCGCCCTGGGCAGCCCCGATCTCCGAGGTCGATCCCCATGGCGCACCCCCTCAGCCGGCTCAGGGCGGCGATGGGCCTGTCCCAGCCCGAGTACGCCGCTCTCGTGGCCCGCACCCATGCCGAACTCGGCCACGGGCAGATGGCCGCTCGTCGGGAGAAGATCTCCCGCTGGGAAGCCGGCCGCATCGCCCCCGAGTACACCGCCCAACTCGCCATCGCGCACCTCCACGGCGTTCCCGCCGGGGAGATCTACCGGCTCGGCTGGCCGCACTGGCTGCTCCTGGCCGACGGTGCCACCACCGCGCCGGACCAGCCGTACACCGACGAGCGCACCGGCAGCGCACCGCCGCAGGGCATGGGCCCGGCGGGGGCCTCGTTCGCGCTGCAGGGACCGGCGCTCGTCAGCCGGCTGAGGCGCGCGCTGTCCCTCCTGCGCGATGCCGAGCACGGCCCCGGCCACGCCGGCCCGCCGCAGCCGCAGCCGCAGCCGCCCACCGAACGTCTGGTCTGGATCGAGGCCCGCACGGCCGCCCTCGAACTGCACGAGAACGGCACCTTCGTCGCGCCGACCGCCCTGTACGCCGCGGCGCACGCGGAGCACCGGCTGGTCGTCCACCTGCTCGCCACCGGCGGCTACGACCGCCCCACCGTTCGGCGCCTGTGCCGGCTCGCCGCCCGCACCGCGACGGTCTGCGCCTGGCTCGCCGGCGCACTCGGTGACGAGACCCGGGCCGAGCGCCACAGCCTGGCCGCCGTCCGTGCGGCTTCCGCCTCGGGGGACGCCGCGTGCGCCGCGGCCGCCATCGCCCGGCTCGCCGACCGCCACATCATCGCCGGGGACGCGGCCGACGTCCTCGTGCTCGTCCGGGCCGCCCGCGTCGCCGAGCCCCACCCGTCACCGGACAGCGCGGCCAGACTCCATCTCAAGGAAGCGATCGCCCGGGCCCGCCTGGGCGAGAACAGTCCGTGCGCGCGGTCGCTGGACCGGGCGGGGACCGTCGTCGGCGCCCCCGCCGACCGGTACCCGTCCGACCCCTCCGCCGCGTTCGACCTGCGCGAGCGGTACCTGCCCGTCGCACGTGCCGTCTCCTGGCTCCACCTCGGCCGAGCAAGCGAGGCCCAGCCCTGCTTCAGCGTGCTGACGCAGTCCCTCGCCGCCGGGCCGACGGCCCCTCCCTCCCCCTTCGCGCCCTTGGCCCTCCTCTACGCGCTGGACGCGCACCTCGCGCTCGGCGAGCTCGACCTCGCCGCGGCCACGACCCACCACGCCGTCGACCTCACCGGGGCCCTCGCCCCCGGCATCGCCGGGCGGTACCGCGAACGGCTGGCCCCGTACCGGCGGCAGCCCGTGATCCGCCGGGCCCTCGACCGCCTGGACCACACCGCACCCCGATAGGCCGGTCAGTGGATCTGGGTCCAGCCGTCGGGTGACATGGTGACGTCGGCGATCCCGCGATAGACCTTCCGCTTCCAGACGGTGCTGCCGCCGCCGTATTCCGGCAGGGCTTCGCGGGCTTCCTGTTCGCTGTCGAAGACGTATGCACGCCCCTTGGCCGTCCGGATCTTCCATTCGGCCATGGGCATTCCGGCGAGACCTGGTCCGATCATCATTTCCGTCTCCTGACCTTTGAGTGATTGATTCCGATGATTTCGCCTTCTCCGACCTGTCGCAGCCCGCCGGAGAAAGAACAAGCCCCACACCGGCGCGTACGACCGGGCCGTCGGCGGTGCCCCCGGCAGGGCGTTCCGGCGGAATGCGACAGGCCACCGAGACCCGAGGCGACATCGGCGAGCCACTTGCTCTTCGTAGCCGAATGCCAGTGAGCCCGGCGACGGACGCAACTCGGCCAGGCACCCCCGAGGCACTTCCAAATCTCTTGAAATGCGGCCTCAAGCCCGGTTACCTTCCTTGCCAGTGCCCCCCTTTTCCCGAGCGACAGCTCGTAGGGCGGGCGCAACGGCCGCCCACCCGGGGGCGGATTTCCTCCCTGGTCATGAAGCGGGTATTTCGAGTGCCGATGTCGGCAGTTCCTCATCGCGGGTGGTGATCGTGCAGAACGAAGACCAGCCGCACGCGAGGCCGGCGTCGGCGCGCCCGGTCCGGGCCGCAGGTGTCGCCGGCCACGGCCGACTCCGGGGTCGGCCGCACTCCCGTGCCGCCGTCGCGCCGAGCCCTGCGGTACGGCGCTGGGCGGGTCGTCTCGCGCTGACGGCGGTCGTGGCCCTGGAGTGCTGGCTCCGGCTGTCCGGTCGCGGCTGGTACGGGCCGGTGCTGACGGCACTGGCGGTCGGTGCCCTCCTGGTGCGTCACCGCTTTCCGGTCGCCGCCTTCGCTCTCACCGTGCCGGCCCTGTTCATCGGCCAGGCCCCGGCCGCGAGTTGCTTCGCCCTGTGCGCTCTCGTACGACACCGGGCGCCGACGTGGGGGGTGTGCGGGGCGAGTGCGGTCGTGATGGCCGGGGCCGCGCTGAGCCCGGACCCCCGACAGTCCTGGATCGGCGCCGGGGCTGCGGGCCCGACGCTCGCCGACATCGCGCGGCACGCCACGTGCGCGGCTCTGTTCGGCGTCGCACCCGTGCTGGTCGGCCTGTTGTACCGCTCGCGCCTGGACCTCGTGGAGCGGATCACCGAGCTGGACCGGTTCCACGCCCGGGAACGCGGGCGGTACGAGCGGCAGGCCGTCGCCCTCGAACGCGACCGGATCAGCCGGGAGATGCACGATGTCGTCGCCCACAAGGCGGGGCTGATCGCCGTCCAGGCCGGAGCGCTCGAAATCACCACCACCGACGAGCACGTACGCGCGACGGCCGCGACCGTACGGGGGCTCGCCGTGGCCACCCTGGAGGAGCTCCGGACGATCCTGCACGTCCTGCGGGCGGCCGGACCACGGGCCGCCGCCCCAAGGCCGCAGCCCCGGCTGGCCGATCTTCGCTCCCTCGTCGCCGAGTCCGGCGTCGAGGCCACGTTGGTCGTCGCACCGGCCTTCGCGGAGCACCAGCCGCCGGGGCCCGTGGTGCACGCCGTCTACCGGACCGTCCAGGAGAGCCTGACCAACGCCCGCAAGCACGCGCCCGGCGCCAGCGTGTCCATCCGCCTCGACCGCGACCGCACGCTCCTGCGCCTCCGCGTCCACAACGGGCCCCCCGACCCGACCACCCGGCCACCGCTCCGCCTGCCCAGCAGCGGCCACGGCCTGACCGGCCTGCGCGAGCGCGCCACGATGCTGCGGGGCGACCTCACCACCGGCCCGGCCGCCGACGGCGGCTTCCAGGTGAGTCTCACCCTCCCCTGGGCTTCCGGGGAGGACTTCCCCTCGCTCGGCGAGGAACACGGTGGGCGGCGCCGACGGGGGTGACGTGGCGGGGCCGGTGGATGGCCGTCCGGACCGGCTGTGGTCCGGCTTTCCGGTCCGGCCTTGCCCGGTGTCGCTGTAACGAGTGGTAGGTACACTGAGCGGCATGACGAAGAAGGAGGCGCTGACCCGCGCCGCGGCCGAACTCCTCTGGGAACGCGGGTACACCGGCACCAGTCCGGCCAAGGTCCTGGAGCGCGCGCAGGCCGGGCAGGGCAGCATGTACCACCACTTCTCCGGCAAGGCGGAGCTGGCGCTGGCGGCCATGGCGCGGATGAGCGAGGAGCTCCGCACCCGGGCCGAGACCGCGCTGGGCGGCGAGGGCGGGGCCGTCGACCGGGTCAACGCGTTCCTCGACCTCGAACGCGACCCGCTGGCGGGCTGCCGCATGGGGCGACTGACCCAGGACTACGACATCGTCACCGACGAGCGCCTGCGCGCCCCGCTGGCCGAGTTCTTCGGCTGGCTCGACGAACGGCTGACCTCGGTGCTCGCCGAGGGGGTGCGCACGGGCGAGTTGCGGCCCGGCACCGACCCGGCGGCGACGGCCTCGCTGGTCATGGCGGCCGTGCAGGGCGGGTACGTCCTGGCCCGGGCCCAGCAGCAGCCCGCCGCCTTCGACCGGACGGTCGAGGGGCTCCGGCGGGTCCTGGCCGACCTCCGGGCCCACTCGGACGGGAACTGACGACGAGGGTGCGCACCGCGGCACGCACCCGGCCGCCCGCCCCGCCGGCAGGCCCTACCGGACGCGGCCTGACGGCACACTCGTGGCAGCCAGGGGCGTAGCCTGCCGGGATTCCTGCGGCTGAGCCGTCGGTGGGGCGGTGACCTGGCCGGCTCCGGCGCTCCTCCCGGCCTGCGGTCCGCGCTCCCGGGCCGAAGGGGCGATCCGCACCATGCGGGGGGACCGGGAAAGCTGCGGCGGGTGACCGGAACAGCAGGCCACTGAGCACGGCGGGGACCTCGTGACGACTCCCCACCGCCTCGGCCGCCGACTCCGTACCGTGGCCGGCGGGCGCCCCGGGGAGCCGGTGACGGGGGCGCCCGCACAGCGGCGGTCAGGCGGTGGGGAGCAGGAGGAGTTTGCCGGTGGTGTGGCCGGACTGGAGGGCGGTGTGGGCCGCGGCGGCATCGGCGAGGGGGTGCCGTGCGGCGATGGTGAGGGTGAGGCGGCCCTCGCGCAGCCAGTCGAAGACCTCGGCCGCGCGGGCGCGCAGTTCGGTGGGGTCGGTGGCGTGGTCGACCAGGGTGGGGCGGGTCAGGAAGACGGAGCCGTGGCCGGCGAGGGACTGGGGGTCGAGGGCGGGGGCGGGGCCCGAGGCGGCACCGGCCAGGACGAAGGTGGCGCGGCGCGCCAGGCAGGTCAGGCCGGCGCCGAAGGTGTCGCGGCCGATGCCGTCGAAGACGACGTCCACCCCGCGGCCGCCGGTCAGCTCGCGCGCCCGGGCGGCGAACTCCTGCTGGGTGCGGACGATCACCTCCTCGGCACCGGCCGCGGTGGCGGCAGCTGCCTTGTCCGGGCTGGAGACCGTGCCGATCACCCGGACCCCGGCGGCGGCGAGCAGGCGCGTCAGGTGGGAACCCAGGCCGCCGGCGGCGGAGTGGACCAGCGCGGTGGCGCCCTTGCGGGCGGGCCAGGTGCTGGTGGTCAGGTAGTGGGCGGTGAGGCCCTGGAGGAGGACGGCAGCGGCATCGGTGTCGGGGATGTCGTCGGGCACCGGCACGGTGGCGTCGGCCCGCACGACGACGAGTTCGGCGTAGCTGGCGGGGGCGGCCCACCAGGCGACGCGGTCGCCGACGGCGGGTGAGGTGACGCCGGGGCCGGTGGCGACGACGGTGCCGGCGCCCTCGCAGCCGGGGGTGAAGGGGACGGTCGCGCCGGTACGCCCCTCGCGTTCGTAGACGTCCTTGAAGTTGACGCCGATGGCGCCGGTACGGACCAGGACCTCGCCGGAGCCCGGCACCGGGTCGGGGAGGTCGACGGGGGTGAGGGCCTCGGGGCCGCCGGGCTGGTGGACCACCACTGCACGCATGGGTGTTCGTTCTCCTCGGATCGTCGGTCGGGGTGGGAGGGGGAAGGCCGGGGGGCCGGAAGGCCGGGAGGCCGGAGCTGCTCGGCGTCAGCGCACGCTGCGGTGCACCGCCCAGCTGACGGCCACGAAGCCGGCCGCGACCAGCGCCAGGCAGATGCGCAGGCCGCCGGCGCCGGTGCCGGCCAGGACCGGGCCGAACAGGGCGATCGCGACCGCTCCACCGATCTGGCGGAAGGCGTTGAGGGAGCCGGAGGCGAGCCCGGAACGGTCGGGGGGCAGGGCCCGCAGCGCCAGGGTGGGCAGCGAGGGGCCCATCAGGCCGGCGCCGAGCCCGAGCAGGCAGCTGCCGGCCGTGAACAGCCACCAGTCGGGGGTGGCGGCCAGCGGCAGCAGGGTGAGGGCGCCGACGGCGGCGGTGGCCGCGCCCATGATCAGCAGGGCCCGCACCCCGGTGCGCTGGACGGCGCGGGCCAGGACGAAGGAGGCCAGGCTCCAGCAGAGCGCGAAGGGGACGAAGGCGAGGCCGGCCCCGAGCGCGTCCCGCCCCCAATGGCGTTGCAGGTGCAGGGAGATGGCGAACTGAGCGCCGTAGGCACCGAACTGGTAGAGCGCGCCGACGGTGAGGGCGGGGGTGAAGCCGGGGCGGCGGAAGGCGTCCAGGGGCAGGACGGGGTGGGCGGCGCGGCGTTCGGCGACGACGAAGGCGACGGCGGCGGCAAGGGTGACGGTGGCCAGGACCAGGGTCAGCGGCGCGCTCCAGCCCAGCGCTCCGGCCTGGACCAGGGTGCCGATGCCGGAGCCGACCAGGGCCGCGGTGGCGAGCTGGCCCGGCACGTCCAGCCGGACGGCGCGCACCGGCGAGGGGGCGACCTTGCGCCCGCAGACCACGGCTGCGGCCAGTCCGATCGGGACGTTGACCAGGAAGATCGCCCGCCAGCCGACGCCCGCGGTCAGCGCACCACCCGCCACCGGACCGGCCACCAGGGCCAACGAGCTGACACCGCCCCAGATGGTGAAGGCCCGGGCACGGGCGGCACTTTCGGGGTACATGTGCGCGATGACCGCCAGGGAGGCGGGCAGCAGGCCGCCCGCGGCCACGCCCTGGACGGCGCGGGCGGCGATCAGGGCCCCGATGCCGGGGGCGGCCGCGCAGGCGGCCGAGGCGGCGACGAAGAGCAGCAGGCTGACCTGGAACAGGCGGCGGGCACCGAGCTTGTCGGCGAGGGCGCCGCCGCCGAGCAGACAGGCGGCCATGGCGACGGTGTAGGCGTTGACCGTCCACTCCAACGCGGCCAGGGAGCCGCCGAGTTCGGCGCTGAGGTCGGGCAGGGCGACGTTGAGCGCGCTCCCGTCCAGCAGGACCATGAAGAAGCCGAGGCAGACCGAGCCGAGGGCGCCCGCGCCGGGCCCGGAGGTGCCGGCCGGCCCGCCGGCGCCGGGGCGGCGGCGCGGGAGCAGGGTGCGCCCGGGGGTCTCGATGGCCTCGCTCATCGGGCGGCCCTCCTTCGGATGGGAAGTCGTCGGTCCTGGTCCGCGAGAGGCGTTCGCGGTCTATAGTGTTCGATGGAGGTCGATCACCATGAATGAAAGTCGTAGCCGTGACGGTTCGTCAAGTGCGATGACTCCGGCGGGTGACAGCCTCTCCCGGCGGGCGCGCGGCCTGGAGCACACGGACCCGGCGGAGGTGACGCTGCACGAGGTGCTGCAGGTGCTCGCCGATCCGGTGCGGCGCACGATCGTGCGCGAGCTGGCCGGCAGCGCGGACTGGAGTCGCGCCTGCGGCACGTTCGAACTGGGCGTCAGCAAGGCCACCCGCAGTCACCACTTCACGGTGTTGCGCCAGAGCGGCCTGGTCGAGCAGCGCGACGCCGGCGCCCGGCGCTACAACCGGCTGCGCCGAGCCGAGTTCGACGCGCGCTTCCCCGGCCTGCTCGCCCTCGTCCTGACGGAGGACACGACCGGCACCAGCAGACCCTCCGACGACGCCGACTGCGCTCCGGGCATTGCCAGTTGACAAACCCTGTCATAGCTTTGTCGCAAACAACGGACGCGCGGGGACGGCCGCGGGCCGCACCGGCCACCCCTCGCGGGGTACGCCAGGGGGGCGGGCCTGGGCCGTTCCAGGTCGCCGGAGCCCGACCGCCGGCCGCGGGACTTCCCCGCGGTCGCCCTCGGGGCCGCGCCACGCGAGATCGAGACCCTTCGGCGAACGGAGCCGGAATGCGAGTGGCGAACGCGTCCGACAGCACCGGCATCGAGGGTCCCTCCTCTCGGGGGCGATCGGCGCACCGGGACGGCGGCGGTGGCGGAGCGGTGACGGTGGCGGAAGCGGTGGGGACGACCGAGCGGTGACGGAACGGCGGCAGTAGCGGTGACGGTGACGGTGACGGAGCGGGAACGGCGGTGACATGGTGACGACAGTGGAGCAGCCGACGACGGGCCGGCGACCGAGGCGCTTCCGCCCGGAGCGGCGCGCCGAGCAGACCCGGCCGGCCGTCGGCCAGGTGTCGCCCGACCACCGCTCGCGCCTGGAGACGGACAACCCCCGCCGCTCGCCGTGGACACTCGGCCGGCTCGCCGCCGGCCCGGCCGTACCACCGGCCGAGCGCAGGGCCGACCGGGCACGGGCCGGTTCCGCGCGGACGCAGGCCGCCACCGCACGGACCGGGCCGCCCGGGGAGCCCCGGGCGATGGTGCGCACGCCCGGACGCCCGTCGGCGGGAGTCGGGAGCCGACAGGAGGCCCGGCAGGCACCCGCGGCCCAGCGGTCGCAGGTCTCGACGACGTGGGCGGCGGTCGGGACGGGGATCGGGGCGACGGACGGACCGCACTGCCGAGCCGTCGAACAGTCACGAGAACTGCCTTCCGGCGCCGATTACTTGGCACCCGTGCCGACGACTCCGACACACCGGGCGGGCGCGGGGGTGCGGGGCCGGCAGGGGCGCACCGCGAAGACCGACCGGCCGGCGGGCCGGGCTCTGGACAGCCTGGCCACCCCGAACAGCCATGACGAGCCGGCGGGTCGGACGCGACCGAGGACGGCAGGAGGCACGCTGCGACGGCACAGCGGGTGCGCCGTGCGGTCCGGCGCGCCGACCGCCGAGGCGCCGCAGGCGGTCGGCCCGGTGCGCGGTACCGGCCGGCGGGCGGTGCCGCTGCCCCTGCGGTCCGGGTCGTGCCGGCTGGACGGTGACCACGAACGCGCGCCGTCCTTCGTCGAGGAGGCGCGCAACAGGGACCTGCCGACCCTTCATGACCACTGGTGCGCGCAGATGTCGTGCAGCCGCCGTCTGCGGCCGGGTGCGCAGGCGCGGGGCCGGGCATGGTCGCGGACGGTGCGGTCGGAGAGCGCTGGGTTCGCGAGGTGTCTGGATCTGGTGACCGGCACACGGAAGGCGCCGGCCGCGGCCGTGGATCCGGTTCGACCACAGGGCTGTCGCATGGTCTGCACTGTGAGTTCCTTCCCCCTATGGAAACCCCCAGGTGGGGGCACCTTGCGTACCACCAGGCATCAGAATGGACCCCGTCGCGTTCCCTCGGCCGCCGGCGGAGTCACTCCCTGATTGCCAGTCAGGTTCGTTCACCAGTTCTGGCGAGCGTAACCCATTCGCGTTCGCACTGGCCAGAGCTGACGGGATGTCACTCGCCACTCGGATGCCGCTTGACTTGATCCGAGAGCCGTGGTTAGCGTAAAGCCGCACTGACCGCAGGCGACATGACAAGGTTGCGCCACTATGGCGCCGCGCCGCCCGCCGCCCGCCGCCTGGGACGTCCACCCTCGGGCCGCCCCCGCGTTCCTCCCGGTTCATCCGGCCCTACCGGCCGTGGGCCGGGCATTTCCTCGCGCCATCCCGTTGTCCAGACCTGTGTGCTGTTCGAACAGCGGTTTCACGACCATCGCCGTGCCCCGCTCCGCCATGCCCGTGCGCACCACGGGGTGGAGCGGGCGAAGCGTCATGCCGCCGCCCGGCAGAAAGGCACGCCCGCCATGAGACCTGGCAACACCGCGTCGCACTCTCCGACGACGCGCCACACCGACTCCGACGACGCGTCGCAGACCACCACCGCACCACTGAGCACCACCGCACCGCGCACCATCGCCGCACCGCAGGGCGCCGCCGCACCGCGCACCACCGCCGCGGCGAAGGCGGCCGCCGCAGCACGCCCGGCCGGCGACGAGACGGCCGCCGACCCGGTGCGCGAGAGCATGCGGCGCCTGCCCGGCCCGCTCCAGTTGCCGCTCACCTTCCTGACCGGGCGCCCACTGGCTGGCCAACGCCCGGTGGCCCTGTCACCCGGCTTCCACCTGGCCACCGCCTCGCTGTCCGTGCTGGCCGGCGCCGCGGTCTCGGCCACCGGCTTCGTCCTGGGCACCTGGTTCCTGCTCCTGCTGCTTCCCGGCTGGGCGATGACCCTGCACGGCCAGCGGAACCTGCGGATGATGATCTACCACCAGTGCTCGCACCGGAACATGTTCGGACACCGCCGGCTGGACACCGTCATCGGCAACGTCATCTCAGCCCTCCTGGTGATCCAGAACTTCGAGCGCTACAGCCGCGAACATGTCGCCGACCACCATGCCGTGCACCACATGACGTTGCGCGACCCCACCGTCCAGGCCTTCCTCATCAGCCTCGACCTGCACCCGGGCATGACCCGGCGCCGGATGTGGCGCAGGGTGCTGCTCAAGGCCGTCTCGCCCCGGTTCCACCTGGCCTTCGCGATCTCCCGGATGCGCTCCTTCTGGCACAACAGCGCCGCCGCCGAGAAGGCCGTCGCCGTCGCCCTGTACGGCGGCGGCGGGGTCGCGGCCGTGCTGCTGGGGGCCTGGCCGGCCGTGCTGGTGGTCTGGTTCGTGCCGGTCGGCGTGCTCTACCAGATCAGCAACACGCTGCGGCTGTGCGTGAAGCACACCTTCCCCGCGCCCGGAACCACGGTGCGCCGCGGCCGCGAGTACTTCGGGAGCCTGACCAACGCGATCTTCATCGGTGAGGCGGCGCCCGCCCCCGGCCTGCCCGCCGCCACCGCCGCGCTGCGCTGGCTGCGCTGGAGCGGCCGGATGGCGCTGGTGCACTTCCCGACCCGCTACCTGGTGTTGACGGGCGACACCGTCGTCCACGACTACCACCACCGCTACCCCGCCAGCCGGCAGTGGCACGACTACATCTTCGCCCGCCAGCAGGACCTCGTCGACGGCCACCGCAACTGGCCGGCCTACACGGCCGAGTGGGGCCTGGTCGCCGCGATCAACCGGGTCTTCGACTCGCTCTCGGCGGCCGACCCGGAGGAGTTCGACGTCGCCCGCATCCGCTCGGTCAGCAAGCGCGAGCTGTTCGCCGCCTTCGACGACTGACCGGGCGCCCGCACCCGACGACCGCCAGGCCCTCGGGCGCTCCGCCCCACACACCACCCCGTACCCGCCCGCACTCCACGGATAGGCGGTTCCCCATGCCCACGCCCATGCCCCTGCCCACCCGTCCGACCGGCGCCCCCGAACGCGGCGGCCGCCTGGTGATCCTCGGCGTCGCGGCCAGCGACAGCCACGCCGTCGCCAACCACCTGATCGCCCACGCCCTGCGCGCCGACGGCTTCACCGTCGTCAACCTCGGCACCTGCACCCCGGTCGACGAGTTCGCCGACGCGTGCGAGCGCCACCCGCAGGCCGAGGCCGTCCTCATCGGCAGCCTCAACGGGCAGATCCACGAGGACCTGCACGGCCTCGCCGAGGCCAAGCGCTCCGGCCGCATCCACTGCCCGGTCGTGGTCGGCGGCAACCTCTCGGTCGGCAGCGTCAAGGACGAGTCCTCCGTCACCCGCCTCTACGACCTGGGCGTCGACCGCGTGCTCGCCAGCGCCGCCGACCTCGTCCCCACCCTCGACGCCCTGCACGCCCCCACCGCGTCCGACCGCGTCCCGGCCGCCGCCGCCCGGTGACTCCCGTGCCCACCGCCCCCGCGCCGCCCACCCTGGAGGAGTCGGCGGCCTACATCACCCAGCTCGGCAAGCCCACCGCCGCCGAGGTGCTGGCCCGCGCCCGGACCAGCGGACGCACCGCCCTGCAGCCGCGCTGCGGGGTCGGCGGGCACCGCGAAATGGCCGTCCTGCTCAAGGAGCTGGAGACCGAAGGCCGCCCCGACCTGCTCACCCTCACCATCGACTCGCACACCCGGCTGCGCCGCTTCGAGCACGCCGCCCGGGCCCTGCGCACCGACCACCGCACCCTCAACGGCTATCCGCTGGTCACCCACGGCTGGCAGCGCGGACGGGAGCTGAACGAACTGGTCGCCGTCCCGCTGGAGATCCGGCACGGCTCCCCCGACCCGCGCGAGCTCTTCGCCACCGCCGTGGCCTGCGGCATCACCTCCTTCGAGGGCGGCGGCATCTCCTACAACCTGCCCTACTCCAAGGACGTGCCCCTCGCCGACTCGCTGGCCGCCTGGACCGAGGTCGACCAGCTCTGCGGCGAACTCGCGCACCTGGGCGTGGTCATGGACCGGGAGCTGTTCGGCACCCTCACCGCGGTCCTGATCCCACCGTCCATCAGCCTGGCCATCAGCGTGCTGGAGGCCGTCGCCGCGGCCGCGGCGGGCGTGCGGTGCATCAGCGTCTCCTACCCGCAGAGCGGCCACCTCGCCCAGGACATCGCCGCCCTGCGCGCCGTGCCCGTCCTGGCCGCCCGCTACCTGCCCGCCGGCCTCGACGTCCACGCCGTGCTCCACGAGTTCATGGGCGTCTTCCCCCGCCGGCGCCACCACGCCGACGACCTCATCTTCTACGGCGCCATCACCGCCCGCCTGGGCGGCGCCTCCAAGCTCATCACCAAGACCTACCAGGAGGCCCACGGCATCCCCGACGCCGCCGCCAACGCCGCCGGGCTGCGCCTGGCCGCCGTCGCCCGCTCCCCCCTGCTCGACTTCATCACCGTCGACGAGGGCGCCGTCGACGAGGAACTGGAGTGGATCCTGCGCGAGACCGCCGAGATCGTGGAACCCGTCCTGGCCGCCCCGCGGTTGGACAGCGCGATCGTCACCGCCTTCGCCGCCGGCCGCCTCGACATCCCCTTCAGCGCCAGCCGCCACGCCCGCTCCGAGGTCATCCCGCGCCGCGACCGCGACGGCGCCGTGCGCTACCACTCCCCCGGCCGCCTGCCGCTCTCCCGCGCCAGCACCGAACGCAACCGCCGGCTGCTCGACGGCCCCGCCCGCCCCGGCGCCGGCACCACCGAGCTGCCCGGCTCGGAGCTCTTCCAGGCCCTGCGCCGCGACATCGACTACTTCCCCCTGCTGTTCGGCGAACTCCCCCAGGACGCCGCCGCCCCGGGCGGCTCCGCCGCCGACAGCGCCACCTCCACCCCGGGAAAGGAACCCGCCCTGTGACCACCAGCCAAGCCATCCTCCGTGTCGGGATCGTGGGCGCCGGACCGCGCGGCGTCGTCGCCCTGGAGCGGCTGTGCGCCAACGCCGCGCTGGTGGCGCCCACGGTCCCCGTCGAGGTCCACCTCGTCGACCCGTACCCCGCCGGCGGCGGCCGCGTCTGGCGACGCGACCAGGACCGCTCCCTGCTGATGAACACCGTCGCCTCCGACGTCACCGTCTTCACCGACGAGTCCGTCCCCTGCGAGGGCCCCATCCTGCCCGGCCCCACCCAGTACCAGTTCGCCCGCCTGGTCGCCGAGGGCCGCGTCACCGACGTCACCGACGCCGAACGCCAGGAGGCCTCCGGCATGCTGCCCTGGTCCTACGGCAGCCGCGCCTTCAACGGCGCCTACCTGCGCTGGGCCCTGCAGGAGATCATCCGCACCGCCCCCGCCCAGGTCACCGTCCACGTCCACGCCACCCGCGCCACCGCCGTCGACGACACCGACCGCGGCACCCAACTCCTGTACCTGGACGGCGAGGAGCAGCCCCTGGAGTGCGACGCCGTCGTCCTCGCCCAGGGCCACTTCGACGTCGCCCCGACCAAGGGCCAGCAGGACTTGAAGGACTTCGCCGACCGCCACGGCCTGCTCTACCGCGAACCCCTCAGCCCCGCCGAATGCGACCTCGACGCCATCCCGGCCGGCCGGCCCCTGGTGCTACGCGGCCTGGGTCTCAGCTTCTACGACTACGTCACCCTCTTCACCCAGGGCCGCGGCGGACGCTTCGAGCGCGACGGGGACGGCGTGCTGCACTACCACCCGTCCGGCCGCGAACCGCTGCTGTACGCCGGCTCGGGGCGCGGCGTGCCCTACCTCGCCCGCGCCGAGGTGCACCTGGAGGTCGTCCCCCGCTACCAGCCGCGCTTCCTCACCGTCGAGGTCATCACCCGCCTGCGCCGCGCCGCCGGCCGGGGCGAACTGGACTTCCGCGCCGACCTGTGGCCCTACATCGCCAAGGAGGTCGGCTACGTCTACTACCGCAGCCGCCTCGCCGACGCGCCCGAGGCCGAGCGCGAGGGCTTCCTGGCCGCCTACGCCGAACTGGACTGGGACACCCCCGCCATGCGGCAGCTGATCACCGACCGGTTCGAGGACCCCGACCAGCACTGGGACTGGGACCAGGTCGACCGCCCCAGCCTGGAGCGCCGCTTCGCCGACCGCGACGCCTACCGGGACTGGATCACCGGCCGCCTGGGCTGGGACCTCGAACAGTCCGCCCTGGGCCCGGCCCGCAGCCCCTTCAAGGCCACCGCCGCCATCATGCGCGACCTGCGGGACGAGATCCGCCAGGTGATATCCCACCAGGGCCTGCGCGGCGGCTCCTACCGCGACCACGTGGACCGCTGGTTCAGCGGGCTCAACAACTACATCGCCAGCGGCCCCCCCACCGCCCGCGTCGAGGAGCTCGACGCCCTCGTGCGCGCCGGAACCGTCCACCTGGTCGGCCCGCGCATGAAGGTCGAGGCCGACGAGGCCACCGGGCGATTCCTCGTCTCCTCCCCCTTCGTCGACGAGGCTCCGCTGGCCACCGAGGCCCTCCTGGAGGCCCACCTCGCCCTCACCGACGTGCGCCGCGCCACCGACCCGCTGCTGCGCCGCCTGATGGAGACCGGCGGGGCCCGCCCCCACGTCATCCCCGACGCGCAGGGCGAGCCCTACACCACCGGCGGCCTCGACGTCGCCGAGGTCTCCTTCCGCCTGCTCGACTCCGAGGGCACCGCCCACCGGGGCCGCTTCTCCTACGGCCCCCCGGTCGAGTCCGTCCAGTGGGTCACCGCCATCGGCGCCCGGCCCCACGTCGGTTCCCGCACCCTCATCCAGGGCGACGCCATCGCCCGCGGCTGCCTGCACACCGGCGTGGAGAACCTGCGCCGCCGTGCTCTCGCCCTCGCCTGACCCCACGTCCCTCCGGCCCCCTTACCCCGATCGCAGGAGAGTCCCCACGATGACCGACACCGCCGCCCGCCGCATGATGGACCTGCTCATCGGCCCCTGGGCCACCCAGGCCGTGCACACCGCCGCCACCCTGGGCCTGGCCGACCTCCTGGCCGCCGAGCCCGCCACCGCCGCCGAACTCGCCGAGCGCACCGCCACCCACCAGCCCTCGCTGACCCGGCTGCTGCGCTTCCTCGTCGAGCTCGACGTGCTGGCCACCGACGCCGACGGCCGCTACCGGACCACCGACCTGGGCCGCACCCTGCGCACCGAGGAGCACGGCTCCATGCGCGACCTCGCCCTGCTCTACGGCGACGAGTTCTACGCCGGCTGGGGCCAGTTGCTGCACACCGTGCGCACCGGCGAGAACGCCTTCGAACACGTCCACGGCGCCGCCATGTACCCCTACTTCGCCCGCACCCCCGAGCTCACCGCCCGCTTCGACCGGGCGATGGCCGCCAGTTCTTCCTTCTTCGAGCCCGTCCCCGCCCTCTACGACTTCTCCCGCGCCCGTACCGTCGTCGACATAGCCGGCGGCAACGGCGCCCTGCTCACCACCGTGCTGCGCGCCCACCCCGCCCTGTCCGGCGTCCTGTTCGACACCGCGCACGTCATCGAAGCCGCCCGCACGGAGCTCGCCGACTCCCCCGACGCCGATCGCATCGGCTTCGAGAGCGGCGACTACTACGAGAAGGTCCCCGCCGGCAGTGACGTCTACCTGCTCTCGCGCGTCCTGCACGGACGCGACGACGAGGCGTGCGTCCGGGTGCTGGAGCGCATCCGCGAGGCCGTCACCGCCGACGGCGCCCTGTTGATCATCGAGCGCGTCATCCCCGAGGACGGCACCCCGTCGCTGGCCGCCTGGTTCGACGTCCACATGCTCGCCATCGCCGGCGGCTTCGAGCGCAGCACCGCGGAGTACTCCGGCCTGCTGGAGCGGGCCGGCTTCACCCTCGCGGCGGTCCACGACCTGCCGCTGGACAGCCGGCTGCTGGTCGCCGAGCCGCGCTGACCCTGTACCGCGGACCCCGGACCTCGCCGTTGCCACCCTGCCGGGCCGCGCGGGCGCGGCCGGCGCCGGACGGACCCGCCTGCCCAGCCCTCCGGGGCCGGGCGGGCGGGCGTTCGCGCGTGCGCCGGGCCGGCGGGTCAGTCCGCGTCGGGCGACACCAGCGTCAACAGCCGGTGCGGCTTGGCCAGCGCGCGCGAGACCGGGTCCTGGCGCAGCCGGGCCTGTGCGCTCGGGCCCGGCTGCATCGTGATGTGCTCGGGAGCGACCACCCCGCCGCACACCGGGCAGGCGCCCAGCGGGTCGAGCCGCGTCCCGCAGGCCGCGTGGCTGAAGACCGTGCGCGGCCCGCCGCTGGAGGCGTTGCGCTCCCCCCACTGCGCCAGCCCGTAGATCGGCTGCCACAGCTCGCGCCCGGCCGCCGTCAGGACGTAGCCGTAGCGCACCGGGGAGCTCTGGTAGGGCTCCTTGTGCAGCACGCCCGCGGCCACCAGGGCCTGCAGACGGCTGGTGAGGACCGCACGCGGGATGTCGAGGTGAGCGAGGAAGTCGTTGAAGCGGTGGACCCCGTAGAAGGCGTCGCGGACGATCAGCAGACTCCAGCGCTCACCCACCACCTCCAGCGCCCGGGCGAGCGAGCAGTCCTGCTGTGCGTAATCGGTTCCGAGCGCCATGCGGGCCAGTCTAGCCGAAGGTTCCTTCACCGAACCCGGCGTGATAGATTCAGTTGAGTTCAATGAACAGACCTTAGATCGGACCCTCTCCCACCTCCCATCGCAGCGAGGACCACCCCGATGACGCCCAGCCCGCCGCCCCAGGGCCGCCGCCCGGCCCTCACCCTCTCGATCGCCGCCTTCGGCACCCTCCTCGTCCTCGTCGACTACACCTCCCCGCTCACCACCCTGTCGCCCACCGCCGCCGACCTCGGCCTCGGCTCCTCCGCCCAGACCTGGGTGCTCACCGGCACCCTGGTCGGCCTGGCCGCCCTGCTCCTCACGATGGGCAGTGCCGCCGACGACTACGGCCGCAAGCGGGTCTTCGGCGCCGGCGCGGTGCTGCTCCTGATCTCCACCGCCGTCTCCGCGGCCGCCACCGGCCCGACCGTGTTCCTGATCGGCCGCGTCCTCCAGGGCTGTGCCGCGGCGGCCGTCCTCGCCCCCACCCTCGGCCTGATCGGCCACGTCTACCCGGTCGGCCCCGGCCGGGTGCGGGCGCTCGGCATGTGGGGCGCCTCGGTGGGCCTGGGCATCGCCGTCGGCCCGGTCTACGCGGCGCTGCTGGAGCGCGCCGGCGGCTGGCGCTCGGTGTACTGGGTACTCTCGGTGCTGTCCGCCCTGCTGATCGCGCTCACCGCGTACGGCTTGCAGGAGTCCCGCAACGACCGGCCCCGCAAGCTCGACCTGCTGGGCGTCGCCACCCTCGGCGCCGGTGCCTCCTGCCTCATCGCCGGCCTCGCCGAGGGCCGGCACGGCTGGGGCCGCACCCCCGTCCTGCTCCTGCTCGGCCTCGGCGTGCTGCTGCTCGTGCTGTTCGTCGTGGTCGAGGCCAGGATCGCCGAACCGATGCTCGACCTCGCGCTGTTCCGCAGCCCCGGCTTCATCGCCTCCAGCGGCGGCGCGCTGTTCACCGGCCTGGCCATCGTCGGCCTGATGAGCTACCTGCCGATGGCCCTCCAGAAGTCCGCCGGGGAGACCCCCCTGGTGGCCTCCCTGGTCCTCGCGATCTGGTCCGGCCTGTCCGTCGTCTCCGCCCTCCAGGCCCGCCGCCTCGCCAACCGGATGTCCGCCACCACCCAGGTCGCCGCCTCCCTGCTGCTGTGCGGCATCGGCGAGGCCGCCCTCTACGGCATGACCCCCGACGGCTCCTGGACGCACTTCGCCCCCGGCCTGGTGCTCGCCGGCGTCGGCAGCGGCGTCCTCAACGCGGCCCTCGCCCGGCTGGCCGTCAGCAGCGTGCCCGCCGACCGGGCGGCCATGGGTTCGGGCGCCAACAACACCGCCCGCTACCTGGGTTCGGCCCTCGGCGTCGCCATCACGCTGACCGTCGCCGGCCAGGCCACCGACGACCGCGGGCCGCGCTACGCGATGGCCGCGGGGACCGACCACGCCGTCCTGGTCGCCGCGGTGCTGTGCGCGGTCGGGGCGGGCGTGGCCCTGTGGGCGCGCTTCGCCGAAGCCCGCACCCCCGCCGCCGCACCGCCACCCGGCGGCACCGCGGGCGGCGCGGGCGCGGCGGGCGCGGCGGGCACCGTCCAGAGCCCGGCGGTGTCCCGTGGCTGACCAGCGCTCCGACCACGGCACCCGGCCCGGCGCCGCCCCGGACCTCTCCGCCGCCGGCTCCGTGCACCACATCAACGCCGGCATCCTGGTGGAGCCCGGACGCGGCCGGATCGTCGTGCGCGCCGGTGACACCGTGCTCGCCGACAGCCAGCGGCCGATCGTGGTCCTGGAGGGCCGCTACCCCGTCCGCTACTACATCCCGCCCGAGGACGTGCGCCGCGAACTGCTCGCCCCCTCCTGGGAGAGCACCTACTGCCCCTACAAGGGCAACGCCGTGCACTTCGCGCTCGCCTCCCACGGCGAGGGCGGCTCCATCGCCTGGTCCTACCCCGTCCCGCTGAGCGGCATGGAGGCCCTGACCGGGCTGATCGCCTTCTACCAGGAACGCGTCGACATCGACGTCGAGCCCTCCGACTGACCCCCGGGTCACCCCCGACGCCGTCAGGCCCGCCCCACCCGGGGGCGGGCCTGACGGCGTCTCACACCGGCGACGGCGCTCGGCCAAGGCGCCGGGCTGGTGCCGAGGCCCCCTCCTGATCCACCGGGGGATGCCGCCGGCTACGGCTGCCCGGCGAAGTCCAGGACGGTGACCGAGGGGCGGTGGGTGGCCAGCGGGGGGACGGTGAGGGCGAGCGGGAGGAGGACCCCGAGCAGGCCTCGGGCGCCGACCGGCCGGACGTCGCGCACCGCGGCCACCGCCGGACTCGCGGTGCGCAGCCCGCCCCGCTCGCGGGCGTCCATCGCCCACGGCATCGGGGGCGGCTCGTAGTCGTGGGAGCGCATCCTCCCGGTCAGGGTGAGCCGGCTGAACCAGCGCGGTACGGCGTCCAGCACCAGCGAGCCGCCGGGGAAGCGTTCGGCGCAGCCCGCGATCAGGGCCTTCACCCGGGGCGGCGGGAGGTACATCAGCAGGCCCTGGGTGGTGATCAGGACCGCCTGGTCGCGGTCCACCTCCTCGGTCCAGCCCAGCTCGGTGGCGTCGGCGGCCAGGTAGCGCTGGCGCGGGCCGGGCGGGAGCAGTTGCTCGCGCAGGGCCACCGACTCGGGCAGGTCCACGGTGAGCCACCGGGCCCGCCCGTTGTCGACCCGCCAGTACTGGGTCTCCAGCCCTTCGCCCAGGCAGACCACGGTGCCGCGCGGCTCCCGGGCCAGGAAGTCGGCGACCTCGCGGTCGAAGCAGGCCGCCCGGAGCGCCTGGAGCTGGGCGGACAGGGCGCTGGCGCCGAAGCGCTCGGCGAAGGGGAAGTCGATCCGCTCGACCAGCTCGACGGCCTTCGGGTCGTCGAGGACGGTGTCCGGCCGCCGGGCCTCCACCGCCCGGTGCCAGAGCGTCCACAGGGCCGTCTCCGGCACTTCCCCCAGCTCGGGCCGCTCGCCGCTGCTCATCACGCGCTCCCTCGGACTCTCGGACGTGCTCCTGGCTCGGACCCGCCGATTCTGACATCGCGGGGCGTGAACCAGGGCGCGCGGCGCTCCGGCGCGCCGGGCCCGCGGCAGCCCGTCAGCCGACGCTGAAGGCGCCGTCCGGGGGCGGCGGGGAGTCCGTCGCCGCGGCGTCGGTGACCGCCGCCGTGCGGCCGGTGAAGGCGGCCAGGTCGGCGCCCTCGGTGAGCCGGGCGGGGAAGATGTCCGCGGCGAGACGGCGCGAGAGGTCGGCCACCGGGAGCGGACCGGTGGAGCCGGCCAGCAGGATGTTGCCGTAGCGGCGGCCGCGCAGCACCGGCGCCTCGGCGATCAGGCAGACCTCCGGGAAGACGGCGCGCACCGTCGCCGCCTGGGCGCGGGCGAAGGCGAGCGGCGGGCCGTCCGCGAGGTTGGCGGCGTAGCAGCCGCCGGGGCGCAGCGCGGCGGCCGCCAGCCGGAGGAACTCCACCGAGGTGAGGTGCGCCGGGGTGCGCGACCCGTGGAAGACGTCGGCGACGACGAGGTCCAGCGAGCCGGCCGGGACGGCCGCCAGGGCCGCCCGCGCGTCGCCGACCGTCGTCGTGATGTCCGCCCCCGGGCCCTGCCACGGCAGGTGCTCCTCGACGAGTGCGAGCAGCGGGCCGTCGACCTCGGCCACCCGCTGGCGCGAGCCGGGGCGGGTGGCGGCGAGGTAGCGGGGCAGGGTGAGGGCGCCGCCGCCCAGGTGGAGCGCGTCGACCGGCCGCCCGGCGGGGGCGAGGGCGTCGACCAGGTGGCCGATCCGCCGGGTGTACTCGAACTCCAGGTGGGTCGGGTCGCCGAGGTCGACGTAGGACTGCGGGGTGCCGTCGAGGGTCAGCAGCCAGCCGCCGTCGCGGTCGATGTCGGGCATGAGCTTGGCGTACCCGAGGTCGGTCGGCCGCCCGACCGGGACCGGCTCCTCCTCGTGCGGGCCCGGCGGGTTCATCCGGACGCCGGCAGGTAGGCGCCGAGCCAGCGGTCGAGCTCGGTGAAGACCTGGGTGCGGGCGGACTCGCCGGACAGCACGAGGTCGTGCATGCCGTCCTCGATCCGGACGATCGTGACGTGCCGGCCCAGGCGCGGGCCCTGGGCGGCGATGTCGTCGGCCCGCAGCACGGCGTCGGCGTGGTGCAGCCTGGCCTGCCAGGTGGTGGTGGCGATCGAGGCGGTGGAGGCCATCAGCAGCACGGGGACGTCGATGCCGAGCCCGCGCCGGACGCGGCGCTGGCCGCGGTCGATGGCGGCCAGCCAGCCGGCGTAGAGCGGGAAGCCCTCGGCGGGCTTGAGGCCCAGGTCGAAGTCCCATTCGCCGCGGTGGTCGCGGTGCAGGCTGTGCACGTAGTGCGGGTTGAGCGTGGAGGGCAGCTTGCGGGTGGCGGCGAGGCGGCCGAGGGCCTGCACGGCGGGGCCGCCGAGGGTGCGGACGGCCGGGGCGGCGGGCATCGAGAGGAACGGGCTGTTGAGGAAGAGTCCGTCGACCACGCCCCGCCCGGCGCGGCGCCCGGCCCACAGGGCGGTCACCAGGCCGCCGGTGGAGTGGCCGTTGACCAGCAGTTCGCGGTGCCCGTCGGTCTCCCGGACGACCCGCACCGCGGCGTCGAGTTCCTCGTCGTAGGCGGCGAGGTCGCGGACGAAGTTCGGCGACTGGTGCGGGCGCAGCGAGCGGCCGTACTTGCGCAGGTCGAGGGCGTAGAAGGAGAAGCCGCGCTCGACGAAGTGGTCGGCGAGGTGGGTCTGGAAGAAGTAGTCCACGTACCCGTGGACGTAGAGCACCGCGCGGTCGCTGCCCGGGACGAGCCGGCGTACCAGGGTGGCGCTGACGGCGCCCTCCTCGTCGGGGGCGAGCGGCAGCTCGACCGCCTCGTAGGGGGCACCCAGGATGTCTTCTCGGAACTCCATGTCCGCCGTACCCGTTCTCTGCTCCGCCTGCCGTGGCAGGACCGCCCATCCGGAGCACCGACGATACCGGCCGGTAGCCCCGCCCTGCCCGGCGGGCGCCGCCCACGGGCGCGGCGAAAGGTCCGGCGGACCGCGCCGGCGGGCCTCGCGGCGGGGCCGGACCGGGCCGCTCCGCCCCCCGTGCGCCTGCTGTGCGCCCGCGGTTCTGTGGCACGCTGCCCGGGCCACTGTCACCTTCCTTGCCCACGAGGCGAGTTGAGGAGCGAACATGCCGCACGGAGACCATCCGCAGCCGGGCCACCACGATCCCTCCCTCTACCGAACAGCGGCGGAGGCGATCGCCGCACCGCCGGAGCGGCTGGCCTACGTCGCCGGATTCGACCGGTCGGCGCAGCGGCCGGACGCGCTGATCACCGTGGACACCGATCCGGCCTCGCCGAGCTACGGCCGGGTGCTGAACTTCGCCGAGCTGCCGGGGCTCGGTGACGAGCTGCACCACTTCGGCTGGAACGCCTGCTCCAGCGCGCTCGCGCACGCCTGCCACCGGAACCCGGAGCGGCGCTACCTGCTGCTGCCCGGGCTGCGCTCCTCCCGGCTGCACGTGATGGACACCCGGCCGGACCCGGTGCGGCCGCGGCTGGTGAAGACCGTCCCGGCCGAGGAGCTGGCGGCCAGAGCGGGGTACTCCCGCCCGCACACGCTGCACTGCGGGCCGGACGGCGTCTTCCTGTCCTGCCTCGGCAGCGGGGACGGCGCCGACGGGCCGGGCGGGGTGGCGCTGCTCGACCACACCACCTTCGACGTCCTGCGGGCCTGGGAGACGGAGCGCGGACCGCAGCACTTCGCCTACGACGTCTGGTGGCACCTGGGGACCAACGTGGGCGTCACCAGCGAGTGGGGCACGCCGTGGATGGTCGAGGACGGCGTGGTGCCGGAGCTGCTGCTGGGCCGCAAGTACGGGCACGCGCTGCACTTCTGGGAGCTCGACTCGGGGCGGCACCTGCAGCGGGTCGACCTCGGCGACCAGTACCAGATGGTGCTGGAGCTGCGGCCGGCGCACGACCCGCAGGCGGAGTGGGGCTTCGTCGGCGTGGTGGCCAACGTCGAGGACCTCTCCTCCTCGGTCTGGCTCTGGCACCGGGAGGGGGCGGCCTTCACCGCGCGCAAGGTGATCGAGATACCGGCCGAGCCGGCGAAGCCGGAGGACCTGCCGCCGGCGCTGCAACCGTTCGGCGCGGTGCCGCCGCTGGTGACGGACCTCAACCTGTCGGTGGACGACCGCTGGTTGTACGTATCCGCCTGGGGCACCGGGGAGTTGTTCCAGTTCGACGTCTCGGACCCGTTCCACCCGCGCCCGGCGGGCTCGGTGCGGCTCGGCGGGGTGGCCGCGCGGACGCCGCACCCGGCCGAGCCCGGCCGGCCGCTGAGCGGTGGCCCGCAGATGGTCGAGATCAGCCGGGACGGCCGACGGCTCTACCTCACCAACTCGCTGTACGGCGCCTGGGACGACCAGTTCTACCCGGACGGCATCGAGCCCTGGATCATCAAGCTGGACGCGGACACCGAGGCGGGCGGACTCAGCGTCGACCCGCACTTCTACCCGCACGGCGCGGAGTTCGGCGGTCTGCGGGTGCACCAGACCCACCTGGCGGGCGGCGACGCCTCCTCGGACTCGTACTGCTTCCGCTGAGGTCGGGGCCGGGGCTCAGCGCCGCCCCTGGAGCGGGCCATGGCGGTCGCGGGCGGGCGGCGGACCGGTGGCGACCGGCCGCGGGTCGCGTAGGTCCTCCCCGGGCAGCGGCGTGCCGAGCCGCAGTGCGTCGCCGACGGCGGTGTGCTCGACCAGGGCCTCGCCGACGCCGCCCGGACCACTGCGGCGCACCTCGAACGCCACCTCGTTGTCCGCTTCCCCCGGACGGGCAGCCCCTCGCGTACTGCCGCCGGCTGTGCGGCAGCCGCGGGTGTTCCACGGTGCCGTACTGGCCGGCCCGGGCCCACCGGTTTCGTCGGGCCCCCGTGTTCAGGACTCCCGACCCCGCCGTCCGCACCAGGGGCGGCACCCTGACGGGCGCGGGGGGGGGGGCCCCCCCGGTCCCCCCCCCCCCCCCCCAAAAAAACCCCCCCCCCCACCCCCCCCCCCCCCCCCCCCCCCCCCCCTTCTCCCCCCCCCCCCCCCCCCCCCCCCCCCCCCCCCCGTCGCCGGCCCGGCTCAGGCTCCGGCCGGGCCGGCCGCTTCGCCCCCGGTCGCGCGGCGCAGCCGGCGCCGGCGCGGGGGCTGGTCGGGCAGCCACCCGAAGGTCAGGCAGGCGCCCACCACTCCGAGGATCATGCCGATCAGGAAGCCCCCCAGGTTGGAGGTGACCCAGCTGGCCAGCGAGCTGATCACCGCGAGCACGGAGTAGAACAGCCGCTGGGCCGGGTTGAACAGGATCAGCACGCCGCAGATCGCCATCACGGCCGGTACCAGGTAGCCGGCCATCCCCTGCATCCCGATGTGCAGGATGACCGGCAGCGGTGCCTTCAGCGTGAAGAGGACCTCGGCGCCGCCCAGCAGCACCAGCAGACCGCCCCAGAACGGCCGCCGGCCCCGCCAGGCGCGCCAGCCACGCCCGGTGTGCGCCGGCCCGGCGGGATCGGCGGACGCCACGGGCGTCGACGGCGGTGCGGGCGCGGCGGCCACCGTGCTCGCGGCAGCGTCGGAAGCAGCGGAACCACCTGGAGCACTTGGAGCACCTGAAGCAGCGGAGCCACCGGCGGCACCGGACACCCCGGCGCCGACGGCCGCCCCGCCCTCCGCGGCATCGGCGCCCCGCCCGGCCGGGCCGGCGCCGTCGGGTACAGGATCGGTCACCGTCAGCAGCCCTCCGAGCTGAAGCTCAGCCGCAGGTGGGGGAGCTTGAACGCACCCGCGGTGGTGGCGTAGTTGTGCTGCCGCAGGTTGTTGATGGTGACGGTGTCGGCCTGTTGCCCGAACACGCCCGGCAGGCCCTGGACGCCCGCCTTGGTGTAGGTGCTGGCGTCCCCGCCGATCTCGATGTTCTTGAAGGACGCGTCACCGGAGAGCATGTCCGAGTCGGTGGTCAGGTCGGTGGCGGTGACGGGGGTGCCGTCGTCGCCGGCCTTGATCAGCAGATTGATGCCGCCGAGGTCGACGCTCTGGCAGAGCTTGGTGAGCTGGGCCTGCTTGATCGCCGAGACGGCGACCAGGACCTGCCCGCCGGTGTCACCCTCGTTGGGGCTGCCCTCGATCATGTGGTCCAGGCTGCCGAACTGTTCGAAGCCGACGCCCTCCAGGCTGTCCGCCGTGACGGTGAACGGCATGCCGGAGATGGCGAACTGGGCGGCGAGGACGCCCTGTGCGGTGAGGGTCATCAGGACGGCGCCGGCGACGACGGCCGGTACGGCCATCAGGGCGGTGCGCCGGAGGCGGACCCGCCCTCTCGACTCGGCGGGCGCGTCGGTGCTTTCGGGCGTGGGGGCGGCGTCATCGGACGTGGCCATGTGTGCTCCCTAGGGTGGTGGGATGTGCAGGCACTGGCACGTTGTCCTGGCGCGGACAGCGTTCTGCGGTCCGGCCGGGTGGGCCGCCCCTCGGCAGCGGGGCGGGCCCGGTCGGACCGCAGATGGATTACTGGGAAGCTACTGCTCAGTAGACGGCGGGTCAATACGGGTGCACGAAGGATCATCGTCCGCGACCGAAGGGCCCGCTTCCAGGGCCGGTTCCGAAGCCGGGACGGGAGCCAAGGCAGGCGCCGGCACCAGGTCCTGAGCCGCGGCCAGCCGCCGGGCGGCCTCCTCCGGACCGAGGAAGGGCGCCAGGCAGAACAGGCTCAACATCGGCAGTTCGGACGGGAGTTCGCCGGTCCGGCCGGCGTCGACACAGCGGTAGAGGGTGCTGTAGACGCCACCGACCACCGCGTCCACCAGCGGCTGGACCTCGACGCCGCACGGCAGTGGGGGCACCTCGGCGAAGAACGCCCGGAACCGGGTGAGCAGTTGCTCGCGCTCACGGCGGCCGGCCGGGCCGACCGACTCCACCTCGATCACCGCCATGGTGGCGAAGGCGGGGACGCGGGCCAGCAGGTCGAGCATCGCGCGCAGGGCGTCGTGGATCCCGGCGCACCAGTTCGGGGCCGCCGCGAAGGCCGCCGCCATCCGCCGGATCACCACGCCGGTGCCGTGCCGGTGGGTGGCCAGGAAGGCGTCCTCCTTGCCACTGAACAGCTCGTAGAAGACCGGCCTGGTCACCCCGGCCGCGCGGCAGATGTCGCTCACCGTCGCCCGCTGGTAGCCGTGCTCGGCCACGGTGTGGACCAGCCCGTCGAGCAGGCGTTCCCGCTGGGTGGCGGCGACCACGCCGGGGGGCAGCCGGCTCGGGCCGCGCTTGATCGACCGCGCCGGGTCACGGCCGGTCCGCGCCCCGGGCAGCAGCAGTGCCTCGGCACCGTGAACGGCATCCAGGTCCATCGCCAACTCCTGTGCTCAGTATTGACATTGACGCAAGGGCTGGTTTACAACACTCGCAGGTTTCCAATCGAACGGCGCTGAGCCGACGGAAACCTCCACGCGTTCCGACTGTTCAGTATGGCGAACGCATGCCCGGCGGTGGCAGCCGTCGACGTGCACCACTCAGGCACCTCATCGCACGGCCCGCGCCGCCGCGATCCCCCGCACCACCGCACCTCCCGCACCTCCCGCACCTCCTCGCCGGACGGCGGGGCCCGTGGCGCCGGGCCCGCCGACGGCACCGGACGCGTGTCCGCAGGTTCTCAGCACCCCCACTCCGCTCCACCCTGCCGCGTGCACCGCGGCAGATCCCGCCGCGCGATCCCAGCGCGAATCCGCGGGCTCC
Source organism: Kitasatospora sp. NPDC028961 (assembly GCF_055564815.1). NCBI lineage: Bacteria > Bacillati > Actinomycetota > Actinomycetes > Kitasatosporales > Streptomycetaceae > Kitasatospora > Kitasatospora sp. NPDC028961. Next base: position 313,444 of record NZ_JBVHVO010000002.1, on the reverse strand, counting down.
CCCACCCAGCTCGTACGGAGAGAGGCACCCTCATGCGCATCAGCCGCACCCTCGGCGCCGCGGCCCTGGCCGCCGTCGCCCTGGCGACCGCAGCCGTCACCCCGGCCCAGGCCGCCGGTTCAGCCGTGCTGACCCACACCTCCGTCGGCGGCCCCGCCGTCGCCGTCGGCGACGTCCTGACCGCCAACCTGGTCCCCGGCAGCTACGCCACCTTCTACTCCAGTGCCACCGGCACGAGCGGCATCAAGTGCGCCGTCTCCGCCTTCTCCGCCACGGTGACCAGCAACCCGGCGGCCCCGGGCGTGGCCACCGAGAGCCTCAACAGCCACACCTTCAGTTCCTGCACCGCGAACGTCATCGGTGTCACCGGCGTCAAGAGCATCACGGTCAACAACCTGCCGTACACCAACTCGGTCAGCGACGCGGCCGGCAACCCCGTGACGCTCAGCCCGACGGCGGCCGGTCCGCTCCAGACCACGGTCGTGCTGAACACCATCCTCGGTGCCACCACCTGCGTCTACCGCGCGCCCGGCAGCATCTCCGGCACCACCGACAACACCGGTCAGACCATCGGGTTCGCCTCCCAGGCGTTCGCCAAGGTGTCCGGCCCGAGCACCTGCTTCGCCACCGGCTACTTCACCGCCACCTACGGGCCGGTGATCGACAGCTCGGTCGCGGGCAACCCGCACGTCTACATCAACTGACCCTCTGCGCACAGCAGTAGGCGGGAAGCGACGGGGAGGGGGGGGGGGGGGGGGGGGGGGGGGGGGGGAGGGAGGGCGTCCCCCCCCCACCCCCCCCCCCCCCCACCCCACTGCCTACCCC
>NZ_JBVHVO010000002.1:305546-312609 GCF_055564815.1 Kitasatospora sp. NPDC028961 | reverse complement strand
ATCCATCCAAGCAACACCACACCCCACACCAAAAAGAAAAGAGGCAGAGAACCCCCCCCCCCCCCCCCCCCCCCCCCCCCCCCCCCCCCCCCCCCCCCCCTCCCCCCTGCTCGGGACCGCCACGCCCGCGGACGGTTCCGGTCAGCCGGGCGTCAGAGTGCCCAGACCTGGTCCGCGTACTCCGGGACGCAGTCGAACCGGGTCAGCTCGGAGCCCGGGACGGCGAAGTGACCGGCCGGTAGGGTGCTGCTGCACGGACGGACCGACGGGAGTGGGGCACATGGGCGGCGACGGCACGGGGTTCTTCGAGTCGGCGGAGCACGCGGCCGCCCAACTGGCCGAAACCGGCTATCTGGCCTCCACCGCGGTGGCCACCACCGTCTTCCTGGCCGACCGCCTGGGCAAGCCCCTGCTGGTCGAGGGCCCCGCCGGGGTCGGCAAGACCGAACTCGCCAAGGCGGTGGCCGAGATCAACCGGGCACGCCTGGTCCGGCTGCAGTGCTACGAGGGCATCGACGAGGCCCGCGCGCTCTACGAGTGGAACCACGCCAAGCAGTTGCTGCGGATCACCGCCGGCCGGGACGAGGGCTGGGACCAGGCCCGCACCGACATCTTCGGCGAGGAGTTCCTCCTCACCCGGCCACTGCTGACCGCCATCCGCGGCGACGAGCCGACCGTGCTGCTGATCGACGAGATGGACAAGGCCGACGTCGAGGTCGAGGCCCTGCTGCTGGAGGTGCTGAGCGACTTCCAGGTCACCGTGCCGGAGCTGGGCACCATCACCGCGACCCGGCGGCCCTTCGTCCTGCTCACCTCCAACGCCACCCGAGAGCTCTCCGAGGCGCTGCGCCGGCGCTGCCTCTTCCTCCACCTCGACTACCCGGACGCCGAACTGGAGCGCCGGATCGTCCGGCTCAAGGTCCCCGGCCTGGACGCGACGCTGGCCGAGTCGCTCGTCCGGGTGGTCGGCGCGCTGCGGGCGATGGGCCTGCGCAAGGCGCCGTCGGTGGCCGAGACCATCGACTGGGCCCGCACCCTGCTGGCGCTCGGCGCGGACACCCTGGACGAGGCGGTGGTCCGGGACACCCTCGGGGTGATCCTCAAGCACCAGGACGACATCCTGAAGGCCACCCGGAAGCTCACCCCGGCATGACGGACCGCCCCGCCCCCGCGGCGGCCGCGACCACCGGGGCCGCCGACCTCGCGGCCCGGCTGACCGGGCTGGTCCGGGCCCTGCGCGGGCACGGGCTGCGGGCCGGTCCGGCCGAGACCGTCGACGCGGCGGCCGTCCTCGACGTGCTGGGCCTCACCGACCGGGAGCAGCTGCGGGCCGGCCTGGCCGCCGCGCTGCTGCGCTCCGAGGCACAGCGGGCCGTCTACGACGCCACCTTCGACCTCTTCTTCCCGCTCGGGGTGGGCGCCCCGGAGTCGGCCCGCGGCGGCCCGTCCCCGGACGGCCCCGAGAACGCCGACGACGCCCGGGCCGCCGCCCGCGATCTGGCCGACCCCGTGCGCGAGGACCTGCGCGAGCGCCTCGCCGCCGCCCTCGCCGCCGACGACCGGGCCGCCCAGGCCCGGCTGGCCGGCGAGGCGGTGGCCGCGTTCGGCCGCTACGGCGCCGGCTCGGTACCCGGCTCGGACGGCTGGTCCGCCCACCAGACCCTCGGCCGGCTCGCCCCCGAGACCCTGCTGGCCCGCGTCCTGGCGGCGCTGCGCGCGGGCGCCGCGGCGGACACCCCGGCCGACCTCTCCGACGGCCTCCTCGCCGATGAGATCCGCCGCCGCGTCCAGGCCTTCCGCGCCATGGTCGGCACCGAGGCCCGCCGCCGGGTGGCCGAGGTACGCGGCACCGAGCGGATCGCCGAACGGGCCGTCGCACCCAGCGCCGACCGGATCGACTTCCTCGCGGCCGGCCGCGACCAGCTCACCGAACTGCGCCGCACCGTCCACCCGTTGGCCCGGAAGCTGGCCACCCGGCTGGCCGCCCGGCGGCGGCGCGCGGCCCGTGGGCAGATCGACCTCCGCCGCACCCTGCGCCGCTCGCTGTCCACCGGGGGCGTGCCGTTGCGCCCCGCCTACCGGCTGCGCCGGCCGGCCCGCCCGGAGATCGTGCTGCTCTGCGACGTCTCCGGCTCGGTGGCCGGCTTCGCCGACTTCACCATGCTGCTGGTCCGCGCGATGAGCGAGCAGTTCAGCAAGGTCCGGGTGTTCGCCTTCGTCAACCGCACCGCGGAGGTCACCGAGCTGCTGGCGGGCAGCGGGGCCGATCCGGCCGGGCTGGCCCGGCGCATCCTCACCGAGGCCAAGGTGATGGGCCATCACGGCAACAGCGACTACGGCTCCGCCTTGGGCGAGTTCGCCGACCGGCACCTGGACGCGGTCGGCCCGCGCACCAGCGTGCTGATCCTCGGCGACGCCCGCAACAACCACCGCGACCCGAACCTGTCCGCCCTGCGCCGGATCGCCGGGCGGGCGCGGCGGGTGTACTGGCTCAACCCGGAGCAGCCCTCGCTGTGGGCCGGCGGCGACTCGGCGGCGACCGCGTACGCGGAGGTGGTGGAGATGCACTCCTGCCGCAACGCCCGCCGGCTGGGCGAGCTGATCGCCCGGCTGCTCCCGGTCTGACCGGCCGGGGAGCGGCCGGCGCCGCCGGGCGCGGGCTCCGGTTCCGAGCCCGCAGGAGCGTCAGCCTCCCGGCCCGGAGCGTCAGCCGTCCAGCCCGCGCAGGAAGTCCAGCAGGGCGGCAGTGACCTCGGCCGGCCGCTCCTGCTGCGTCCAGTGGCCCGCGCCGGGGAGCGTGACGTGCCCGTACAGCCTGGGGGTGAGGCGCTCCAGGATCCCGCGCAGCGCGTCCGGGCCGATCAGCGCCGACACCATGTCCCGGTCCCCCGCCACGTAGAGCGCGGGCACGTCGATGCCGCGCCCGGCGAAGGCGGTGAGCAGTTCGTTGTTGCGGTCGATGTTGCGGTACCAGTTCAGCGGACCGGTGAAGGCGTGCTCGCCGTGCCCGGCGTAGTCGGCGACGAAGGCCGCGATGTCGTCCTCGGTGAGCCAGTCCGGCAGCTTCTCCGGCTCCGGGACGGTGTCCAGCAGCGTCTGCCCGTCGGGGACGACCCAGGCCTGCGGCCGCTCGGCGCCGGGGCGGTCGCCGGAGCCGCTGAACAGGACGCGGCGGAAGGTCGAGCCGGGGTCCCGGGCGAACTCGGCGTCGGCCACCCCGGGCCGCTGGAAGTAGATCTGGTAGAAGCCCTCGCCGAACCGCTCCCTGGACAGTGCGAGCGGCGGCAGCCCGGAGACCGGCAGCGGCGGCACGCTCAGCCCGGCGACCCCGCGCACCAGGTCGGGGCGGAGCGCGGCGGTCGACCAGGCGACCGGTGCGCCCCAGTCGTGGCCGACCAGCACCGCGGGCCCCTCGCCGAGCGCGGCGATCAGGGCCGTGACGTCACCGACCAGGTGGAGCAGGGTGTAGGCGTCGACGGCCGCGGGCCGCTCGCTGCGGGCGTAGCCGCGCTGGTCGGGGGCGACCACCCGGTAGCCGGCGGCGGCCAGCGGGGCGAACTGGTGGCGCCACGAGTACCAGCTCTCCGGGAAGCCGTGCAGCAGCAGGACGAGCGGGCCCTCCCCCTGTTCGGCGAGGTGGAGCCGGACGCCGTTCACCTCGATGTCGCGGTGCGTGACGTCGCCGTACGCGAGGTCCCCGTAGGCGGAGCCGGCCTCGCGTGCGGCGCCGTCCGCCCCGCCGCCGGTCCGCCCGCCGCCCACCTGCCCGCCGCCGGTCCGCTCGCCGAAGGCCTCGCCGGTGTCCCTGGTCACGTCGCCCACCCCTGTTCCTCACGCCGTCCGGATCGCCGCCGGACGGATGACGTCCGACCGGTCGCTATCCACCCTGCCCAGCGGAACGCCGCGGGAACCCCCGGATCTCCCCCTCCCGCGGCCGCGCCCCGGGGTGGCTCACCCGGCCTGCGCGAGCTTCTCCTGCGCGTCGGCGAAGTCCTCGGCGGTGGGCGCGTCGTCCTGGGTGAGCCGGTGGCGCCAGTACCCGGCGAACTCCACCGACGCCTTGGCCAGTCCGCGCTCCTCCACCAGGTGGCGCCGGATCGCCCGGACCGCCGAGGCCTCCCCGGCCAGCCAGGCGAACGGCGTACCGCCGGGCAGGTCGGCGGCGCGGACCGCGTCGGTCAGCGGTCCGCCGGGGGCGGCGCCGTCGCGGTACACCCAGTGCACCGTCAGGTCGGCCGGGGTGGCCAGCGGCTGCCGCTCCGCCTCGTCGGCCACCTCGGCGTACACCACCGCCCGGATCCCGGCGGGCAGCGCCGCCAGCAGGGTGGCGATCGCGGGCAGCGCCGTCTCGTCCCCGGCCAGCAGGACCCAGTCGGCCCCGGCGACGACGGTGGCGAGCGGGACCGGCCGGGCGTACAACTCGGAGGGGCCGACCATGCCGAGCCGGTCGCCCGGCCGGGCGCGGTCCGCCCAGGCGCTCGCCGGGCCGCCGTCGCCGTGCAGCACGAAGTCGACCTCCAGCCGCCGGGTGCCGGACCGCCGGCCGCGGACGGTGAAGCTGCGCATCCACGGCCGCTCGTCCTCCGGTACGGCCAGGTAGGCCTGATACCAGCCCATCGGATCGTCGCCGCCGCCGGGCAGCACGGGCTCGGTCCGGCCGGGCTTGGGGAAGCAGAGTTTGACCTGCTGGTCGGGGGTGCGGCCGACGCTGTCGTCGAGCGCATCGGCCTCGAAGGTGATGCGGGCCGTCCGCGGGGTGACCCGCTCGACCGCGACGACCTGGATGTATGTGACGGGCAATGCCACCGTCGGACCCTCCGGTTTCGGCTCCACTGTAACCTTACGCCATAAGCGATTGCCTCGACGAGGATACTTTACGGCATAAGGAGTTCGCTACCGTGACCGTCTTCGCGGGCCAGGGTGACGCCCACAGCTCGATGTCCCTGCTCTGGCGCGGGCCGGAGGAGCCGCGCACCGGGCGCAGCGGCCCCAAGCCCGGCCTCAGCGTGGACGCGATCGTGACGGCCGGGATCGCGGTCGCCGACGCCGAGGGGATGGCCGCACTGTCCATGCGCGCGGTCGGCCAACGGCTCGGCCGCACCGCGATGGCCCTGTACACGTACGTACCGGGCAAGGCCGAGCTGCTCGACCTGATGCACGATCGGGTGCTCGCCGAGCTGCCCACCGGCCACGACCCCGCCGCGGATTGGCGGGCCGCCGCCACCGCCTGGGCCGAGGAGGCCTTCACCTGCTACCTGCGGCACCCGTGGGTCCTGCAGATCTCCCAGGCCCGGCCGGTCCTCGGCCCGGCCGAGCTGGGCGCGATGGAGGCGGTGCTGCGGATCCTGGACGGCGCCGGCCTGCCACCCCGACAGCTGCGCGGCGTGGTCGCCGCCCTCTGGCAGCTGGTCCGCGGCATGGCCCGGACCGCCGCCGAGGCCCGTGCCGCGGCCGTGGACACCGGGGTCGCCGACGAGGAGTGGTGGTACGCGCGGTCCGCCCAACTCGCCTCCCTCGCACCGGACTTCGCGGAGCGCTTCCCCCTGCTGACCGCGCTGGAGAGCGGCGGCGCCCCCGAGGCCGGGGACGGCGCCGGTGACCTGGAGGAGCGGACCCGGGAGGCCTTCCGCACCGGGCTCGCCGTCCTCCTCGACGGTGTCGAGGCGGCCGCCGCCCGGTCGTAGCGCCCGGCGGGCCCACCGGCACTGTCCGCTGCCCAGGTGACGGTTGGTCTGAGCGGGTACGCCCGCTCACCGATCAGCGTAGGCGGGCGCTCCACCGGTCACCCTGTTCGCACAAGCTGCCGGACGCTTCGACTATGTCTTCCTTCAACCGACTGCTCACCCGCGTCCGCCGACGGGCCGGCGCCCTGGCTCTCCCCTGTACGGTGCTCTCGACCCTGGTGCCGGTCCTCGCCCTCGGTGCCGGGGCCGTCCCCGCCGTGGCGGCGCCGCTGCCCGGCGGCCTCGGCCCGTGCGTACCGGGCAGTTGCCCGCCCAGCTACCCGACGTCGATCAACAACCTCCCGTTCACCGGCCGGGACAACGGCATCAACATCTTCGTCGGCAACCAGTTCCAGGTCGCCGGGCGCGCCGCCGAGGCCGAGGGCCGCGTGGTCGTCCTCGACAGCTTCGCCCAGGCCAAGGAGGCCGGCGTCAGCTCCATCTACAACATCGGCATCGCAGGCGTCGGCTCCCGGGTCCCCCCGCCGGACGGCGCCGACTTCCTCACCACCGGCGGCGGCATCACCATCGCCCCCGGCCAGACCCTGGTCGCCGAGGGCGGCGTGGTCCGGCACGCGGGCACGGTCACCGGCACGGTGACCGGCACCCTCGTCACCGACCCCGACGCCGTCCAGCCCTACAGCGGACTGCGCGACCAGCTCACCACCGCGTCCGACTGCTACGCCCGCGTCGGCGGCACGCCGCGCACCCCGACCGGCACCGCCGTGAACCAGGGCGGGCAGACCCTGTTCACCGGGGACGGCAGCTCGGCCCTCCAGGTGTTCAACGTCGACTTCGACCTCACCGGGCCGACCGGTGGCCAGCAGGGCATCGTCTTCGCCGGCATCCCCTCCGGCGCCACGATCCTCGTCAACGTCCTCGGCGCCACCCGGGCCCTGAACACCTACAGCGGCGGCATCAACGACACCGACGACCCGCTCAACGCCTACCGCGACCACCTGCTGTGGAACTTCCCCGACGCCACCGCCGTCACCCTGGCCGGCACCGGCCAGTTCCAGGGCAGCTTCCTGATCGGCCGGCAGGCCTCGCTGACCACCGTCACCCTCGCGGGGATCAACGGCCGCTTCTTCACCACCGGGTCGCTCACCCACACCAGCCTCCCCGTTGGGGGAGGCGGCCAGGAGTTCCACTCCTACCCGTTCAACGGCGACCTCCCCTCCTGCACCACCCCCCCGGTCACCGGTGAGGTCCGCGTCCTGAAGACCGACGCCACCACCGGCACCGCCCTCGCCGGCGCCGTCTTCGAACTCTGGCACGAGACCAACAACACCCCCGGCCTCCAGACCACCGGCATCAACCCCGACACCCGACTCGGCGCC